>JBGQJV010000074.1:0-18515 GCA_041499215.1 Gemmatimonadota bacterium | reverse complement strand
GTTCGGCGCGCTGGCAAAGGCCAGGTGGACGGCGCGGGCAGCGTTCTTGACTGCAGCGACCCGGTTCCGGGCCTCCTGAGCCTGCCCCTCGCGCTCCGCCGGACCGGCCGCTTCCAATGCCTCGAGCGCCGCTCCGAGCCCCTGCAGTGCTCCCATATTCGGTCTGGTCTGCACGGCGATCAGCCTGGTCGTATCGGGCGGTGACACCACCAGGGCCGGCTGGAAGATCGTGCTGGCGAGGGCCGGGTCTACCGCGGTGTTGAGCGACACCGCGTTGATCAGCTGCATGAGCGGGGAGGTGTTGCTGCCCAGGACTTTCAGCTTCCGGGCGGCGTCGGCGAGGTTGGCGAACGGTGCCATCCTGGCTCCCCTCAGCACAGCGCGCCAGCGGTCGGCGTAGTCCCGGCGGTACCGGTTCCGGATGGAATCGACCATGGCGTAGCGCTCCCGCTCGCTCGGCCTCTGGCCCAGGACCCACTCCTCGCCCTGGAAGTACCGCTCCGGCATCTTGAAGGCGGAGTCCTGCATGTAGCGCCAGCCCTGCCGGGTGAATGCCGCCGGGACCACGAAGGTCGCGGTGAGGACCTGGCCGGCTTTCGGGAAGGCTCGGTCGAAGTCGAACGACTGGGCGCCCGACCTGGCCGCTTCCATCTGCATGATTTGGTAGATCTGTTCCCTGTTTGTGAATTGATGCAGGAACGCGCGCGCCTTCCCCACGGCCGAACTGTCGGTTATGTCCGGTAACGGGTTCCTTCCCCGGGCCAGCTCTTCGGCGAAGAACGTGAACTGCGCCCGCGCCAGCCGGATGCGCTCGTCGTTCAGCGGGGGACGCCCCTGGCTCCAAGCCCCCTCCAGCACCGGCACCAGGAAATCGGCGGTGCTCATCTCGGGGTAGGACGTGGTGATCAGGTGCGCTTTCAACAGCCCGTAGCTCCAGGCGTAGTCGCTGCTGTCGGTACGGACCGCGGGGAAGCTGCGGATGTTCTCCAGCACCCGTTCGGCGGTGCGGGCGTAGAGCAGGCTGTCGAATGCTGCGAAGTACGCCTTCCGGGCCGCGGCTCCACCCGCTCTGGCGCGGATCCTCAGAGAATCCAGGCCGCGGAGTTCGGCCAGCCCGGCGATCCATGGGGTTGGGCCTGAGTCCGTCCCGGTCGCGACCGGCCCAGGAGGCGAGGGGCGCTCGCTGCCGTCGATCGCGACGATGCGCCAACCTTTCTGGTCCCGCTCGAGGCTGGCAGCACGCGGGAACGGGGACTCCTCCTGGGGCTTGCCCTTTTCGTTGCGGAGCACTGACGAGCCGCCCAGCCGGGCCTGTGCGGTCCCGTTGTTGACGGAGATATCCAGGTAACGCCACCGGCTCGTGTCCAGCACCCAATTGCGCTTGAACATCTGCTTGTAGCCGTCACGCATCTGCGCCGGCATCCCGGGGAACACGGCCAGCATCGCCTCAAGGTCACCCGCTGAAAGCGCGCGGGCGTACTCCCGGAGGACCAGCTCCACAGCTGGGCGCTGGTCAACCGCAACGCCGGTGACGGGCTCTGCCACCGAAATCGCGATGGAGGCTTCGTGGCCGTCACGCCGCACGGTCACCCGGGCAGCACCGGGGCCGATGACCTCAACTACTCCGTCCGGTCTGGCCCGCACTACGCTGGAATCGCTAGTTGTCCAGCGCAGTCCCCCTGACAGTTCGCTGGGGAGATCCCGGTTCTCCTGCGTGGGTACGACCAGCTTGAGTTGCCTGATGTCGTCGACGGAAAGCGCCACAGTGTCATTTGCAAAGCCGAGTGAGGGTGACTCGACACGTATCGGCCAGTGCAGTTCTTTGCCGCCGGCTGTCAGTGCCCGCAGGGTTCCCAGCCCGGGCGCGCGCCCCACGATGGAGTCCATCCGGTACGTGAATACCCTGAACCTGGTCTTCGTGACATCGCGTATGGTATCGACCTGGACTTTGCTCTGTACGATTCTGGCCAGGCTTTCGGGCTCGATGGACAAGGTCTCGACCACATCCACCTCACTGAAGCGAACGGGTCCCAGGTCTCGCCCGACCCCAAAGAGGTAGCTCTTCTCGCCAACCAGCAGCAGCACCGTACCGTCCTTCGATACGGTCGGCCCGACGGGAACGAAATCCCCCGCGGGCGGGGCCACGGAGATGCGCCACCCGGCCCCCAATACCAGCAGGATCAGCGCCGCCCGCATGCCTGCGCGCATCCCGAACGCCGGCACCCCATCGCGGTAGAACACCCGCCGGAACCGCCGCGGCAGAATCACCGCCAGCCGGGACGACGGCGTTTCCTCCAGCAGCCGAACCATCGCAAAGTCCTGCACCAGCTCCCGCCGCGGGAAGCCGCGCAACTCCTTGAGGGCCTCGGCCCGCTGCTTCGGATCCCGCCGCCCCAGTGCCAGCCGCTGCACCACCAGGTTGAGCTCGTAGCGGTTGGCGGAGACACTGTCCCCCGGGGCGGGGTTCCGCTCCAGCAGCTCCACGATGGCTTGACGCACCGCCCGTTCTTCGGCCTCCGTCAGCTGGTCGATCAGCTGCGCGCGTGCCTCATCCGGAATGGCGCCCTGACGATACCACGGCAGCCGGAGCAGCCGGAGCAGATGCTCCTCCGTGATCAGCCCTGGCCCCAGCTCGGGCAACGATCCGAGGTGCAGGGTGAGGTCCCAGTGGAGCTCGGGGTACACCGCGCAGGCGCACAGCCAGCGGAAGACCTTCTGTCCCAGGAAGGATCGGAGCCGTGGAAGGGGGTCGCCGTCGTCGAGCCGCGGGGTGTCCGGCCCGGGATCATCCTCCTGCCAGCGCCGTGGATCGGGCCGGACCGGGCCGCGGAAGTGATCGACCACGCCGAGCAGGCCCTGAGTCGTCGCCGGTAACACCACGAAGTGCTGCGCCAGCGCCAGCTCTCGAACGCCCCAGGTCGACGGGCTCTCGGGGGTGAGCAGCGCCCGGTCGCTCCAGCTCAGGAAATCCGTCGTCCACGGCTGCAGTCGGCCGGACAGCGGGTCGACCAGGCGCGCTCCCGTGCCGAACACCAACAGCCGGTACCCGGGAAATCGCCGCCGGATGTCGACCAGGAGCTCGTGATGCTGTCCATCCTCGGGGTCGCAGACCCGCGGATCCCCGTCGTAGAAGTACCGCGTGGTGTGGACGCCCTCCTTCTCGAGCGCGTGCGCCAGGGACTGGAACAGTCGCGCCCGGTGATCGCGATGCGCCTCCCGCTCGATCAGCAGGAGGTACTCCGGCATCCGGGTATCGGTCTTGTAGCGAAAGGTGGGGAAGCCCAGCGCCGCGATGGTCGCGCTGACGCTCTGCTCCACCGAGAGCCGCTCGACCTCGCCGGCTTCGCGCTGCCGGAGGTGACGGGCGGCGGTTGGAAGCTCCTCCGAATCGGTGAATGGGTTGACCGGTGCCTCGAGGCGTACCGGCCAACTGAACGGCGGCTTCTGGCGTCGCTGGCGCTCGACCACCAGCCGCCGCCGCCGGTACAGCCGCCATTCGTTGAACAGGAAGAGCAAGAAGGGGAGCACAACTGCGAGATACCGGATAGCCGTGCGATGCCGGGCGAAGAACGTACCCCTCCCGGGCTCGGATTCCGGGGCCGGCGTCGGGAGTGGCGCAACACTGTCTGCGGCGGCTGGAGCCGGAGCGACCGCCGTGTCACTGGCAATCGGCGGGGGAGTCACGGCAGCGCTGTCGATCGCCGCGGGAGCGGGAGGCGGCTCCCCCTTCCGGGCACTCCACCACCAGAATCCCAGGCCCGCAAGTGTGGCTGCAATCGCCAGGACGAGCAGCACCCGCCGGCGGAGGCCGTCAGGCTCCCGCCGCTCTGGCATCAGCGACTCGGTCGCCGCCGACCGCCGCGCCTCCCGTTCCGACTCTTCCCCTGCCGTGGCAAACGCCGGATAGAACCGGTCGAAGGCGCGGTGGAACCGCCCCTGCTCCTCGGGACTGGTGGCGAAGATGGGGCACAGGTGGGTCTTGAGCCGCTCCGGAGGACAGCTGTCGGCCAGCTGGTCGAGCAGGAGCTGCAGTCGCAGATGCTGATCCAGCCCGATCACGAAGCCCTGGCGCCGGAGCTCCTCGAGGAACTCCGCGAATGGCAGAACGGGCTGCACCGCAGGGGCCGTAGTCATCGGCGGCTCAGGCCGGGAGCTGCTCCTGCAGGTATTTCAGGTCCTCCTGGCTCTTGGCCAGGATAGAGTAGCTGAACGCGATCGCCTCCCGCTGCCCCGGCTTGGGGTTGGTCAGGTCGATCCCCAGCCGGTCGAGCACCCGGAGCCAGGCGAGAAACTCGGCGGTCGACGGCCGCTTGCGGAGGCCCACCTCCCGGATCTTCTCGAAGTGGCGGACCGCCTCCTCCACCATGGCCGGCGAGAGTCGGACCGCCGGCCCGAGGCGGCGCTGCACGATCTGGAGCAAGCGCTCCCGGCTCGGAAAGGTGAGGTGGTAAAACACGCAGCGCCGCAGGAACGCGTCCGGAAGCGTCTTCTCGGAGTTGCTGGTCAGGATCAGGATCGGACGGTAGCGCTGCTCTGCCCGGAAGCTGCGTCCCGTCTCCGGCACGCCGAAGGCCATGTCTTCGATTTCATTGAGCACGTCGTTCGGCAGGTCACGCGGGGCCTTGTCCACTTCGTCGATCAGCACCACCGAGCGGGTCGGCCCCCGTGCGCGCAGCGCTTCCGGCAGCACCATCGCCGCCGCCGCCGGTTCCATCGCCAGCAGGATGGCGAGGCCAAGGGCCTCGTAGGTCACGTAGGTCTCGGCGGCGGACTGCCCGGGATGAAACTGGGCATCGTGAAAGTGGCGCAGGGCGTCGTACCGGTAGAACAGGTCGCGGGCGGTCGAGGTGGACTTGGTGTTGAATACGAACGGCGCCGGCAGCCCCAGCTCATGGGCCAGGCTCGCCGCGAGCTGAGTCTTCCCGGTTCCCGGCTCCCCGGTGAGCAGCAACGGCTGCCCCAGCGCGAGGGCCACGTTCACCGCGTCGCGCAGTCCCTCCTCGGCCAGGTAGCCGGCCGGGTCATCGAGCGTGGCCGGCGCGTCCAGAAGCGGCACCGTCAGCCGCCGCTCCGTCACCGTGGACCCGTCACCGGCGTAGAGCCGGAATTCCTCCGCAGCGGTCATGGCAGGCTGCCTCGCTCGAGCAGGTGTTCCTGGATGAACTGACGATGGATGTTCTCGAGGGCAAGCTCGATCTCCGACAGCCGGCGCGCGCCGCGCCGGTGGAACAGCGATTCTGCTGCGGCGCGGCGCCGCTGCTCGGAGAGATAGATGCCGTTGCGGTGGAACCAGTCGGTGACGTCCTCGACCGTGACCGGGGCCAGTTCCGCCAGCACCAGGCTGGGGCAGCTCGCGGTCCGTTCCGCCAGCAGGGTGGTCAGCTGCCGCCGAATCCGCACCTTGTCGGCGGGCCCCCGTCCCAACCACCGGCGCCATCGGGGCACCTGCTCCTGGGCGGTATACACGACCTTGAGGAGAATGAGGAACTGCGGGCCGGCCTCTCCGCTTGGGTAGCTGTGCCAGTACTCGCTCAGGTACCAGCCCAGCAGCCTGGTGGTGGCCTCGTCCCACTGCTCGGCTCGAAGGTCGTGCTGGATGACCACGATGGGTGCCACGGCGAGCGGGCGGCAGGTCCGAAGCGCCGCCGCCGACAGGTCCTCGCCCAGGTAGCGCGGGTCCGCCTCCCGGAATAGGCCGATGGCGAGATCCCGCTGGCGAACGTCGAGAGAATCGCCCACGGGCCAGTGTGCCCGGATGCGGGGCACAACCCCGCGCTCCCGTCCTCCCAGCTGGTCCGCCAGGTGCGCGACCCGGGTGGCCAGCAGCCGCTCGATCAGGCTCTCGTGGCCTTCGCCCTCCTCCCCATGAATCACCACCACCATGGGTCTGCCAGGGTGTGACTGCCGGCTCGCCCGGAAGAAGGCATCGAAGGCATTCACCTGCTGCCAGCGGTTGCAGGTCTTATGGACCACCTGCCCGAGATTCGGGTTGGAGGGGGAGCCACGCTCTTGCCCGAGGGGTGTGGTGGCCGCCTCCAGCATCAGCGGCACCCGGGGACCTTCGGCGGTCACCGCCAGGGCGATCGCTTCCCCGAACTGCCACACCGTGGCGAACCGGTCCGCCGGCGCCTTGGCCAGGGCGCGCTCAACCACCCGCTGGAGCGTGGGAGAGACCGCCGCCCGCACCACGCGGAGCGAGGGCGGCCGATCCGCCATCTGGCGGGCAATGATGGCCTGGACCGAGGGGCCAGTGAACGGCGGATTTCCGGTGAGCATCTCGAACAGCAGACAGGCCAGCGCGTACTGGTCGCTGCGTCCATCGACCACTTCGCCGCCGGCCTGCTCCGGGCTCATGTAGGCCGGAGTGCCGACTGCCATACCCGCGGAGGTGTCCGCCGTCGCCACGGTCACCGCCTTGGCGATACCGAAGTCGGCGACCACCGCCACTCCGGCGGAGAGCAGGATGTTCTCCGGCTTGATATCGCGGTGGATCACCCCCTGGCTGTGGGCGTAGGCCAGGGCGCCGGCGATCTGGCGGGCGATGGCGCAGGCATCCTCGACCGGGAGCTGGCGCTCCCGGGTGAGCCGCCCGCGCAGGGTCTCGCCCTCCACGTATGGCATCACGTAGTACAGGACCCCGCCCACCTCACCGGAGTCGAACAGCGGCAGGATATGCGGATGCTGCAGCCGCGCCGCGATCCCGATCTCCTGCAGAAAGCGGTCGACCCCCAGGGTGATCGCGATTTCCTCGCGCATCACCTTGAGGGCCACGGGACGGCCGTGCTTGAGATCCTGGGCCAGGAAGACCGTGGCCATGCCACCGTGCCCGACCTCGCGGTCGAGCCGGTAGCGCGCGGCCAGAGTCTGGCCCAGGAGTCTCTGCGAGAGTGTCACGACGGTCGGGGTGGTCTCCGACCTAAGTTACCCCGGGATGGTCAAGGGACCAGTGGCGTCGGGGGTGGAACCCCGGTTGCGGGCGTTGAAGATGACCCGCGACCAGGGCCGGTACTCATCGCCTCACAGCGTGCTCAGAATGAGCTCCCGCCCGTCGGAGTTGCTTTGGAAGTCGGCCCAGACGATGTGGTTTCTCTGCGCCACCAGCCCGATGCCGGTGAAGAGCGTCAGAATGACCGCCATGTCTTCCCAGAGATACGAGTTCGGCTGGTACTCGACCGGGAGGCTCAGGATCTTGCTGAGCATGTTGACGAGGCGTGAAACATTCCGGCGCAGTACTTCCTCGGTGACGTCGGAGCCCGCGTAGGAAGAGACCATCTTCGTCACCCGTTCGGCCGCGGAAAGGCGGGGGTGCCAGTGCAGGGTGGCGACGATCTGCTTTTCCAGCGGCTGGAACCCCATGGGAACCATGAGGTCGACGTGGTTGCGGTCGAATCCGGGGGAGCGACTGCGATATTCGAGGCTGAGCGTCTGCAGCCGGTCGAGCAGGGTTCCGAAATGACGGAACAGCTTCTCGGCCGCAGTCGGCGACCGGCTGTCCTTCGGCTCGAGGAACGGGCGGGACAGGCTGACCTGGCCCAGCTTGTCCGGCGCGGCCAGGCCCGCGGCCAGGAATCCGGCGAGGTCCCGAACCTCGGTGAAGTCGCGGCCTAGAGCGCTCGCGAGGGGCTGCTCGTCAGGGGCGATGCCGGAATTGATCACCATGTCGTCCCCGTTCGAGAACATCCGCTCGCCCACGACAATCGTGCCGCTGTCCGGGTCGGTGACCTCCACATCGAAGGCCTCGGGTTCGGGCAGCGAGGGTCCGGCGCCGATCGGGCCCCAGTCGGTCCGCTGATCGAACCTGCCGTCCGCGTTAGTCCCCACCAGAATCGGATTGGTGATCGCGCGGATCCGCGTGAACCCGGTCGGGGTGGACTCCAGCGCGGTCAGCTTCACGTCGGCATTTGCCAAGCGGCGCTTTCTCCCGTGGGAGTCAGGCAGCAGCAGCACCTGACCGTACACTCGCAACGTGACGCCCGTGACTCCCATGCTTCCCTCCTGACATTTGCCTGCCTGTGCCACCCCGGATTGCGACGGTCCCCCATTACCTAGAACGCGGTCTCCCCACCGGAAACGACATGCTTCGCAGGGGTTCGGAAATCGGCTCCCGGGAAATGCAAAGGCCCGTACGATCGTACGGGCCTTTGCATGGGGCTGCCGGTCCTTTTGCTGCGTCTAGTACCGGTAGTGCTCCGCCTTGTACGGCCCGTCCAGCGGCACGCCGATGTACTCCGCCTGCTCCGAGGTGAGCCGGGTGAGCTTGACACCCAGCTTGTCCAGGTGGAGGCGGGCCACCTTCTCGTCCAGCTTCTTGGGCAGGGTGTACACCTTCTTTTCGTTGTACGCCGTGCCCGAGACGGTCGGCTTGCCCTGGGCATGCAGGTGCAGATCGATCTGGGCCAGCACCTGGTTGGTGAACGAGGACGACATCACGAAGCTGGGGTGACCGGTGGCGCAGCCCAGATTGAGCAGCCGTCCCTCGGCCAGGATCAGCACGCTGTGGCCGTCCTGAAACACCCACTCATCGTACTGCGGCTTGATGTTCACCCGCTTGACGCCCTTCACACGCTTCAGGCCGGCCATGTCGATCTCGTTGTCGAAGTGGCCGATGTTGCCCACGATCGCCTTGTCCTTCATCCGGGCCATGTGTTCCGCCGAGATGATCTGCTTGTTCCCGGTGGCCGTAATGAAGATGTCGGCCGTCTCCACCACGTGTTCGAGGGTGGTGACCTGATAGCCCTCCATGGCCGCCTGCAGGGCGCAGATCGGATCGATCTCGGTGATGATCACTCGTGCCCCCTGGCCCTTGAGGGCCTGGGCGCAACCCTTGCCCACGTCGCCATAGCCCAGGACCACCGCCACCTTGCCGGCCAGCATCACGTCGGACGCGCGCAGAATGCCGTCGGTGAGCGAATGCCGGCAGCCATAGAGGTTGTCGAACTTGCTCTTGGTCACCGAGTCGTTGACGTTGATCGCCGGGAAGAGCAGGGTCCCCGCCTTCATCATCTCGTACAACCGGTGCACCCCTGTGGTGGTCTCTTCCGACACGCCCCGCAGGTCGCGGGCGACGCCCGTCCACCGGCCGGGGTGGAGCCTCTGCTCCTGCCGCAGCAGCCCCAGAATCACGCCCCACTCCTCCGTGTCGCTCGCCTGGTTGAAGGCCGGCACCTTCCCCGCCTTCTCGAACTCCACGCCCTTGTGCACCAGCAGCGTCGCGTCGCCGCCATCATCCAGCAGGAGGTTGGGCCCGCTCCCGTCCGGCCACATCAACCCCTGGTCGGTGCACCACCAGTACTCCTCCAGGGTCTCTCCCTTCCAGGCGTAGACCGGAGTGCCCTGCGGGTGGTCGGTCGTGCCGTCCTTGCCGACCACTACCGCGGCGGCGGCGTGATCCTGGGTCGAGAAGATATTGCAGCTCACCCAGCGCACGTCGGCCCCGAGTTCGACCAGTGTCTCGATGAGCACCGCGGTCTGAACCGTCATGTGCAGCGAGCCCATGATCTTGGCGCCGGCGAGCGGATGCCGGCCGGCGTACTCCCGCCGGATCGCCATCAAACCGGGCATCTCGTACTCCGCCAGCCGAATCTCGTTGCGGCCGAATTCCGCCAGCGAGAGGTCCTTCACTTTGAACGGCTCGCGGCCTGCATCCCGGGTCGCCTGGAATGGGTGCATCAGCGTCGCGCTCGTGGCCATACTCACGGTCCTTTCGTCGGAAATTTTCAAGGGCTAAAGCCCTTGCTCGGCATCCGCGCCCTGAAGGGCGCTGGTTCTTCGTTTGACAAGTCTCACCGTGTTACCAGCCCTCGCGACGTCTCCCGTCTCACGTCTCCCGTCTCACGTATCCCTGTGTACCATCCCCATCGAGAATGCCGGCAGGCAGATGGCGACGTACTCCGCACCGTCTGGTTCCGGCGTGCTGTAGCGCACCCATTCGCCCGGGGAGGTGATGACCGCCTGGCCCGCGCGGACGTCAAGAACTCCGCCCTGGTGCACCACCCGCAGCATCCCCCGCAGAACCACGGTCAGCTCCTCGAATTCCGGCCGCTGACCCGGCTCGACCCACCCCGAGGGGGAGACCATCCGCGCCACGCTGACAGCCGTGTGTCCGGTATTGACCCGCCCCACGTATTCCTCGATCCGCTTGGGAGGGTTCCCCGCGGCGGGGACCACCGTTGGACTCGCGACCAGTCTCGGCATCGTTGTTCTTTCAAGGGCTAAAGCCCTTGCTCGGCATCCGCGCCCTGATGGGCGCCTGTTCTGTGCTTGACAGCTAACCTCGCCCCCACGACCCTCGGCACTTCTCACTTCTCACTTCTCACTTCTCACTTCTCACTTCGCACTTCTCACTGTCCCCGTCTCGCGGAGGCCGTAAACAGCAGCGGACCCTTGGCGCTCGCCTCCGGGGGCAGCGACCGGTAGATACCGCCGGTCAGACCTGCCGCCTTGAACCAGCCGAGCACCTGCTCCTCGACGAAGCCCTGCCACTGATGCCCGAGGGTCTGACGATACTCCGAACGTTCGTGCGGCATCAGGTCGGTGACCAGGAGTCGGCCACCGGGCCGCAGGGCCCGAGCCGCCTCGGCGACGACCTCGGCCGGGTCCGCCACATAGGGCAAGACCAGCACAAGGAAGGCTGCATCGAGCGTCCGGTCCTCGATCGGGAGTGCTTCCAGCTCGCCCCGGCGGATCTCGACGTTGGGGAGGTCACCCACCCGGGCGCGGGCCGTGCGCAGCATCGCGGCCGAGGCGTCCACCGCCACGACCCGGTGCACGAACGGGGCGAGCATCTGGGTGAGTAGTCCGGTTCCACAACCCAGATCCGCGAGGGTCCACGCCGGATCCAGCAGTCCAAGGAGGGGAAGCAACTCGGTGCGACTCCCGAACAGCTCCACCCGGAGCCGATCCCACTGGCCGGCGGCCGAGGCGAAGAACTCCTCCGACCGGGAGCGCCGCTCAGCGAGGACGCCCCGGAGGCGCTCCGCATCGCGGGCCGCGGCCGGGGAGGGCTCCACCTGCTCGCGCACCACCTGCCACAGCCGTCGGGCGCCAGCGTCGAGGTCGGCGACGGTCATGCGGTAGAGCCGGCTGGCCCCATCGGCCCGGGGCACCACCCAGCCATCGTCCGCCAGCACCTTGAGATGCCGGCTGACCGTCGACTGGGGTAGCTGCAAGGCCTGACACAGCTCCCCCACTGTGAGTTCGCGACGCTCGAGCAGCAGGAGGAGCCGACTCCGGGTAGAGTCGGCGAGCGCCTGCAGCCGGTTGACGATCGTGGTTCCCACAGCACTCCTTGGTCAATCCTACTATCCGGATAATCAAATATCATGTGCTCCCGGTGTCAAGCTCCCGCGCGCCCCCTCCTGGCCAGGAGCTCTTGTGTTAGTGTACCAGAGACACCATATTAGTGTCGCAGTTACACTATAAACCAGGATGGGCACCATGCTCGGGTACATGAAGGCGGCACCTACCACCTACCTCCTCCACTACAGTGGCGGCCGACTCCGGCGGGAGGGCCCCGGTCTCTCCTTCTTCTACTGGCTCCCCCGGTCCACCCTGGTCGCCGTGCCGCTGGCGAGTGCGGACCTCCCCTTCGCGTTCGCCGAGGTGACGGCCGACTTCCAGCAGGTCACCGTGCAGGGCCGGCTCACCTACCGGATCGCGCGGCCGCGGGAGCTGGCGGCGCTGCTGGACTATTCCATTACCCCGCGCGGCGGCTACCGGTCGGACGATCCCGAGAAGCTCCCCGAACGGCTGGTGCAGGCCACCCAGACCCTGGCCCGTGCGATCCTGGAGCGGCAGACCCTGCGCGAGGCCCTCGGCACAGTGGAGCAGTTGACCTCGACCGTGCGCACCGGCCTCGGCGCGGCTGAATCGGTCGTCCGGCTGGGAGTGGAGGTGCTGGACCTGGCCATAGCGTCGGTTCGACCGACGCCGGAGATGGCCCGGGCCCTGGAGGCGGAGGCCAGGGAGGGGCTCCAGCGGGAGTCGGACGAGGCGATCTACGCCCGCCGTAACGCGGCGGTGGAACAGGAGCGGCGGATCAAGGAGAACGAGCTGAGCACCGAGATCGCGGTACAGGAGAAGCAGCGGCTGATCCGGGAGACCAAGATGGGGGCGGACATCGCGCTCGAGGAACAGCGCGCGGGCCTGATCCAGCGCCGCTCGGCCAACGAGCGGCAGGATGCCGATGCCCGGGCCTACGCCCTCAACGCCACGCTCGAGCCGATCCGTGCGATGGACTGGCGCACGCTGATGGCCATCAGTGCCGGTGGCAACGATCCGAAGGTGCTGTTTGGCCTGGCGTTTCGGGAATTGGCCGAGAATGCCGGCAAGATCGGCCAGCTGAACGTGACCCCGGAGCTGCTGGGCTCTCTCCTGACTTCGGAGCGAAAGTGACCTGGCAGGCCGAGAAACTGGTGATCGTGACCCGGCGGACGCGACTCGACGACCTGGTTGCCCGCTTCAATACGCCGGGCCAGGCCAAGTTCTACCTCGATCATTCGAGCGGGAACTTCGCCGAATACCAGGCGGAGCACGATGCCTACACCCGGGCGCTGGAGCGGCTGCGCCGCGCCCTCGACCTCGGCCTTCCCCGGCAGTTCCTGGACCGGAGCCTGGTGCCGACCTATAGCTTCGGGCCGGGCGATCTGGTGGTGACGCTGGGGCAGGACGGCCTGGTGGCAAACACCGCGAAGTACGTAGGCAGCCAGCCGATCGTGGCGGTGAACCCCGACCCGGCCCGCTTCGATGGGATCCTGATGCCGTTCGGGCTGAATCAGGTCCGGGGCGGGGTGGAAAGCCTGCTCCGTGGGGATGCACCGGTCCGTCCGGTAACGCTGGCGGAGGCCAGGCTGAAGGACGGCCAGCGGCTGTTGGGGTTCAATGATCTGTTCATCGGGGCCAGGAGTCACGTTTCGGCGCGCTATCAGGTCCGCTGGCGCAGGCAGGAGGAGAGCCAGTCGTCGAGCGGCGTCCTGGTCTCCACCGGCGTCGGTTCCACCGGATGGATGTCGTCCGTGTTTGCGATGGCGGCCGGAGTGGCCGCCTTTACCGGCGGCCGGGCCGGCACACCGGTGCGGCTGGCCTGGGAGGACCCCCGTCTGCTCTTCGCGGTGCGCGAGCCGTTCCCGAGCCGTCAGTCTCAGGCGAACCTTGTCGCCGGCCTGCTGGAGCCCGGCGAGGAGCTGGTTCTGCAGTCGCGGATGCCTTCGGGAGGAGTAATCTTCAGCGACGGGATGGAGCAGGACTTCCTCGACTTCAACGCCGGCGCTACGGTGCAGGTCCGCACCGCGGCGCAGCAGGCGAGACTGGTACTTCCCAGGGCCGCATGAGCGACATCCGCGTCACCGTCGATGTGGTCATCTTCACCATCCAGGACGGCCGGCTCGGCGTCCTGCTGGTGCGGCGCGGTATTCCCCCGTTCGAGGGAGCCTGGGCGATTCCGGGCGGGTTCGTTCTGCCCGAGGAAGGGCTGGAGCAGGCGGCCCGGAGGGAACTCGAGGAGGAGACCGGCGTGCGGGAGGTATACCTGGAGCAGCTGTACACCTTCGGGGAGCCGGCCCGGGACCCGCGTGGCCGGGTGGTGACCGTGGCCTACTATGCCCTCATTTCGCCGGAGCGGAAGATCCAGGCGGGGAGTGATGCGGCGGAGGCCCGCTGGTGGCCGATGGATGGCCTGCCGGAGCTGGCGTTCGACCACGCCAAAATCCTGCGCTACGCCCACGAGCGGCTCCGCAACAAGCTCGAGTACACCACGGTGGGATTCCAGCTCCTGCCGGAGAGCTTCACCCTCACCGAGCTGCAGCAGGTCTACGAGACAATCCTGGGCCGACCGCTCGACAAGCGGAACTTCCGCCGCAAGCTTGACCTGCTGGGCATCCTGACCCCGCTCAAAGAGCACCGCCGCCAGGGTCCATCCCGACCGGCGCGGCTGTACCGGTTCTCGGCGGCAAGGTTCGAGAGGCTCAAGGACAAGGGGATACTCTTCCCCTTCTAGTTCCGGCGGCAGACGACCCCTTACCCGATCCGCGAACCTTCAGACTCGACGCCATGCCTGAATCGCCCCATCATGTCCCCGCGGGCGGGTTTCGAAACCCCTGGCCCGGCGCGGAGCCGAAGGGACTTGCCAACCTGCTGCGCTGGTTCGCCGAGCGTCACACGACCCGGCGGCCTCCACCGGATCCCGATTCCTCGGTGTTTCCGGTCATGTCGCCGAGGCTCGGGCAGGTGCGCACGGCAGGCGATCTGGCGATCACCTGGATGGGCCATTCCACGACGTTGCTGGAGTTTGCGGGTTGCACCGTACTGACGGATCCGATCTGGGGGGAGTACGCCTCTCCGATACCGGCCGGGAGGCTCAGACGCTGGGTGCCGGCGCCGATGCCGGTCGATAGCCTGCCGCCGGTGGACCTCGTCCTGCTGTCTCACAATCACTACGATCATCTCGATGCCCGGACGGTTCGAGCGCTGGCCGAGCAACAGCCTCGGATCGAGTGGTGCGTGCCGCTGGGGCTGGCGACGCTGCTCCGCCGCCTGGGAGTGTCCCGCGTGACCGAGTTCGACTGGTGGGATGCGCACCCCATCGGGACGGCGTCGGTGGCGGCCACGCCGGCCCAGCACTTCAGCGCCCGTGGGGTGCACGACCGCAACCGCACGCTGTGGTGCGGTTTCACCGTACGGGTCGGCTCCCGTGCGGCGTACTTTGCCGGCGACACTGCCTATCATCCGGAATTCGCGGAGATCGGCCGCCGTCTGGGGCCATTCGATCTACAGCTGCTGCCTGTGGGGGCCTACGAACCGCGCTGGTTCATGCGGGTGGTGCACATGAACCCGGAGGAGGCGGTTCGAGCCTTCGGCGAAGTGGCGAATGGAACGGCGGGAGAGACGGAAGGGGCGGGAAGAGCGGGAAGGGCGGGAGCCGATGGGGCAACATCTGTGCTGGTCCCGATCCACTGGGGCACGTTCAAACTCACCGATGAGCCGATGGACGAGCCTCCCAGGCGCACCCGTCAGGTATGGGCCGACGCCGGACGCGACCCGTCCCGGCTGTGGCTTCTGGCCCATGGGGAGACCCGCGTACTGGAGGGGCCAGACGCCTGACAGGGCCCGGCACGATCCGCTACATCCGTCCCGATTCAAGCCGTTCCGTAGAAGCCCGGTATTGACGAAATCCAGCCAGCGTGTACGGTAAGGGCGGCGCGCCGGACCGGCCCGACAGACGGGCCGCGTCCACCATATCGGGAGGCGCGCGCCACCCATCGCTCGAAGGGCCGCCGGCGATGGACCTTCGTGTCTCCCGACCCCACACATCAGGTTGGCGTTTCCGCTGCGGGCCGTGTGCCCGTCCCGGTCGCATTTCCGCCCCCACCCACTCGCCGGGGGCGGCATGGCCATGCAGTGGAGGCCACCCGGAGGGAACCATCATGCGAGCGCGAGTGCTTTCGTTGGCAGCGCTTGGGGGACTCGTCCTGCTGTTGGCGGGCACTCCAGCCGGAGCGCAGCAGTCGCAAGGCATTGTCCGAGGTCAGATCCAGGATGCGAGCAACGGCTCCCCCATTGTCGGGGCGCAGGTGGCCATCCTGGGTACGGCCCTGCGGGCGACGTCGGGCAGCGAGGGGCGGTTTACAATCCGCGGCGTGCCGGCCGGGAGTCACGATGTGGTCACGATCGCCATCGGGTTCGCCTCGCAACGCCTCCCTGTGGAGGTGGTGGCCGGCGAGACCAGCGAAATGACGATCTCCCTGACCGCAACGCCCTACCAGCTCGAGGAGCTGGTGGTCACCGCGTTAGGGGAACAGCGGTCGGTGGAACTGGGCCACAAGATCGACAAGGTCTCGGCGGACAGCGTCGTGACCTACTCGGCCGGGCGCAGCGTCACCGACCTGCTGATCGGCAAGTCGGCCGGCGTGAACGTGCTGCCCAGCAGTGGCACGGTGGGGGCCGGGACCCGGATCCGGATCCGGGGTGCCAGCAGTGTTTCGCTGTCCAACGATCCGCTGCTGTTCGTCGACGGGATACGGGTATCGCCGCTGGGCACCGCCTCGCTCTCGGTGGGCACGGGTGGGCAGGCGCCGTCCCGGCTGGACGACCTGACCCCGGAGGAGATCGACAACATCCAGATCGTCAAGGGCGCCGCGGCCGCGACGCTGTACGGCACCGAGGGGTCGAGCGGCATCCTGCAGATCACCACCAAGCAGGGGCGTCCCGGCCCGACCCGGTGGTCGGCCTCGGTGGAGCAGGGGGTGATCACCGACAACAACAGCTACCCGACCAACTTCACCTCCTTCCGGCACGATACCAGCGCGACGCCGGTGCGGGCGACCTGCCTGCTGACTCAGGTCGCCGCCGCGACCTGCACCCAGGACAGCATCGCCTCCTTCAATGTGCTGGAGAACCCGTCCACCACGCCGATCGGCAGCGGCTACCGCCAGCAGTACAACCTGCAGGCGAGCGGGGGCAGCGATCAGGTCACCTACTTCGTCTCCGGCCTGTTCTCGGGTCAGACCGGAACCCTCAAACTGGGCGACGGCGAACAGACGCGGCTGGCGAAGGCCCGCGGGATCTCCACGGGCGATCTGCCGGACAACGTGATCCGGCCGAACTACCTCAGGAAATACGGCGTGCGGGCGAACGTGCATGCGAAGGTCTCCTCCCGGGCCGACGTCACGGTTTCCGCCGGCTACACGTCGAGCAACCTGCGCCTGCCCCAGAATGACAACAACGTCCTGGGTGTGCTGCCGAGCGGGTATTTCGGCAAAGGCAGCCCGGTGGACACCGTGGCGCTGAACGGCAACGGCGATCCCAACGGAGGGTGGGGCTTCTTCCGCCCAGGGGAGATCTTCTCCCTGCTCCGCTCGCAGAACATCGAGCGCCTCACCGGTGGGGTCACCACCACCTGGCGTCCGGTCTCCTTCCTGAACACCCACGCGACGGTGGGCTACGACATCGCCAACCGGACCGACGTGCAGTTCGATCCGACCAACCTGGGTCCCGCGTTCGGTACCACCCCGCTCGGCACCAAGGCGGACAATCGCACGGCGCTCAAGTCCTACACCGTGGACGTGGGCGGTTCCGCCAACTACCGGTTCACCCGGGCCCTGGCCGGCCGGACCTCGGTGGGCGGCCAGTTCTTCAAGGACGTGTTCTACCAGAACACCGCCGTGGGTCAGGGACTCGCGCCGGGCAGCCAAGACATCGACGGGGCCGCGACCTTGACCGCCACGGAGACCACCACCGACGTGCGGACGATTGGCGCATACGTGGAGCAGCTGGTGAGTCTCAAGGAGCGGCTGTTCGTTACGGCGGGGCTCCGGGTGGACGACAACAGCGCCTTCGGGGCCAACTTCGACGTGATCAAGTACCCGAAGCTCAGCGTCTCCTACTTCCTGTCGGACGAGGGATTCTTCCCCAAGACCTCGTTGCTCTCCACCCTCCGGCTCCGGGGGGCGTACGGCCAGGCCGGCCGGCAGCCAGGCGCGCTCGACGGGCTTACCTACGCCACCCCGGTTTCGGCCGCGGTGGATGGCTCCTCGCTCAGCGCGATCACGGTCGGCGGCATTGGTCTCTCCGGCCTCAAGCCCGAGCGGTCGAAGGAAATTGAACTCGGGTTCGACGCCGGCATGCTGCGTGACCGGCTGGGCGTCGAGTTCACCTACTACAACAAGATCACCGACGACATCCTCCTCAGCCGGGTTCTGCCCCCCTCATCGGGAGGCCCCACCACCCGGGTGGAGAATCTCGGTTCGGTCCGCAACTACGGCGCCGAGCTTGCCCTGACCGGGACGTTCCCGATCGGCGGGTCCAGCCTCGAGCTGCGTTTCACGGGGTCCATTCTCAAGAACAACCTCCGGACCCTGGGCAAGGACGACAACGGCTCGTCGATTCCGCCGATCGTGTTCGGCAACCAGCGGCACCAGCCCGACTATCCCCTGGGCGGGTTCTGGGACTTCCCCTATACCTACAGCGACGCGAACGGCGACGGGATCATCGCCCTCTCCGAGATGACCTTCGGGGCGAGTCCGGTGTTCATCGGATCGGTGCTGCCGACCCGGGAATTCGCCTTCCGGCCGGCGTTCACCACCTTCCGGGGCATGTTCCGCCTGGGGGTGCAGCTCGACTATCGCGGCGGCAACTACATCTTCAATAACACCGAGGCGTTCCGCTGCACCGCCACCGGCAACAACTGCCGCGCGTTGCATGATCCCAAGACTCCGCTCGCGGAGCAGGCGGCCGCGGTCGCCCGGCGCTTCAGCCCGACGCAGACCACCTACGGCTACGTCGAGAAGGGCGAATTCCTGAAGCTCCGAGAGGTGTCGCTGACGTTCACGGCGCCGCAGAGCTTTGCCCGGCTGCTCAGGGCCAGCGCGGCGCGGTTCACCGTGGCCGGCCGCAATCTGGCGACCGCCAGCGGCTACTCCGGGGTGGATCCGGAGGTGCAGAGCGCCGGCCAGAACAACTTCACGACCCAGGATTTTCTCACCCAGCCGCAGGTTCGCACCTGGCTGTTCCGTGCCAGCTTC
>JBGQJV010000073.1:0-18557 GCA_041499215.1 Gemmatimonadota bacterium | reverse complement strand
CGCGCGCTGTGGGGGCCGGGGGGGGGGGGGGGGGGGGGGGTGCTTTTGCTGCCGCGGGGGGTGACCCCCGGCCCGTCCCCCGCGTGCCCCGCCCCTCCCCCCGCTTCCGTCGCTCCCGCCGCTCCCGCCGCTCCCGCCGCTCCCGCCGCTCCCCCCGCCGAGTCTGTGGTACCGCCGGCCCGGATCCCCGGAGGTCCTGTGTCAGAGCTACGCAGCGGGGGGGCCTCCCTTCTCACCCGGCCCGGGCACCGACCGGCTGCTCGCCCTCCGGCTGATAGGTGAACGCCCCGCCCTCCCCTACCCCCACCCGGATGGTGGTCGGCTTATGGCCCGCCACCATGGTGCCGAGCAGCATGGTGGAGACCTCGGGCAGGAGGGTGTTGGTGAGGATGTTGTCCACGTTCCGGGCGCCGCTTTCCACCTCGGTGCAGCGGCGGGCCACTTCCTCGATCATCTCCGGCTGGGCGAGCAGCTCGATCCGGTGCACCTGGTACAGCCGCCGCTGGATCTTGTTCAGCTTGAGCCGGATGATCTGCTTGAGGTTCTCGTCCCGGATCGGGAAGAAGGGGATGATCACGGTGCGGCCCAGGAAGGCCGGCTTGAAGGCCTTGTCCATCTCCGGCTTGAGCGCCTTGGCCAGGCCCTGATCGTCGGGCATGGTCTCCGGATCGGCGCACAGCTTCATTAGCGTGTCGGTGCCGCAATTGGTGGTGAGTACGATGATGCAGTTCTTGAAGTCGATGGAGCGGCCTTCTCCGTCATCCAGGCGGCCCTTGTCGAACACCTGGAAGAAGAGTTCCAGCACGTCGGGGTGGGCCTTCTCGATCTCGTCCAGCAGCACCACCGAGTAGGGCCGGCGCCGCACCGCCTCGGTCAGGACTCCGCCCTCGCCGTAGCCCACGTAGCCCGGCGGCGAGCCCTTTAGGGTGGAAACGGTGTGGGCCTCCTGGAACTCCGACATGTTGATGGTGATCAGGTTGTGCTCGCCGCCGTAGAGCAGGTCGGACAGCGCCAGTGCGGTCTCGGTCTTTCCCACGCCGCTCGGCCCCACCAGCAGGAACACGCCGATCGGCTTGCCAGGATCCTCGATCCCCACCTTGGAGGTCCGGATTCGCTTGCTGATGTACAGCATGGCGTGGTCCTGGCCGATGACCCGCTTGGCCAGGTGCTGCTCCAGCTTGAGCGCGACGCTCATGTCGTCGGTCACCATCTTGCCGGTGGGGATCCCGGTCCAGCCGGAGATCACCTCGCCCACCAGGCTGCCGTCGACGCACACCCGCACCAGCGGGGCATCGCCCTGCAGCTTCTCCAGCTCCTTCTCCTGGGTCTCGAGCTCCTGCTTGAGCTCGATGGGGTTCCGGCCCACCTTCGACGCACGGCCCGGGCCCGAGCTGGTCAGGGTCTGCTCCAGATGTTCGCGGGCGGCGCGGATCTTTTCCACGATACCGCGTTCCTTCTCCCATCTCGCGGTGAGCTCCTTGAGCTGGGCCTCGGTCGCCGTCCGCAGCTTGGCGATCGCCTCGAGCCGCTCGCTGTGGTCGGCGCCGACCGTGGCCTCCCGCTCCAGCACCCGCGACTGAATCGCCAGATCGTCCAGCAGCCGCTGGGCGTCCTCCACCGCGGGCGGGGTGGTGTTCTGACCCAGCGCCAGGCGGGCGCAGGCAGTATCCAGCACGCTCACCGCCTTGTCGGGCAGCAGCCGGTCGGCGATGTAGCGGTGCGACAGCTTCACCGCCGCTTCCAGACCATCGTCCAGGATGCGCACGTTGTGGTGCTTCTCCAGCGCCCCCACGCCGGCCCGGAGCATCAGCTTGCAGACCTCTTCGCTGGGCTCCTCCACCTTGACCAGCTGGAATCGCCGGGCCAGCGCCGGATCTTTCTCGAAGTACTTCTTGTACTCCGACCAGGTGGTGGCCGCGATAGTCCGCAGCTCACCCCGGGCCAGCGCCGGCTTCAGCAGATTGGCGGCGTCGCCCTGGCCGGCGGCGCCACCGGCGCCGATCATGGTGTGGGCCTCGTCGATGAACAGGATGATCGGGATCACCGAGTTCTTGACTTCCTCGATCAGTCCCTTGAGCCGGTTCTCGAACTCCCCTTTCACTCCGGCCCCAGCCTGCAGCAAGGCCAGGTCCAGTGTCTTGATGGTGACGTTCCGGAGCGGCGGGGGGACGTCCCCGGTCACGATCCGGTGGGCAAAGCCCTCGGCCACCGCGGTCTTGCCGACGCCGGCCTCGCCCACCAGGATCGGATTGTTCTGCCGCCGGCGGGTGAGCACGTCCACCACCTGGCGGATCTCGAAATCGCGCCCCAGTACCGGGTCCACCTTCCCATCCCGGGCCCGCTGGGTGAGATCCACGGTATAGGCATCGAGGTTGGGAGTCTTCCCGCCGGGCTTCTTGGCCGCGCCCTCAGCACCGGCGTCCCCCGCGCCGGACGGAGCCGAGGTCTGCTCGGTCGAGTCGGCCACCGCGGCCTCGAAGTCCTTGCGGAGCGCCTCGGGCTGGATCTTGCCGAACTCCTTGCTCACCTCGCCGATCATCCGGCTCAGCTCCTCGTTCCCCGCGAGGGCGAGCAGGGTGTGCCCGGTGCGCACCTGGCTGTCGCCCAGGTCGACCGAGGCGAGCAGCCAGGCCTCGCTGAACATCTTGACCACGCTGGGTGAGATGGCCGGGTTGCGGGCGTTGCCGCTCTTGAGCCGGTCGAGGCTCCGGGTGAGCTCGGTGGTCAGGCGCGACCGGTCGACCCCGAAATGCCGCAGGATCGCGGCGACATCGCCGTCGGTCCGGTCGAGCAGCTTCATGAGGTAGTGCTCGATCTCCACGTCGTAGTGCGTGCGGGAAAGGCAGAGCCCCGCCGCTCCTTCCAGGGCGCCGCGCGCCTCCGAGTTCAGCTTGCCCACCAGGGACTTGAGATTCACGTTCATCGCGGGCCGTTCCTTCTCACTGCAGGGTGAGGATGGTATCGTCGGGATCGCGGTCCAACGCGCGGGTCTTGAGCCAGGTGCCCTGTCCCAGCCGGGTCTCCGGCTCGGCCCCCAGCATGGTCGGGAGCACGTCCTGCCGCCGCAGCACCAGCTGCACTTCGAAGTCCATGCCGTCGCCGCCGTAGACCCGGCCCAGCTCCTGCAAGGCCTTGTAGGCCGAGCCACGGGGCAGGAACGAGTCGAACTGGGAGCGGGTGAGGGGACCGAACCGGAGCCGCACCCTGGCCTGCTGGTCCCACAGCTCGTCGCCCACCACACTGCCGAGCCCGAGCGGCGCGCTGCCGGGCGGGGGCTCGTCGTCGACGTAGGTTCGCACCCGGACCTCGAGCGGATACCAGGCGCCCACGAACTGCCCCACCTCCACCGGAAGGCCGAAATAGTCCTCCAGCAGCTGCTGCAGCGCCAGGGCCGAGCGCTGCCGGGACATCAGCAGCCCGGCGTAGTACAACAGCGCCTCGCGCCGCACCACCCGGTGGTCGGCCGGCTTCTCTTCGCCCAGGCCGATCAGATCGGCGAGGTGGCGGCCCAGCTGGTCTTTCTGATCTCGTTCATGGGAGATCAGGAAGTGGTGCTTCTCCCACGCGGCGTAGAACAGCGAGATGATCCGGTGGTGGAACAGATCGAGGAAGTCGCGCATGGTGGTATCGCGCGCGCGCAGCCGCTCGATCAGCATCAGGGTGTACCGGTGCGGCAGCACGCCCTGGGGACCGGTGAGCCCCAGGAAGTTCACCATGATCCGCGCGGGCCCCTCCTCGGGCAGCGTGAGCGCCTGGATCTCGCTCGCCGGGAAGGCCAGCGAGGGATGCACCACGAAGCGGGCCACCTCGGAGGACGGGTCCCCGGATCCGCCGACCGCGGTCCGGTGAGGGTACTCCCGCTCCAGCAGGCGGACCGCCTGGAAGAACCCGAACGGCGTCGGGTCCTGCACCAGCCGTTCCACCGGAGTCAGCTCGTCTAGATCAGAGGTGTCCATCCGGCCCTCGGCGCCCATTCCCGGAGCGGCAGCTTCCGCTGCTGGCTCCGCACTACCAGCTGGGAGAAGCTGTTGAGCGAGGCGTAGAGCCCGAGAAAGCGCTCCAGCACGCTGGCAAAGAGGAACAGACCCCCGCCGGCAAACTGCTCCTCGTCGAAATCGATCTCCACCCGGTGTCCCCGCGCGAAGGCGATGCCGTGGTCGGTGGTGACCCTGGAGAAGCAGGGACTGCCCTTCACGCCCTTGATGCCCTGGATCTGCCGCTCGCCCACCACCCCGTCGCCGGCGTTGAACAGCCGCAGCAGCTCCTGCAGCCCATCGGTGCCGGACTCCAGCAGGGCCATGTACTTGAGCGCGAACATCGACACCAGCCGCCACAGCTGGGGCTTGCCGAGCGGCGGCTGGATCACACTGGTCGGCTTGACCAGGGTGGTGATCCGGCGGACCGGGCCGCCCCCCGGCAGCTCGAAGTCACCCTCGTCCAGTCCGAACGGCAGCCGGGCCGGCAGGTCGGCGTTGAACGAGGTGAGTCGGCAGGTCACCGCGGGGACGCCCGGCTGCCGGGTGCGGCCCTCCAGGTCGGCGAAGGCGATGTACACGTCCGAGCCGGCGTCGAGCCGCCAGCCGCTCGGTCGCCGCACTGCGTTCCAGAACAGCTCCTGCCCGGTCCCATGGGCGTGGCGGTAGGAGTACAGCGGCTCGAACCGGAGCAGGGTGCCCCCGCTGGCGGCGGTGCCCTGCACCTCGTCCACCGAAAACACCTCGGTGGAGCTGCGCCGGCGGGCATCGGGTACGATCAGGTACTCGTGCTTCTCCTGGGTCATCGACACCGGCTCGGAGGTCTGGGCGAAGAGATTCACCACCGGCGAGCAGCCGAGACCGAAGGTGGACGCGTTGATCGAGGTCTCCAGCAGCTGGCGCCGCTCCGAGCGCTCGAACTGGCTGACCAGAATGACCACCTCGGCCACCGGGCCGAACCCGGCGGCCCGCACCTGATCGAATCCCCCGAGATCGAAGAACATGAATTTCTCGGGGAAGGTGAAGTATTCCTGCAGAAGACCGTAGGCCGAGAACGACCGGCGGGAGACCGGCAGCATCATCTCGTCCGGGCCGAACCCGGCGGGCTGCAGGGTGGAAGCCGGCAGCGCCAGCGGCCGGCGACGGGTGCCCGCGCTGGGATCGCGCACCAGCACCTGTACGCAGTTGTTGCCCAGCACCTCGTACAACGTCGACACCAGGTTGGCTTCTCCGTTCAGGTAGAAGCGCAGGGTGTTGAGCTCCAGCTTGTCGAAACTCACGTCCGGGAGGCAGCGAAGCTCGAGCCGGATGGCCGCGACGGCTTCGGCCGACTTGACCGCGGGCTTGAGCCGGTCCGGCGTGGTCCACTGGGCTTCGGCCACGGTAAGCGGCCAGAGGGTGGTGTCGTAGCATGTGCGGAACTTGCAGGGCACCCCACCGATCGGCCGGGAGTGGAGCAGGGTGCCGCGCGGGAGCGGGAATCCGGTGCCGAGCTTCCCCTGGTCCGGGTCCAGCTCGAACTGCACGATCGACATCGAGGGCACCGGCCGGACGTAGTTCGGGTTCACCACACCGAGCAGGGCCTCGCTCACCTCGGAGAAGTCGTCCTCCAGCCGCAGCTGCACCCGCGCCGTCAGGAAGGCGAACCCCTCCAGCAGCCGCTCGACGTGGGGATCCTCGCACTTGCCGGGCTCGAGTTGCAGCCGCGCGGCGACCTTGGGGTATTTCTTGCCGAACTCCGCCCCCAGGCGGCGCAGGTAGGTCAGCTCGCGCTCATAGTGGTACAACAGGTCGTCACGCATCACGGACTCCGCCGACCTCGAGGTCGCCGTTCCCCTTGTGGAGCACGGTGTCGAAGGTGATCCGTTCCGGGCTGGGCTCCAGCCGGAGCACGGCGTCCACCAGGAAACGCACGTCGGCAAAGGGCTGGTTGTCCCGGGGCGTCACCGTGACCTTCACGTTGGTGAGCCGTGGCTCGAACGCGGCCAGGGCCTGTTCGACATAGGTGGCGAGCTTGGCCAGGCTTTCCCCCGAATCACGGCTCAGCGAGGTGATGTCGGGGAGACCGTAGTGGTAGGCCGATCGGGCGAGTTCGGGCAGCCGTCCCGGATCGGGATCCTCGCTGCGGCGGGTGTTGAGCAGCCAGTCGAGGTCCCGCTGCAGGGCGGCCTTGTAGGCCCGGACCGAATCGGCCCGGTTGATGGGGCGGTCGCCGGCCAAGCCGGGCTCGTCGTCGACCAGCCGATCGAGCAGCGAGGCCTCGACCAGCAGCTCGAAATCAGCCCGTGCCACCGGTCGCTCCCGCGCCGAGGGTCAGGGCCTGGACCGGGTCCAGCCGGCAGATCCGGAGGTAGAGTTCCTGGCGGGCTCGTGGCTCGTCCTCGGACTTCTCATAGCAGCGGTGGAGCAGCACCATCGGCTCGGCGATGAGCGGACCGGCCTCCCAGGCTTCGAGCTTGTTCTCGTCCACTTTGGCCACCAGCTGCTTGAGCAGCGGCATGGCCACCGGGTACAGCCCCGCCTCCATCATCACCCGAGCCAGCTGCGACTGGCGCAGGAAGCGGCCCCGTTCGCTGGTCTCCCGGTCCAGTGCCGCCTTGACCCGGTCGATCGCCCGGCCGGCCTGCCCGATCCGGACATCGGCTAGCGACCGTTCGAGCAACTGGTCCCGGGCCCCCGCCACCGCCATCGCGGGGGCCGCGCGTGGCGCGGCGTCGTCCCCCTCGGCGACTCCATCCTCGCCCAGCAGGCCCTCGCTGGTCAGCCACTGCACCGTGGCCGGTCCTGCCGTCGGCAGGTCGTCCATCAGGGTCATGACCGGAAGGGTCGGGATCTCCGCGAGGAGCGCCCGCAGCTCGCGGCGCACCGCCCGGCCGGCTGCCCCGTACTCCTGCCCCAGGGCATCGAGGGCATTGAGCACGTAGCGCTGCAGGTCCAGCCAGCCCCTCCCGGCCCTGGAGCCCATGACGGTCTCTGCCAGCTCCAGCAGCTGGGCAAAGTCCTGGTCGAGCAGCATGGTCTTGAGCTGGGTCCGGGTCTGGGCGGCTGGCGCCTCGAGCAGCCGGGGGTCGGGGGTGGGCGCCTCCGCCCGGAGCTCGCCCCATCGGAGCGCCCGGAGCATCAGGTAGCTCACCGGGCTGGTCGGCTCGGTGCGCCGGAGGAACCGGGCCGCCACCAGAATCCGGCCGGCGGCATCGTTGCGATCCACCGGCTCGGCCGCCAGCGGCAGGTTGCTCGCCGGGCCCGCCTCGCCGGCGAGCGCCCCCGCGTCCGCCGCGGGCTCCACCGGATCGGGCTCGATCTGCAGCTTCCGCTCCAGGAACTGGCTTACCACCCGGAGTACTTCCTCGAGGTGCTCCTTGAGTGGCCCGAACCCCGGCGCGGCATCGGCAAATTTCTCCGCGCAGACCGCTCCCAGCGCCTGGAGGGCGACGAGCGACGCGTTGAGGTCGCCTGCCAGCTGGCGATACCACAGCTTGGGGGTGCCGTCGAACCCCTTCTCAAACGCGTCCGCCGGGATCTTGCCCTCGTCGAGGGCCTTCTTCCGGAGGTTCGATTTCTCCTTCTCCTTCTCGGCTTCCTTCTCGGTGGGAATCGTCTGCGATTCCTTGTACTGCCAGTAGCTGTGGCCGGCCTTGCTGAGCGGCACTCCCTTCACGGCCAGCTCCAGCCGGCCGCCCACCCAGTCGAGTGGAGTGGCCCGGAGTTCCAGGTCCCCGTCCTCGATCTCCGGGTAGAGCCCGTCCCAGAACTGGGTCAGCATTCCCTTGAGCATGGTGAGGGCGGCGGCCAAGCCGCCGAACCCCTCGCGCCGCAACAGCGCCTCGGTGAGCCAGGCGGCGAGCTGCAGGTCCTTGCTCTTGGTGGCGATGGCATCGCTGGTCAGTTTGATGACCGCGGGCCAGTCCGCCATCTTGCGCGGCCGCTCCCATTCGCCCTGCGGGATGTTGTCTTCCTCCCGGCGGGCTTCCTTGATCTTGTCGTAGAGGGGGTCGTACCGGAGATCGGCCCCGGCGGGGTTGGCCCCCGCGATCGGGTTCAGCAGGTCGTCGCGCAACGGCATGCTGCCCCCGTCAGGCGGCGGTGGCGGCGGGCGTGATGACGAGCTCGCGGAGCTCGAGTATGGGCACCTCTTCGCCGTCGACCAGGAATAGTTTCTGGCCCAGCGGCGCTTCGGTGCCGTCCGCCCAGCGGACCCACTCCGTGGCCCGGCCGAGGCGGACGGCGGGGTCGTCCGATTCGCCGGAACGGGGGGCTAGCACGGGGATCAGCACCTCGCCCAGATCCTGCCCCTTGAAGCCCTGGGCGGTGAGGATCTTGGCGGGGGCCCAGAGGAGGTCTCTGAGCTTCTGCGGCGGCCCCATGCGCACCGTGGCGACGGACGCCAGCGGCAGCCAGGTGTACTGCCCGGCGGCGAACAGCTCCAGCCGGGCGCCGATCCGGGGATCGGCGTCGGTCAGCGTCTTGAACGGGCGACCGTTGAACGTCCCAGTCACGGGAGCGAGCTGCTCCGAGGTATGGTGGGGGAAGTCGCCGTTGTCGAACATCTGCTGGCGGATGCGTTCGGCGTGCAGGGCGCTCTTGTACAGGAGCGAGCCCATGGCGGCCTTCTCACCGGCCCCGGCCAGCACATCCAGGTGCTTCTCCGCCCGGTCGTACTCGCCGGCGAAGCACAGCAGCTCGAACAGAAAAGCGCGGCGCTGGGCGTCGCCCGGATTGCTCCGGAGTTCGACGCCCAGCGACTCGATGGCTTCGGTCAGTCGGCCCTCGTCGAGGAGGGCGCGCGCCTTCATGCCGGTGCCTTAGAGGGCAGCGACAGCCGCCACATCCCAGCCGTACACCGAGGGCTTGGTCGCCGCACCGGTCTTGGACTGAGGCTGGTAAGTCACCTTTACGGTCTTGAACGCGAACGAAGCGGATTCGGTCGGGACGTCGTCGCCACCGCTCGAGCCGCTCCACTGGACGGAGGACACGAACACCTCGGTGAACTCATAGATCAGGTACACCACCTGCTCGTCGCCGGCCTTCCGGAAGGTCACCTTGGCGGTGTCGAAGTGCTTACCAGTGCAGCACTTCTGGAACAGGGTGTTGCTGGCGATATCGGTCTTCTTCATGATGTTGAAGTCGCTGACCTGGACCTTGCCGGAACCCATGCCGCCGCCGGCCACGTTGATCGGGTTCGATGCGCCCCAGCTGAACGACAGGATCTCGATCGACCCCTCCATCCCCTTCGCCGTCGCTTCGCCCGTCACACCAGCAAGCTGCAGAAATGCATCAAACGCCATTGTACCCCTCCTTGAAATTTGCGGTTAGCGCCGCGTCGCCTGGGGGCCTACCTGCTCCCGTGTGAGTAACGCGAACAGAGCTTCGAGATTCTCACCTCTCCGGACGGGTTACTTGCCCGGGGGCGGCAGGTCGGCGACCAGCCGCATGGACATCGTCAATTCATCCAGCTGGAAGTGCGGCCGGAGGAAGGCCACGGCGCGGTAGGCGCCGGGCTTTCCGGGCACATCCACCACCTCGACCCGAGCGTCCTTGAGCGGCCGCTTGGCCTTGACACCGGCCGAGGCGTCGTCGTTCGCCACGACGTAGTTGATGATCCACTTGTTCAGGTAGCTCTCCACCTCACCCTTGGAGGCATAGCCCCCGATCTTGTCGCGCATCATCGCCTTGAGGTAGTGCGCAAAGCGGGATACCGCGAACAGGTAGGGCAGCTGGGCCGACAGCCGCGCATTGGCCGTGGCCGCATCGGTGTTGTACACCTTGGGCTTCTGCGTCGACTGCACGCTGAAGAAGCAGGCGTTGGAGCTCCCCTTCTGGTGGACCAGGGGCACGAAGCCCAGGTCGGCCAGTTCCTTCTCGCGCCGGTCGGTGATGGGAGTCTCGGTCGGACACTTCATGGCGGTGTCGCCCGACTCGGTCTTGAAGTTGTGGGTGGGCAGCCCCTCGACCAGACCACCGCTCTCCACGCCCCGGATGGTGGCGCACCAGCCGCTGCGGGCGAAGGCCTGGGTGACCCTGGTGGCCAGCGCCCAGGCGGCGTTGCCCCACAGGTACTTCGAGTGGTCGGTGCCGTCGACGTGCTCCTCGTAGTTGAACGCCTCGATCGGTACCGTCGCGCTGCCGTAGGGCTCGCGCATGAGCACTCGCGGCACCGTGAGAGCCACGTACCGCGCGTCGTCGCTGTTGCGAAAGGTCTTCCACCGGGCGTAGTCGGTGGTATCGAAGACCTTGGCCATGTCGCGAGGCTGGTCCAGCTGGGTGAAGCTTTCCAGGCTCATCATGTCGGCGGCCGCCGCCGTGAGGAACGGCGCGTGTGAGGCGGAGGCCACCTCGGCCACCTTCTCCAGCAGCTCCACGTCCTGGCCCGACTTGTCGAACTCGTAGTCTCCCACCAGCGCGCCGAAGGGCGAGCCGCCGAACACCCCGAATTCTTCCTCGTACACCTTCTTGAACAGGGCGCTCTGGTCGAACTCGGGAGCGCGCTGCAGGTCCCGCAACAGCTCCTTCTTGGAGACGTTCATCACCTTGATCCGGAGCATCTCGCTGGTTTCGCTGTTGCTCACCAGGTAGCGCAGACCGCGCCAGGTGCCTTCCAGCTTCTGGAAGTCGGGGTGATGCATGATCTCGTTCAGCTGCAGCGAGATCAGGTGATCGATCTGGGCAATCCGGGCGTTGATCATCACCTCGGTGTTCTTGCCCTGGGTCACCGACCCGGTCAGCACCTCAGAGACGAAGCTCTTGATCAGGTCCTTGCCCCGCGCCTTGGCGGCGGCGTCCTTGCCCACCCGTCCCTGCTCGACGATCGAGTCGAGCAGGGACAGTTCCTGGCTCTGGGCGGCAGCCGCCGCCCCTTCAGCCTTGGCCTCAGCCATTGCTCCCTCCCTCCAGCTCCGCCTTGAGCTTCTTCATCTTCTCATCGTCGCCCAGGGTCGCCTGCAGCACCTCGTCCAGCTTCTCGTTGGTGCCGATCGCCCCGCGCAGGTCCGCCAGCTTGGTGCGCAGTTCCAGCAGCTCCCGGAGCGGCTTCACCTGCCGGGCCACGGCGTCGGGGGTGAAGTCGTCCATGCTCTTGAAGCTCAGGTCCAGGGCCAGCTTCCCGGCATCGGGGTCGTCGCTCAGTTTGTTCTCGACGCTGATCGCCAGGTGCGGCTTCATGCTGGCCAGCACCTCGTCGAAGTTGTCCAGCGTCACATCCACGAACTTCCGCTCCTTGAGCTTGGCGAGCGGCTCCAGCGGCTGCCCGGTGAAGTCGCCCAGCACACCCATGACGAACGGCAGTTCTTTCATCTCGATGGCGCCCCCGGTCTCGACGTCGTAGCTGATTTGCACGCGCGGGGGGCGGACGCGCTCGAGTTTCTTCTGAGTGCTTTCCTTGGCCATACCGCTGAACCTCAGGTGAAAAGGTAGGGGCCGCGACCGCTCGCGGGTCGCCAAAGGGGTTCACTGGAAGGAGAGCCTGAACCTACGGTCCGCCCAAGTGATTGTCAAACATGATGCTGCACTTGAAAACGGCGGTCCACAAGGGGCCCGGGTGAGGCCTCTGCACCCGGATATCGTGTGAGACGCACCAATCCCGCCAACATTCTCACTCAGGCAGGGCGGGAAGGCCGAACGGCGGCCGGCCGGGATTGGGACACCCCGCTTTCCACGCCGCATTTCGCTTCCCTTTCCGCCCTCCCCGCCTTCCCGCCATCCCGCCCTGTTTCAGGTGCCCTCCCACCGACCCAGCAGGGCAGCCACGGGGTGGGCGGCCGACTGCAGCCGGATCAGCCGGACCCGATCGGTGTCCTTGAGGGGAGCAAGGGGCATGACGCCCCGCTCCAGCAGCGCGTCCGCAGCCCGAATGGTCAGGGGGCCTTCCCCTGGTCCGACCGTTCTGGCAGCCTCGCCCCGTCCCAGAACCCCAAAGGGGAGACCGGAGATCTCCGGCTCCAGCCCGCGCATCAGGCTCCAGCCGTGGTCGGCGAAGCTCCGGCCGAGAATCAGGGCCACCAAGATCGCCGGATTGCCCCACGGGAGCCAGTCGGTCGGGTCACCCGGTGCCAGCTCCTCGAACTTGAGCCGTTCGCATTCCTCGAGCCCGCGGCCATAGGGCAGGCGGGTCAGGAACCGGGGCCAGACCAGGCCGACCGACCGGGCCAGACTGGTGCCTCGGAACAATTGCCACGGCTGACCGGGTGTCGTCCAGGTGGACAGTTCCGCCGGGTCGGGCCCGACCCCCACGAGTCCGGGAGTGGCACCCGAGATCCACGGCGCCTTGAGCGCCATTCCAATGGCCGACAGCTGCGCCAGCCGCTCCACGTCCGCCGGCCCACCCCCGAAGGAGTAGGCGCCCACCACCAGCGACCACGGCACCGGGTCGGCGTGCCGGGCAAGCAGCCGAGCGAGCGGGCTCGCCGCCGGATCGCCCCCCGAGGGCAGGGCCGAGTGCAGCTCCGGCTCGCTCAAGTCGATGAGCAGGATCTTGAGGTCGGCGCCGGTCTCCACCTGCCGCACCAGCATGTCGGTGGCCCGCCAGAGCCCCTCCAGCGCCCGGAACTCCGGCGCGTGGAGAATGGCGCGCAGGGTCGCGCTGGCGGCGGCCTCCACCTGCGCAACCAGCTCCGCCTGCCGGGGATCAGGATTGGGCACCAGGTGCGGCTTGAGCACCCTCTGGATGAAGGCGTGCAGGTCTCCCTCCGCCTCGGCCATGGCCTCTTCCGCACTGGGTGGGGAGGCCTCATCCAGGATGTCACCCAGCACGCTCCCTCCGCTGGGCTGCCTCGACCGGCCCCGGGACGGCGCCTCGCCCGACAGCTCGGCGGCGGCGGCCTTGAACGTCGCGGGGTTGGAGAGCCGCTGCCGCAGATCCCTGAGCGCCTGGAACACCGGGAGACGCTCGAACATCCGGTCCGGATGAAAGTCATCCAGCGATCGGAACTGCACGGTCAGCCCCGATCCGTCGGGCTCCAGCCTGAGCCGGAGTGCCGGAGCCAGCTCGGCCATTACCACATCGAGGTCGTCGCGATCCACCCGCCATGCCGAACGCTGAGCGATGGCGTTGCCCGGCTCGATGACGCCGCGACTGGCCCGACCGCTGAAGTCACCCAGCAGTGCGATTCGGAACGGGGTGTCGTCCAACGGCACGGCAGCCCCGCGGTCCCGGCCGGCGTTAATATCGAGGATGATGTCGGACATATGGGCCGTGAGCGGTGAGCGGTGAGCAGTGACCAGTGACCGGTGTGCTACGGTCTATAGGCAGCTACAAGCCGCGGATAGACTGACGGGCTGACTGCAAACGGCTGACGGCCAACGGCCAAAGGCCAACCGCCACCGGCCAGCCATAGCCGCCCGCCTCTTGTCGCACTAGAATAGTCCCATGCGTCAAATGCAACCGGTCCTGTGGACCAAGGGCGCCCTGCTCACCCCGCAACATCTGCAGACCCAGGATCGGTTCCTCGAGGACCAGCTGCAGTTCCAGCTGAGCACCCTTGCGTTCTGCCCCTGGGGATTCAGCCAGCTCGAGATCAACCGGGAGGCGCTGTCTGGCGGCGCCTTGGCGCTGACCCGCGGCGCGGGTCGGTTCCCGGACGGACTGCTGTTCGACTTTCCCGACGCCGACGTCGCCCCCCCGCCCAAGCCGCTGGACACTGCGTGGGAGCCGGACCAGACCTCGCTGGACGTGTATCTGGCCGTGCCGGAGCACCGGCCGGCCGCCTCCAACGTGTCGGCTGCGCAGAAGGACCGCAACACCCGATATCTGGCGGAGGTGCAGTTGCGGCGGGACGAGAACACCGGCCTGGCCGAAAAGCCGATCCAGGTGGCCCGGAAGAACCTGCGGCTGCTGGCAGAAGGCGAGACCCTGGAGGGTCATTCGGTAATCCGGGCAGCCCGGGTCCGGCGCGGAGCGGCGGGAGAGCTTACCCTGGACTCCCATTTCGTTCCCCCGCTGCTGGACCTGGGTGCGAGCGATTACCTCCTCGCCATCGCCCGGCGACTGGTCGAGATCCTCTCGGCCAAGAGCACCACCCTCTCCGGCACCCGACGGCAGAAGAACCAAAGCCTGGCGGAGTTCAGCATTTCGGACGTAGCGAGCTTCTGGCTTCTCTATACCATCAATACCCACTCGCCGGCGCTGCGGCACCTGTTTGAGATCCGGCGGGGGCACCCGGCCCAGCTGTTCGAGGCCATGTCGGCCCTGGCCGGGGCGCTCACCACATTCTCCACTACGGTTCACCCGCGCGACCTGCCGGCCTACGATCACGCCGACCTGACCACCTGCTTCACCACGCTGGACCAGATACTCCGCACCCTGCTCGAAACCGTGGTGCCGGCCAACTGCGTGTCGCTGCCACTGCGCCAGGTGCAGCCCTCGGTCTACGCGACGGCCGTGGACCAGGACCGCTACTTCAAGGCCCCCGGGCTCTACCTCGCCTTCAGCGCGGAGCTCAATCCCGCGGACCTGCTCCGCAAGGTGCCACAGCTGGTCAAGATCAGCTCCGCCGACAAGATCGACCGGCTGATCAAGCAGGCGCTTCCCGGGGTGGGGCTGACCCACGTGCCCAATCCGCCGAGCGCCATCCCGGTCAAGGTGAAGCACCACTACTTCCAGTTGAGCAAGTCGGGCCCGGACTGGGAGGCGATGGCCCTGGCGCGGAATCTGGCCGCCTACGTGCCGCAGGACTTTCCCTCTCCAGAGCTCGAGCTGGTCATCGTGCTGCCGCCGAGGGACGGATAGCGGAAGGGGCGGAAGCGGCGGGAAGAGGCCCGAGCTCGGGAAGCGTCTTCCGCCGCTTCCGCCCTTTCTGCGGGCTCTTTAGAGCCCCGAGATACTGCTGTAGACCACGAGCACGACCACCAGGATCAGGATCAGCACCACCACCGTCACGATCAGCGGCAGAAACGACGGCTTCTTCTCGGGATCGACCTCCTCCTTGCCGCCTGAGGCCGCGGCCGGAGCTGCGCCCGCAGGCGGAGGCGCGCTCCCCGCCGGCTTCATGTCGCCGAACGACACCCGCTTGAGCATGCGGGTATACTCGCTGCCGCCCGGTGATGGCGGGGGAGCGGAGGTTCCGCCGGAGCTGGGAGGCAGGCCAGTGCCGCCCTCTGCGGGCCGGCTGTACAGGCTGTCGGTGTAGTCACCCGTGCCAGAACTCGAGGCCGGTCCCGCCGGCTTGGACGGCGCAGAAAACATCCGGGTGAAGTCGCCGGCCTCGGGCGGCTTCTGGGCCGGTGCGGCCGGGGGACGTTGTGCCGGCATGGAAGTCCCCGTTGCGCCGCCCATTCCCGGTGTCGGCTCCATCCCCCGATTGAGCCGCCGGGAGAGATCGTCCGGGGCCGGCTCGTCCTTGTACCGCGGAGTGAAGAGCTGTGTAAAGTTCCCCTCCTCCTGCGGTGGCGGCGCCGGCGCACGGGGCGGGCTCTTGGGCGGCGGGGTCGTGGAGGAGAACATCTGGGTGAAGTCCCCCGGCCCCTGGGCCGCGGGCGGCGGTGGAGCCGGTGGTGGCGCCTGCGGGGGCGGCGAAGCCGGCGTGGCGAAGCTGGCCGTGGCGCTGAGCGGCTCGTCGGCCGGCTTGGACCGCGGCGCCTTCGGAGGGGCCGCGCGGGGTGCCTGCGGCGGACGGGGCGGCATCGCCGGCCTGATGACCGGTGTGGCGCTGGGCGGCACGGGGGTCGGTCCCTCCACCCTTGCCGGCACAGGCGGCCCGGCGAACGGTGGCGGGGTGAACACTGGCGTGGTCACCGGCGCCGGCGGTGCCTTGGGCGGCCCCGGCGGCACCCGTGGTGGAACCGGCACGACCGGAGTCACCGTGGTGGGCGGCACCGGCGAAGGCTCCCGGGGCCGGCTCGGTGCGGTGGGCGGCTGGAACGCCGGGGGGGTGAAGACCGGCTTGGCATCGCGCGCGGCAGGTGGAGGCGGGGGAGGCGTGGCAGGCGGGACCACTCTCGGAGCGGCGTGGGCCGCAGGGGGTTCGGGCACGGCCGGTTTGGCTGGTGCGACGAAAAGGGCGGTGAAGTCCCCTGGCTCCTTCGCCGCCGGTGAAGGCGGAGCGGGAGGGGCGGGCGGCGCTACCGCACGGAATTCAGGACCGGCGCCGGCCGGTGCCGCAGGCGGAGCGGCCGGACGCGGGGGGGCGGGGGGCGCCGGCGGAGCGGCCGGGGGCTCTGTGGCCGGCGGCGGGGTCTGGGCACTGAACAGCGCGGTAAACTCGCCCGGCGGCGGAGCCGGCCGGGGCGGAGCCGCCGGTGGCCGAGGGGCGGCAGGCGGCGCCGCGCGAGGGGTGGGCGCCGCGGGTGGCTTGGTTGGAGCTGGCAGGGCGCCCGCGCCGAAGGTGGCGGTGAACTCACCCGGCTGCGCCGCCGCCGGCGGCGGCACGGAGGTCTCCGGCGAGACACCCGGATCGGTGAAGGGCGCGGCGATCTCCGTCGGCGGGCTTACCACCTTGGGCGAAGGCGGCGGGCGCTTGGGGCGGACGGCGGGGGAGAGCACCACGGTCTCGTCGTTGGAGGCGTCGTGAGTCGGCGTCACCGGGCCCGGCCTGGTCGCAGGTGGCAGTGGCGCCACATCGGGCCGGTCACTGGGGGCAGTGAGCCACGCCTCGAGACTCACGAAGTTGTGCAGCATCTTGGTCACCACCACCGGCACGCCGTTCACCTCGAGCCGCTCGACCACCCGCTGCTTCTTCTCCTCCGGGAGATAGTCCAGCAGGAGGAGCAGATCCCGGCTGGGATCATCCGGCCTGCCCTCGAAATAGTGCAGCATGACGATCGCCTTGGTCGCCGTCCGCATGGCGAGCACCGAACGGACCGGACCGCCGCTCAGCTGCTTGAGCGATCCGTATCGGGCGGTGAGTTCCTCAGGAGTCATCGCGGCGGCGTGGCGTTTCGGGAGACGGATCGTCCCGGTTGATTGCCCGGAACAAAGGGTGCTAAGATGATACTAGCCATGAGGGTTTCCCCCGGCAAATCGTCTTGGGCCAGCCGCTTCGGCCCGCGACGCGAGGACGCATGACAACGCTATCGCGCGTGGTCTGGCAGGAGGGCATGCACCTCGCCCAGCACCACTTCCAGCTGCAGGGGAGGTACTTCGAGGACTCCCTGCGGTTCGCCCTTTCGCAGCTGTTCTACCGGCCCTACGGCTACGCCGGCCTGGAGCTGGACGCGGAGGCACTCAGGAACGGCACCGTCTCCGTGGTGCACGCCCGCGGTGTGCTGGCCGACGGGCTCGCCTTCCACATTCCCGAGGGCGATCCCGCCCCGACTCCGCTCGAGATCCGGGACCTGTTCTCCCCGACCCACGACAGTCACCTGGTGTACCTCACCATCCCGCCCTACCGGCAGGGTCAGCCGAACTGTGCGGTGCCGGGAGAGCTGGACGGCGCCAACCGCCGCTTTCTGGCGGAGGCGGTGTTCATCCGGGACGAGACCACCGGACGGGACGAGCAGGAGGTGAGTCTCGGCCGCAAGAACTTCCGGCTCGCGCTCGACCCGGTGCCCGAGGGCCTGGTGACGATGCCCCTCGCCCGGATCAAGCGGGACGGCACCGGCAACTTCGTGTATGACCCCGAATATGTCCCCCCCTGTCTGCAGATCGGAGCCAGCCCCCAGCTGATGGCGCTGGTCGCCCGCATGGTGGAGATGCTCGATGCGAAGAGTGACTCCATGCTGCAGGATCGCCGGGCGGATCGAAAGGGGGTCGCCGAATACGCCACCCATGAGGTGGCGAGCTTCTGGCTGGCCCACACCATCCACGCGAGCCTCGCGCCGCTGCGCTACCATCGCGATACCCGGGCTGCGCATCCCGAGCAGCTGTACGTGGAGCTGGCGCGGCTGGCCGGGGCGCTCTGTACCTTTGCGCTCGACGCCCATCCCCGCACCGTGCCGGGCTACGATCACGACCGGCTGGGCGACTGCTTCCTCGCGCTCGAGCGCCACATCCGGACTCACCTCGACGTCATCCTCCCCTCGGCCTACATCGCCATTCCGCTGGCCCGTCAGGCCGACTATCTGTACGCCGCCCCGGTCAACGACCAGCGCAGTTTCGGCCCGTCACGCTGGTTCCTCGGCATCCGCGCGGCGATGGGGGAGAGCGAGGTCATCTCGAAGGCGCCCACCCTGGTGAAGATCTGTTCCCAGAAGCACATCCTGCGGCTGGTCAAGGAGGCCTACGCCGGCCTGTCACTGGAGTACGTTCCCTCCCCGCCAGCCGGCATCGCACCGCGGGTGGACACCCAGTACTTCGTGATCAGCCGCTCCGGTCCCTGCTGGGAGGCGATCCAGAAGACCAAGGAGATCGGCATCTACGTCCCGGAAGTGTTTCGCAAGGTGGAGCTGGATCTGAGGGTGATGCTGCAGGGACAGTGAGGACGGGAAGGCGGGAGGGGGGGACGGCGGGAGATCCGCCCGCTTCCCGCCATTCCGCCCTCCCGCCGTTCCGCCTTGCCTGCCGGTTCCCCCGCCTCCCCACCGGCAGTAAGTTGAAAGTCTCAAACGACATGGCCCCGGACTCATGACCAGCCCTGCCGCCGCCAGCCCGGCCGATTTCCAAGCCGAGCCCGCCCGGCGCCGCGGTACCCTCGCACTGACGCTGCAGGAGACCAT
>JBGQJV010000072.1:0-18770 GCA_041499215.1 Gemmatimonadota bacterium | reverse complement strand
TTGAGGACCGCGACGTCAACCGCGAACTGGGCGTCCATCGCGGCAAGGGTACGGCGCAGCGCGGGCTCGGCCAGCTTGCCGGTGACGAACAGGACTCGGCGGTACGGCGGGAGGGCGGGACGGCGGGAGGACGCAGCCGTGTCGAACTGCGCCTTGTTTGATCGCTTGGGCATTCACCCTTTCCGCCTTCCCGCCTTTCCGCCTTCCCGCCTCATTTCGGATCCCCGCCCCGCACCCATTTGTTCGGCGTTCCCTCCAGGGCGCCACCGGACGGCTTCCAGGTCACCGAGTCCTCGATCTTCCGCGCCAGCTCCCAGTCCTTGTCGGTAATCCCGCCGGCGGAGTGGGTCTGCAGCTTCACCCACACCTTGGCCCAGGTCACCGTGAGGTCGGGGTGGTGATAGGCGGCCTCGGCGACGAAGCCGATGGTGTTAACCAGCGCGAGGGTGGTGAGCCAGCCGTCGGTCTTGTACTGTCGCCGGATCCAGCCGTCCTCGTAGTACCAGCCCGGCAGGGTCTTGAGCCGCTCGGCGATTTCGGGCTCGGAGTAAGTCCGTTCTTTTGTGGCCATGAGAGTTCTCCTTTAGCGACGGGCGGGAGGGCGGGAAGGCGGAAGGGCGGGAACATGAATCCCGCCGTCAGGCCGTCCCCCCGTCCCGCCTTACATCACGTCCCCCCCATTCACCATGATCATCTGTCCCGTCACATATCGCGCCGCGTCCGAGGCGAGGAATACCGCTGCCCCGGCGACATCCTCGGGCGTGCCCCACCGCTCCAGCGGGATCCGGCTGGCGATCTCCCGCTTGAACGCGGCGTCCACACCATTGCCGAACGCCGTCTCGATCCAGCCCGGGCCGAGCACGTTGACCCGGATGGTTGGCGCAACCGAGCGGGCCAGCGAGCGGCTGAAGCTCAGGATACCGCCCTTCACCGCGGAGAACAGCTCGGGATTGTCGCCTTCCATCCCCTGCAGCACCCGGTCCCACGACATATTGATGATGACCCCGCCGGTGGGTTGGGCCCGCATCAGGTCCACGGCGGCCCAGGAGGCGAGCATGGTGCCGCGCAGGTCTACCCTGAGGAGCAGATCGAGCTTTTCCCGTCGGGAGAGCCCCGCACCGGCGTTGGTCAGGACGTCAGCCCCGGCATTGTTCACCCAGGCGTCCACTCCGCCCAGCGCCTGCCGCAGCATCTCGGCCAGTTGCTTGAGCTCCTCCGACTCGCCCACGTCCGCGCGCAGGATCACCGCCCGCCGCCCGGTGGCGCGAATATCCGCCGCCACGGCGTTCGCGCCCGCCTCATTGCTGCGCCAGGTGAGCGCGATGTCCGCACCGGCTCTGGCGGCCGCCAGCGCAATGGCCCGCCCGATCCCGCTCGACCCGCCCGTCACCAGCATGCGCTTGCCCTGCAGATGGATCGGCGAGCCGGCTGGCGTGTTGTCGATGGCCATGATCCGGCGTAACATACCGGGCCGGTAGCGGCATTCAAGGGAGAGAACGAGCGTGGAACTGCTGGTGAGCGTGCGGGATGCAGCGGAGGCGGTGGCCGCCCTCGCAGGCGGTGCCGAAATCGTCGACGCGAAGGAGCCGGAAGCCGGCGCCCTGGGCGCGGTCCGACCGCAGGTGCTCGCGGCGGTCCGCGGAGTCGTGCCCGCTCGCGTGCCGCTGAGTGCGGCCGGTGGGGACATCGCCACCGCGGCGGACGTGGAGCGGAGCCTCGCCGCGATCGAAGTCCCGCTCACCTTCGTGAAGCTGGGGTTCCGCGGCGTCGATGATGCCGGGATGGCCGAAAGACTCCTCGCCCTCGCCGTGCAGCGGGCGGACCGGCTGCCCGGCAGTCCCGCGGTCATCGCGGTTGCCTATGCCGACTGGCGTCGCGCCGGCGGGCCTCCTCCGGCATGCTTTCCCGCGCTCGTCCACCGGGCGGGCGCCCGCGGCCTGCTGGTCGACACGGCGGTCAAGCACGCGGGCACGCTGCGCGACTTTCTTCCGGCCGATGAGCTGCTCGACCTCGGCCGCGGGCTCAAGCACCTGGGTCTGCGGTACGCGCTGGGTGGGAGCCTCGACCGGCGCGATGTACCGCTGGTGCGGGCTGCCGGCGCGGATATCCTGGGGGTCCGTGGGGCGGTGTGCGTCGGGGGACGCAATGGGCGGGTGGATCCGGCCCTGGTTCGGAGTCTTGCGGCGGAGGTGGGCCAGTGCGACAGGCAATCAGCGATTCCCGGCCCCCCGGCCCGCTAGCCCACTGGCCCACGCTCCAGTTGCTCTCCGAGTCGCTCGATCTCCCCCGCGGCCAGCACTGACCATTGCATCCCTGCCGGCAGCGTGCGGATGAACCAGGGATCCATCAGTTCTTCCGCTCCCGCCACCGGTTTGATCAGCACCAGGCGATCCGCGCCCAGCAGGGTGGCGAGATAGGCCGCCAGGCTGTCGCTGGTGACGTCCCAGGTGTGGGGCAGCTCATCGGTGGCCCTGAGCCATCGCGCCGGAGCGAGCACCGGCACCCGGCCTTCGGCGTGTGCGGCCTGAATCGCGGCCCCATCCTCGACCAGCCGCGCCCCGGGAACGACATCGCACAGCGCAAAGGCGAACTGGTCCATGCCCAGGATGGCCATCCAGTGGGCCGCATCCGGGGAGAGACGCTGCAGCCGGTCGAAGGCCCGGACCTGGTCGGCAAAGGGGCCTCCACCAGGAATGACCACCAGGGGAGAGCGGCGGGCGGCGCGGGCAACGGCCTCTCCGACCCGGCGCAGAAGGCCGGGCGTGGCGGCAAGCCCGCCGCCGACCTTCACCACCGCGAGCTGGCCGGTGCGCTCGCGGCCGGTGGTAACTTTGTCGGTGATGGAACTCATTCCGGTTCTCGACCTTCGGCGAGGCCATGCGGTGCACGCCCGCCGCGGCGTACGTGACGAGTATAGGCCGGTGGATTCGGCGCTGCTGCCGGGTCGGCCCGGCGATGCCGTGGGGCTGGCCCGGGCGTATCGTGACACCCTGGCGGCCGAACATTGCTACGTCGCCGACCTGGATGCGATCCAGGGAGGAGATCCGCAGTGGGACCTCATCGAGGCGCTGGCCAGCCCCGATCGGGGCTTCGGAACCGGACTCCTGGTCGATGCGGGGCTCACTTCCCCGGCGCAGGTCGGGCGGTTGCTCGAGGCCGGCGCGGAGACCCTGGTGGCGGGACTGGAGACGCTGCCGGGGTTTGCCGAGCTCGCGGCCATCGTGCGCGAGGCCGGCGAGACCAAGGTGGTTTTCAGTCTCGATCTGATTGATGGAATGCCGGTGCGCCGGCGCACCGGGCGCATCGCGACCCAGGAGGCGGTGGCCCTGGAACTGGGTGCCCGCGCGGCCGACGCCGGCTGCCGGGCACTGCTAGTGCTGGACCTCTCGACCGTGGGAAGCGAGGCCGGCCCGGGAAACCTCGAGCTGCTCGATGCTCTCAAACGGATGCTCGGGCTGCCGCTCTATACCGGAGGCGGAGTCCGGTCGGCGGAGGATCTCAGGGTGCTCGAGTCGGTGGGGTGCGACGCGGCCCTGGTTGGGACGGCCCTGCACAGTGGCGCGATCAAAGAGTTCTGAGTCTCGCGTCATCCCGAGTGAGCGCAGCGAGCGAGGGATCCCTCGAGGGTGCCAAGGGATTCCTCGCTCGCTCCGTTCGCTCGGGATGACGACACTGTGCTCAGTCCCCGACGGCAAGCCGATACGTCGCCGACTGCCCGAAGCTCTCTTCCACTTCCATCTCGATCGCGGTCAGGTTCTTGATCCCCTGCGCCATCAGATCGTCCCGGACCCGCTGGGCGAAGTGCTGGGCCAGCATTTCGGCGGTGGTGTTCTCGATCGGGACCATGGCACAGTCGACGATGGGGAAGACATAGGTCGGCTCGCCGAAATAGGTCACGTGGCGGGCCGTGCCATGATCCTGGAAGCTGAGCTTCGGATTCCGGAGCGGCAGCAGCACCCGGTGGTCGACCTCGTCGACCAGTTTCCGCACGATCTTCTTGAGCACCGAGAAATCGACCACGAACATGGTTTCGTTGTCGACCGAGCCCTCGACGGCGACGCCAACCCGATAATTGTGGCCGTGCAGGGTCTCGCACAGGTGCCCGCGGAAGGTGATGAAATGGGCTGAGCTGAAGACCAGGTAGTCCTTGCTGACGCTGACCTTGAAATCACTGCGCACGGGCTGTCCTCATCGATCGGGCCGCCAGCCATCCTCCACCAGCGCCACGAAGATCGCGGCGGCGGTGAGGTCGGCGGTGGTGCCCGGGTTGTGTGAATTCTGCGGGTCGCGCAGGTCGGCGTCAAACGCGGCCAGCTCCGCCCGTCCCGCCGCGGTCCTCGTCCCGCCCAGGCGGGTGATTCCGGCCGCCCGGTCGCTGACCACCTGGGCTACGGCGGCACCGAGCTTACGGGCAATGAGCGTATCGGGGTGGGCGGCGAGCAGCGCCAGGAAGGTCTCGATCACGGCTCCTTCCCAGGGGAGCCCCTCCGCCCGGGCGGCCCGGAAGGCCGGCAGGCCGGTGCCGAAGGTGAGCGCGAAGTCGCCCGCGTACTCCGCCGCGACCGAGTCCCGGCCCGCGGCCAGACGCATGGCCTCGAGCAGGTTGACGCTCGGAGACCGGGCGAGGTCCTGCTGTTCCACCTGCCCCAGGCCGCCGGCGCCCGCCAGGCGGATGGCGCCGTACACCTCCGCCGCATCCGCGACCGTGGTGGCGCCGAGCACCGTCCGCACCCGTTCCCGCAGGCTGCCTTCCATCCCGGCGAGTACCGCGCGGGCCAAGGGTGTCAGCAGCAGCACCATGCCAAGGTTGGTGTTGGCCCGGGTCCAGCGACGGGTGGCCCGCATCGCATCGCGGATCGTCTCACCCAGGGGCCGCTGTCCCGCCTGACCCAGCACCGGACCGATCGCCACGGCGCTGGCGAGGAAGTCCTCGTAGGTCATGTCGCGGAACGGCCGGCCCGGAGCGACGTTGCCGGGTTTGGCCGTGCTGGCCTCCAGGAGACAGGCGAGCGTTACGTACGAGGCGACGTCCGAGGGAGTGGTCAAGTTCCGAGTTCCGAGTTTCAAGTTCCGAGTTCCGAGTTCCGAGTGGTAATGTGCCAGGGTCAGGGCACGAGGATCGAGAGTCGCGTCAGCTTCGAACCTAGAACTTGGACCTTGGAGGTCGGAACTCGGAACTCGGAACTCGGAACTATCTAAGGAGCTGATCAATGACGGCACCCGCGACATCGATCCCCGTTGCCTGCTGCAGCCCTTCCCAGCCGGGGATGCCGTTCACCTCGAGGACGTACACCGAGCCGTCCTCCGCCGGGAGCAGGTCCACGCCGGCATACTCCGCGCCCACCAGCTCCGCAGCCCGGACCGCCAGGTCGGCCCACTCCGCCGGCAGGGTGCACGGTGCGGCCCGGCCGCCGCGGGAGAAGTTGGTACGCCAGCCCGGCGCGGTCCGTTCCATGGCGCCGAGCACCCGACCGCCTACCACGAAGACCCGCAGGTCCCGCCCGCCGTGAGGAATGAACCGCTGGAGGTAGTAGACCCCCCGCACTGTTTCCACTACCCGGAAGACCCGCCAGGCCATGTCCTCGTCGCTCACCCGGCTCATCCCCAGACCCATCGAGCCGAACAGCGGCTTCACCACCACGTCGCCCATCCGGTGGAAGGCCTCGAAGGCTTCCTCCGCGCGCTCGCAGATCACCGTCTCCGGGGTGGGCAGTCCGCCTCGTGCGAGGATGGCCGAGGTCCAGGACTTGTCCACCGTCCGCTCGATGGCACGGGCGCTGTTCATCACCCGCAGGCCGTCTTCCTCCAGCCGGTGCAGGGTGTCGACCCGGTAAATGACCTGCTCCAGCGAGCCGCTGGGGATGATTCGCGGCAGCACCGCCCGCGCGTCGCTGAGCAGTCTCCCGCCGTTGCTCACTCCGCCACCCGCTTCTACCCGGCTGAGATTCCCCTCCCAGGGCAGCAGCACCGCCTCGAGCCCCCGCGCCCGGGTGGCGCGGATCAGCTCGTCGATGTGCCAACCGGACGTGGAGGAGAGGATGACGACTTGCATCGAGGTTCAGAGTTCCGAGTTCCGAGTTCCAGGTGGCTCCTCTCGGAACCTGGAACTCGGAACCCCGAACTTGGAACTGTCTACTTCTTCGACGTCAGGTGCCCGACCAGCGCGGTCAGCCCGCCATCCGCGAACTTGGGCAGGTCGTCGCCCACCGCCTTGAACGCTGCACCACCGGTGCCGGTCTTGAGCGCGGCGGCATTGGGGAAGTACAGCTTGGCCTGGCGATACAACGCCGCCGGGGAGCCGTCCAGGTTCTTCGAGAATCTGGTCAGCTCGGCCCGGGTGAAGGCGATCTCGGAAGCCCCGGCGCCGACCAGCGGCACGTGGGTGGCCGCATAGTAGGCCTCGAAGGCCGAGGCGTCCTTGGGCTGGTTGTAGATCACGGTCACGAAGCTGGTGCTGTCGCCGGTGAGCAGGTCGCTGTGGTCGCTGGTCTCTTCGCCGACCATGCCGGTAAGGCCGCCGGTGGCGAACTTGGCCAGGTCGTCACCGATCGCCTTGAAGCCCGGGGTGGCGATGCCCTTCTCCAGGTCGGCCATGTTCTTGAACCAGAGGACCGCCTGCCGGTAGTAGGTCGGCTTCTTGCCGTCGAGCGTGGCGTCGAACTTGGTCAGCTCCGCGCTCACGAAGCCCACCTCGGCCTGCTTCTCGCCCACCAGCGGCACGTGCGTCGCCCAGTAGTACTTCTCGAAGGCGGCGGGGCTCTTGGGGTTGTTGTAGATCACCGTAACGAACGCCATCGGCACGGGCTTGGGCGGCGGAGCCGGTGCCGCGGCGGTGGTGTCGGCGGCCGGCTTCTCGGCCGGCTTGGAGCAGGCGGCCAGGGCGAGCAGGCCGAGCGAGAACAGGGCGAGGCGACGCATGCGCAGAACCTTGGGTGTGGGGGGGTGGTGAGTGAGAAGTGAGCAGTGAGAAGTGAGAAGTGAGAAGTGAGAGGTGAGAAGGGACGAGAGCCTGGTCTGCTTCTCGCCTTCGCCACCTTTCGGCCATCCTCTCCACCGTTCACTTCTCCCTTCCTTCGTCTCACTTCTCACTTCTCACTTCTTACTTCTCCCTTCTTACTTCTCCCTTCTCACTTCTCCCTTCTCACTTCTCACTTCTTACTTCTCCCTTCTTACTTCTCACTTCTCACTTCTGTTCACTCCGGATACAACGAACTTCTCAACACATCGGGGTTGGTCCGGCCCGCATGATGGGTCTTCCCCGAGGCGACGCTGGTGAGCCACACCTCGGCCGGGCTGAACAGCAGCGGGTCGATCTTGTAGAAGTCCCGGTCGTAGCGCTCGAAGATGTCGTAGAACGGAGTGCCGTAGTCCTTCGAGGCGCTGGCCGGCAGTTTGGCGGCGAGGTCGGCGAGCTCGGTATCGCCCGCCCTGACCGTGAAGTGCGCCTGGCCACCGTAGAGAATGCAGTCATTGGTGCGGCCAATTCCCCGGAGATCGTTTCGGGCCAGCGGGGCGACCGGCGCGGTGCCCATCCCGCTCACCAGCTGGCGCACGTCGAAGCCGAGGCGCTCCATCTTGTGGAGACCGGTCTCGAGGATGCGGGCGGAGATCTGGGTGCCGCCCGCCATGCTCGCAGTCGGGGCGATCAGGAAGGTGAGCTGCCCCGGCGAGAGGTTCGCCTTGCGGGCGACGTAGGCAGCGACCTCGTCGGTCGGCAGCTGCCGGCCTTCCAGGACCAGCACCCCGCAGGTTGCCTGCTCCGCGTAGTGCAGCTTCTCGAACAGCTCCTTCTCCACCCGGGCATGGGCTCGCAGTGGTCCGGAGCCCATCGCGAAGTACTTGTCCACCTGAATTGCCCAGCCGGCGTACTGCGATGCCATGCACGCGACGGCAGGGTGATCGGTGCGGACCTGCACTGCGGGCCAGTTCTCCCCGCCCAGGACCACCGAGGTGTACTCCACATCGCCCAGCCCGCCCATGCAGATCTCGCCCAGCAGCAGGCCGGCATTGAGGCCGCCGTCTACCTGCACCCCTGCGTCGATCATCCGCGCCCCGCCCGGGAGGGTATGGGCCGCGATCCGCAGACCGCTGGCTTCCTCGATCATCACCTCCGCGATATCGCGGGCGCGCTCGTTCATGTGCAGGGTGGTCATGTCGGCGCCAGAAGATAGTGAAAGATCGGCAGTACGCCACCGGGCGCCGGGCGGCAAGGCGGGAAGGCACGTCATCCCGAGCGGAGCGAGGGATCCCTTGGGGTACGCTCCCACAGGGATCCCTCGTCGCTGCGCTCCTCGGGATGACGATTCCTGCCTTTCCGCCTTCCCGCCTTTCCGCCCTTCGCCAAGACTCAACAGCGAACCAGGATCTCGCCTCGTCCGTTGTTCGCCAGGTCTCCCATGAAGCGGCGGACCCGAAACCCGGAATCGGGGAGGGACGCGAACGCGCTCTGCAGCGTGCGCCAGGAGCGAATCAGCAGCGTGAGGAAATTCAGGGGATACGCGCCGCAGTCGTTGAAAGTGGGCAACAGGGCCTCCGGGGGCTCCGCCAGGAGGAGGGTGCCCCGGCGCATCCCCAGGCCGGGGAAACCGCCCACCCGGCCCCACACCCCGATGGTACCAGCCACCATGCGGGCGGCGCAGTACGCGCCCGCGTTTCCATGGACCAGCACCGTGCCCCGCCGCATGCGGTCGCCCAGCCGGTCGCCGGTGTCGCCGTCTACCAGCACGAGGCCACCCTGCATTCCGTGGCGGTCGCCGGGAAGGGCCGCGGCGAGGAAATCCCCAGTGCTCCCGTAGACATGGATCCGTCCGCCCCGCATGCCAGTGGCCGCGTAAGCGCCGAGGTTGCCGCGTACCACCAGGCTCCCGCCGCTCATGCCGGCGCCGAGATATCCCCCCGTGTCTCCGTGGACGACGAGCCGGCCGTGGGTCATGCCTGCCCCGATGCGGTCCAGCCGGTCGCAGGAGCCGTGGATCTCGAGCTCGGAGACGAAGTTGCCGGAGAGGGTGAAGAGGTCGTCTGCCCGCACCTTGCGGTTGCCGCAGGTCAGCTCGATGGCCGCGACCTCGTCGGGGCTCCTGCCCACCAGGTGGTCCACCGTCAGGGGCGAGAGGTCAACGCGCTGGGTGGGGCGCTCGCGAAGCGTGAGGCGGAGCGTGGTCATGACCGCAGTCGTGGAAGGTGGCCGGCAAGCAGAAAGCGAGAGCTGCGCCTGTGGGGCGGGGCCTGTGGCCTTTCAGTCCCGGGTTGGAGGGCCCCCGGAATCGAGCAGAAGCAGCTCGCCCCGGTTCAGGTCGATCGCATCGCCGGACCAGCGCTGGTAGGACCCAGCCAGCTGGGCATCGGTAATGGGCAGGCCGAGGCGGCGCAGGTGCATAAGATACAGCCGCAGGAAGACCGGCCGGTAGGTGCAGGCATAGCTGAAGGTGGGGAGCATTTCAGCGGGGTGCATGCCGATGATAGAGCCGCGCTTCATCCCCGCGCCGGTCCGCTGGCCCAGCTGGCCCAGGACGACCACCGTCCCGGCCAGCAGGTTGACGCCGGTGAAATCGCCGCTGTCGCCGCCGACGGCGATGAGTCCGCGCCGCATGAAGTGCCCGACCTCGTTGCCCGCGTTTCCAAACACCACGATCTCGCCACCGCGCATCCCGACCGGACTACCACGGCTGGCGCTCCCGGCCAGGTGGCCGACGTTTCCCTTCACCACGATCCGGCCGCCGGCCATCTCCGGGCCAACCCAGTCCCCGGCATCGCCCTCGACCAGGATCTCCCCGCCCGTCATCCCCGCGCCGAGGTGCATGCCGACCGGGCCGTGTATCACCATGCGACCCTCGCTCATTCCCGCGCCGATCAGCTTGACGCGGGAGAGGTCGCCGGTCACATGGATTTCACCGCCGGCGGTGCCTTCCACCCGGAAGAACTCCCCCAGGGGGGCGGAGCGGTTGCCATGCACCACCACCAGCTTGGCCGCCTCAAGAGCGGAGAGGCCGACCAGCCGGCCGGGGCTCAACACATCGGCCTCGAGGGGAACCGCCGGCGCCGTATGGAGGGTGAGAGCGAAGCTCATGGCCGGGACCGAGCACGAGGTGTCATGCCGCGGCTCCGGCCAGGAGAGAATGCAAGCGGATCTGGAACTGGCCCAGGCCGCCGCCGTAGTTGCCGGCTGAAATCCGCAGCGCCCCCGCCGCGGCGGCGGCCTGCACGCCGCGGCGCATGGCGGTCTCCACCGCTTCGAGGTCGAGGCCGTCGATTACGATCTCCAGCACCGATCCTGCGGCCTCGGGCACCGCGGTCTCCGGTGTCACGGCCCGCAGCGTGGGGCAGTAGGCGTCGTTGGTGGAAGCGAAGAGGAACTTGTAGCGGGACTTGGGCTTGCTGCCGCTGCGCACTACCCCGCCCGGAAACGGGAGAATGGCGCCCGGTGTGCCGCGCATCGCCGCCACCGCCGCTTCCGCCGCCTTGAGGGTGGCGCGCTGGTCGGGACCCAGAATGAGGATGTTCCCGCCGCCAACCGCAGGCTGGATCCCGAACCGGTCGTCCACCAGGAACTCGCCGTCCATGACCGGGACCCGCCAAAGGCGCCGTCCGTCCAGCAGCTTGGAGATCTGGTAGCGGTCGCCGAAGAAGCGCAGCTGGCTGCCGACGGGGACCTGCTGCTCTCCCGCCAAGCCGTTGTAGCAGGCGGTGCTGGGACAGGTCATGATACACTGCCCCACCCGCTCGACCAGCCGCTTGCCCAGACCTTCGGCATTCATCGCGAAGAGCAGGACGCTGATCCCGGGCCGTCCGTCGGGAGTCTGGTCCGGGGTGAGCGGCGTCTCGATCCCTGCCTCGCACTTGCAGCCGATGATCGAGGTCGCGAACCCCGTCATGGACTGGGCGGCGGCGAGGGCCCACTCGGCGGTCTCCGCCGTGATGACCAGCCGCGCGGCCCACATCGCGAACGCTTCCGCGAAGGTATCGACGATCTCGGTGTCCTGGATCTGCATGGCTCCCAGCGTTAGGCGCCCGTCCCCGCCGGCTGGTGCGTTGTGGGGACGACCTGGTGGTGGGGGAGGTAGCTGAGGTCCACAGGATAGTTGGCGAACTGGATGGTGTAGAAATCCTCGAAGAACGGCTGGATCACCTGCTCCACGCCCGGGTCGTAGTCGGGGGCCACGTGGAACACTCGTCCCTCGGTGTCCGTCCGGAACTCGTGGTCCTCGATGACCAGCTCGCCCGCCTTGATGACGTAGCGCGGGGCGGAGAACATCTTCTCCTTGTCCGGGTCCTCGTCGTAGATGGTGACGTCGGCATCCGCCCCCACACCCAGGTGGCCCTTGCCGGAGAGCCCCAGCAGCCGGGCGGGGCCCGCGCGGGTGATGATGGCGATCTCGTACAGCGAGTACTCCCGTTCCTGGCAATCCCCGAGCCCGCTGTGCCCGAGCGCGTCCTGGTTCACCCGGGCCATTTCCTGCTTGCGATACTCGCGATCCATCAGCAGCCGGATGAGCCGGGGGTAGCTCATGAACGACCCCCCGTTGGGATGGTCGGTGGAGAAGACCATCCGCCATGGGTCGGTCGAAAGCAGGAACAGCTCCAGCCCGATGGCCCACTGCAGCGCGTTGGTGTACACCCGCTCCTGGTAGGTGAACGGGGTGATGCCGCAGCCGCTCTCCAGCTCGGTATCCACGTTGACCCACTTGCCGCCGCCAAAACGGCGCAACATGTAGGCGAGCGGCGCGTCGGCGGTCATGCTGGTCGAGCGTCCGAACATCACCGCGCCGACGTCCGCGCTGATGTTCGGGTGGCTGTTGACATAGTCCGAGATGTCGCGCGCCCGGGAGGTGGGGTTGTCGGCGCTCTTCCCTGCCACCGAGCCGTAGCTGTGGAACTGGATGTGGGTGATATGCGCCCGCCGCCCCTCCGCGATGCGCATCGTCTCCAGGGTGGTCTCGTAGTTTCCCGTGTGACCCAGATTGTTGCAGTGGATGTGTACCGGATGCGGCAGGCCGAGCTCGTTGCCGGCCTCGATGAACGCCGCGATGACCTTCCGGGGCGTCAGATCGAAGCTGGCGATTGGCTGGTCGAGCAGAGTGATGTTGGCATTCCGCTGACCCTTCCACATCTCGTCGGCGCCGGGGTTCACCAGCTTGGGCGCGTAGGCCTTGGTGGCGCTCAACCACCAGGCGAGCGCCTGGCGGAACTCGTCCAGCCGCCCCTCCTGCAGCAGCCGGTAGAGCAGCACATTGTTGCCCACCAGAATGAAGAACCCCTTGTCGATCACCGGAGTGTCGTGCAGCTCCTCGAGGGTGCTGCGGGCGCCCAGGGGAGGCACCGCCGCTTCCATGGCGGTGGTATAGCCGAGGCCCGCGTAGCGGTACCCGGTGGTGAAGGTGGAGGGCACGGTGCCGCCGGTGCCGGAGCGGGTCAGCCGCGTGCGGAGGTGGACGTCCTGCCGGTGGTCCTCCGGCTGGACCTTGCGGGCCATGTTGACCTTGGAGCCGGCGATATGGCAATGGATATCGATGCCCCCCGGCATCACCACCATGCCGCGGGCGTCGATCCGCTTCGCATCGGGGGGCACATCGGCGACGACCCGGCCGTCCTGGATGCAGACGTCCTGAACCACCCCGTCCACGCCGTGCGCCGGGTCGTAGACCCGGCCGCCGGCGATTCTGAGCATCGAGCCCACGGAGAAGGCGGGAGCCTAGGTGAAGCTGGCGGCGAGCGGCGTGCCGGCCGGCACCCGGTTGCCGCCCAGAAGGGTCCGCACCCGCTCCCGGATGCCGGTCAGCACGTACTCGTCGCTGGGATAGGGCGAGTCGAACGCGGGCCGGAGCGTGATGGGGACGTTGTCCATGCGGTACACCGTGCCGGGCACGTTGATGCCGTAGGTCGCGGTGGTGAACGCCACCCGGGACAGCTGGCTGGTGAGCGTAGCCTTGGGATCTAGGGTGATCACCGGGATACGGTGAAGGTGCTCGATCGCCGGCTTGGAGAAGTTGGAGGCGGGATCGCTCGCGATGATCAGGGCGGCGTCGGCCTCGCCCCGGGCGAGCAGGTCCGCGGCGGTCCACTCGCCGGGATTGAAGCGGGGATAGCCCCGGGCGAAGTTGATGCCGAAGGGGAACCCCGTCTGCCAGGAGACGACGTTGTCCGCCCCGGTGACGTTGCCGTGCCCGCGGACCGGTGCTGCCACGAAATGGGTGAACTGGTTGAGGTCGGTCGCCAGGGCGAGCAGCGCGCCGGCGTTGAAGTGCCGGCCGCGGTTCATGGTGAGCCCCATGCCGAACAGCAGCGCCCCGAAGTTGCAGCTCTTCATCCGCTGCGCCAGGTCCTCCAGCACGGCCAGCGGCACTCCGGTCTTCTGCTCGATCGACGGGTCGACCTTCCGGCCCTTGACCAGGGCCCGCAGGGCCCACAGCACCTCGAAATCGGTCCGCGGCTTCACCTGGATGAAGATGTCCGCCACCGGGGTGCTCGCGGTGCGCCGCACATCCACCAGCACGATCGTCCGGTCCTTCTTGCCATTGGGCACGTGCATGCCCTTGGGGGTCACCGCGTAGCGGGTGAACAGCCGTGGGTGGGCTTCCGCCGGGTTGCCGCCCCAGAAGATGACGAGGTCGGCCCGGTTCTTGATCTCGCCCAGGGAGGCGGTGCTTTCTCCCACGCCCTGAAACGCGATGCCCGACGGTCCGTGACAGACCGAGGTGGTGGTGTCGATCATTCCGCCGATCATGTCGGCGATCGAGACCGCGACCCGCTGGGCCTCGCAGGTGGTGTCCGACAGCCCGTAGATCACCGGATAGCGGGCCTCCGCCAGAATGCGGGCGGCCGCCTCGATGCCCTCCTCGGTGCTCGCCTCGCGGCCGTCCACCAGCGCGAAGGGGCGCTTCTCGATCCCGTGCTCCTTGAACCACGCCTTGCCCAGGACGCAGGCGTTCTGGGACTTGGTGATCCGGTGCTGTTCCAGGTCTACGGTCAGGATCATATCGTCGCAGACGCAGCCGCAGAACGTGCAGGTGGCGTCGGTCACCGTCCGTGTCTTCTCGTCGCTCATGGTGCTACCCTCCCGTGCTGTCGGAGTCGGTGACCGGCTCGACTTCCACGTCCAGGTTCTTCGAGATCGGCATGCCGGTGCCGGCCGTGTCGCCCGACATCAGCTCGCTCGATGCCGGCCCATAGGCAATGAACAGCAGTCCCTTGGGCAGGTCCTTCGTTTCCCGGCCCTTGCACCGGACCACGGTCTCGCCCACAGGGCTCCTGAGCCGCACCCTGCTGTTGGCCTTGAGACCCAGACGGGCCATGTCTTCGACGTTCATCTCCACAATGGTGGACACGTCGAGGTATTCCGGGCCGAGCTTCCCCGCGCAGAGGGAGGTGCCCTGGTCCTTGGAACGCCCGCCGATCAGCATCATCTTTTCGATCATGGCGGCCCGGAGCGGTGACGGGGGGAATGGTGCATGCGGCCCGGCAGACCGTCCGGACCCTCCCTTAGTATAGCGGAAGCCTCGCCGGAGCAAGGGGGCCGGCGGGCGCGGCGGTGGAGTATGAGTGGAGCATGAAGAGGATCCGGGCGGCGAGGCTCCGCCCTGTGCGACTGGCGCTGCGGTCGGATCAGGCCATGATGTCGTGCAGCCGGAAATGGTACTTGCCCAGCTTACCGCCGTAGTCTCCGGCGCTGATCCGCCGGATCCCGTGGGTCGCGCCCAGCTGGACCACGGCCGTGATCCCCGTGCGCATTGCCCGTGCGACGTCGGGAGCCGTGAGCCCGTCGATGACAATCTCCAGCACGGCCCCGACGTCCGGGGTGAGCTGCGTGGTCGTGACCCCGCGGATGGTGGGGCAGAAGGCATCGTTGGTGGAGGCGCTGAGCGCCGGGTACTTGGAGCCCAGCTTGGAGCCGGAGCGGACCACGCCGCCCGGGAACGGCATGATCACGTTCGGCACCCGCCGCATCGCGGCGACCGCCGCCTCACAGCCGACCAGCGCCTGCTCCTGGGATTCGGCAAGTACCAGGAAGTTGCCGCCCCCGATCCCGGTGACCATCTCCGCGGTGTCCTGGATGAGGAAGTCGCCGTCCATGACCGGAATCCGCCAATAACGCCGGCCGCCGATCAGCTTGGACGTCTGGTACCCGTCGCCGAAGTAGCGCAGGAACTTCCCGAGCGGCAGCGGTTCGCCTTCCTCTCCTCCCGCGAAGACCGCGCTGGTGGGCGAGGTCAGCACGCATTGACCGACCCGGCGCTCCAGTTGCTTGGTGAGCTCCTTGGTGGACGTGGCGAAGAGCAGGACCGACACCCCGGGTCGCCCATCGGGGGTCTGGGCCCGTCCCAGCTCGCGCTCGATGCCGGCCTCGCAGCCGCAGCCGATGACCGAGGTGGCGAAGCCGGTCGCGGCATTGGCGGCGTGGTACGCCCACTCCAGGTTGTGCGCAGTAATGATGATGCGGGTGGCCTTCATGCCGAAGGCCTCCGCGTACGCATTGTCGATGATGACGCCGTTGAGGATCATGGGACTCAGCGTCGGCAGGGATGGATGACCAGCTCCGCCCCATGGCCGAAGGCGGTCATCTCGCCTTCGGTGATGCGGAGGTGCTCCGCCTTCATGGTCTGGAACCGGTCGAAGTAGTCCCGCAGCCGGCTCTCGATGCCCCGGTCATAGGCGGGCTTGACCAGGTGGTACCGGCCCCAGACGACCTTCACGACCCGACCGTCCCGCACCACCACCTCGCCGTCCTTGAACACGTACTCCGGGGTAGAGAACATCCGCTCTCGGTCCGCCTCATCCCGGTACACGGTGATGTCGGCCCGGGCGCCCGGGCCGAGATGCCCGATATCGGCGATGCCGAGGATCCTCGCCGGGGCTGCCCGGGTGAGGATCGCGATCTCGTACAGCGAGTACTCCCGGTCCAGGCTCCCCAGGGTCGTCATCGCCCGCGCCTCCGGGTGGAGCATCCCCAGCCGGTCGTTGCGGAAGCCGCGATCCATCAGCAGCCGGATCAGGTGGGGGTACGTGGTGAATGGTGCCCCGTTGGGATGGTCCGTGGTCAGGAACACCCGCCAGGGGTCGTTGGCGAGCAGGAAGATCTCCAGCCCGATGGCCCACTGCAGGGCGTTGACGAAGTTCTTGTCGCGGTATTTGAACGGCACCACCCCGCAGCCGGCGTCGCACTCGATGTCCATGATCACGAACTTCTTGGGCTGCGCGAGGCCCGAATTCCGGTACTGGGCCATGCTGTCGCCCGAGGCCGTCACCGTCTGTCCGAAGAGGATCTGGCCTACGTCGCAGGTGGCGTTGGGGGTGCCGTTGATGGCCTCGGCGATGCGCGCCGCCGCGGAGGAAAATTTCCGGTCGCCCTCGGTGCCGTAGCTGTGAAACTGGATGTGGGTGAGGTGGATCGGCAGCCCCTCGGAGGCGCGGATCGTGCCGAGCGTGGTATCGACGTTTCCCGGCACGCCCAGATTGCTGCTGTGCACGTGGAGCGGGTGGGGCACCCCGAGCTCATGGACGGCCCGGCTCAGGACCCGGAGCACGTCACGCGGGGTGACCCCGTAGAAGGAGTGCTTCTCGTCGAGATCGAGCTTCCGCTGGTTGAATTTGAACGCCGAAATCCCGCCCGGGTTGACCACCTTGATCCCGATGCCGTGAGTGGCGTTGAGAATCCACCCGACGTAATCATTGATGAGCCGCTGGTCCTCCCTGGCCGCCATCAGGCGCAGCAGGAAGTCGTCGCTGCCCAGCATGATGTACCCGCCCTTGTCGACGATAGGCGTATCGCCCATCTCGAGATGGGCCTGGCGGGCGTTGACCGGCAGGACGGCGGGCTCGAAGCAGGCGGTGTAGCCCATCTCCGCGTAGCGGTAGCCGGTGGCGAGCGTCCCCGGGGCGGCATGCCCGGCGGAAGCCCGTGTGAGGGCGGTGCCGGCGACCAGGTCGCCGCGGTGGTCTTCAGGCAGCATTGCCCGGGCGATGTTGAGCTTCCCGCCGCCGATGTGGGTGTGCATGTCGATCGCGCCCGCCATGACGACTCGGCCGGTCAGTTCGTACTCACGGTCGATCCGTTCTTCCGGCCTGGGCGGGCCGACGACGCGACCGTCGCGCAGGTAGAGGTCGCGTACGTCGCCGTTCACCTGGTTGGCGGGATCGTAGACCCGGCCCCCCGCGAGCTTGAGCAGCATGAGCCGGGTCTCCTAGAGCGCGGCTTCGATCGCGATGATGGCGTCGGCCACGCTGGGCAGGCCCGATTCCCGGAGCTGGCCCAGCGGCAGCACGATTACCCGGTCGGTGCGAAACAGGTGTCCTGGGTGGTCGATGCCTGGTGTCCCCACCGGGATGTAGACCGCCGGCTCCCGCTCGAACATCATGCCCGCCCGCCCCAGCACCACCGTCGGCACCGCCGTGGGTGGAGGGGTTCGAGTGGCGTGGAAGCTCGAGACCCACAGCAGCAGGTCCGCCTCACCGCTGTCGAGCAGCCGCGCGGTCGAGAGATGGTACGGGTCGTACAGTGGCACCCCCTGGCCGAAGGACGTCCGCCCCCCGAACCCGGTCTGCCACAGGTGCACGGCGTCCGAGGTGAGGTCCCCGTCGCTTCCGCCGAGGGGCAGCCCGCTGAACCGGGTATCGCGGTTCAGGTCCTTTACCAGTTCGCACAGGGACTGAATAGTCAGCTCGGCGTGGGGGAAGTCGAAGTCGGCCGCGGCCCAGGCCACGACGCCGTAGCGGGCCCGTTTCATTCGCGCCACCAGCTCCGTCCACCGGGACAGGGGCAGGCCGGCAGCGCTGGTGGCGGCAACGGACCGCCCCGCGAGCAGGGCCCGCAGCAGCCCGAAGGCCTCGCCCAGGCGCTCCACCTGGCAGGTAAGGACCGTAGCCGTGGTGCCGGGCAGTGAGAACCCTGCCGGCGGTCCCTGGCCGAGGAAGATGACGTCGCACTGGTGGTTCTCCCCGAACAGGGTCTCGCGGCGGCCCAGGCAGCGCTCGAAGAAGCGGGGAAACCGGCTGACGACGTCGCCGCCCGCGAGCAGCAGCAGATCGGCCCGGTTCCGGATCTCGGCGAGGGTCGTCGTGATCCAGCCGCTGTCCTGCAGGACCAGCAGGTTGCGCACGGCGGCCGCGGAGTTCATGTGGTCGAGAATGGCCCCGGAGCGGTCCGCCAGCCGGCCGACGGCGCGGGCACCCGCCACATCGGTGGCGAGCCCGGCGATCAGTGGCAGGCGCGCGTCGCGCAGCAGGCGCGCGCTCTCCGCGGCCGCCTCAGGCAGAGTCGCAGGCCTGCCGCCGATGCGCGGCGTCGCCGGGTCCGGCGCGCCCGCCCGCTCGAAGCCGGCGACCGCGAGGCCGCAGCCGTTCTCGCGCACGGTGAGTCCGCCTGCTCCGCTGACGACGACGAGATCATCGCACAGGAGCCCGCAGAACGGGCAAGTGACGCCGGAAACTGCGTCGGGAAGTTTCGCTGATCCGGGCATGAGCAAGGGAAGATAATACCTGCTAAGATGCGTCAAAGCATGAATGACTTCGCTCCCTACCTGGTCGCCGGCGTCACCGGTCGGGCCCTCGCCGCCTCGGCGGCCCGCGGCGGACACCGGGTGATCGTGCTCGACTACTTCGCGGATCGCGACTGTGCCAGTCGGGCGGTCGCGTCCCGCGCAGTGGTGTCCCCGAAGGCGCTCCGCTTCGATCGGCACGCCCTGCTGGCCGCGGCAAACGCGCTGGCGCCGGCCAATCGCTCGGCGGGTCTGGTCTACGGTTCGGGGTTTGAGGGGCGCATCGCACTGCTGCGGCGGCTT
>JBGQJV010000071.1:0-18960 GCA_041499215.1 Gemmatimonadota bacterium | reverse complement strand
CCTCGAGCCGGCTCGCGATGAGCGGTTGCCGCGGGTCGCCCAACTCCTGCGTGAGCGCCGCCCCGACCGGGTGGAAGATGCGGTGCACGCACTGGACCTGGCCTCGGATCCGCTGCGCTTCGCCGCCGCGCTCGTTGCCCTGGGCGAGGCCGACGGCTGTGTGGCCGGCGCGGTCCATACCACCGCCGAGGTGCTGCGCGCGGCACTGTGGACCATCGGTCCCGCCCCGGGCGCGACTACCGTGAGCTCCGCCTTCTACATGGTGCTTCCGGGGCAGGACGTGCTCACCTTCACCGACTGCGCCGTAGTCCCGGAGCCCACCTCGGAGCAGCTCGCCGAAATCGCCCTCGCGGCCGCGCAGGACCGCATCCGCCTGGTGGGCGATTCCCCCCGGGTGGCGTTTCTTTCGTTCAGCACCCGGGGGAGCGCCGGCGGGTATCGGGTGGAGCGGGTGCGAGAGGCCCTGGCCCGGTTCCGGGCGCGGGCGCCTCAGATCCCGGCGGACGGAGAGCTGCAGGTCGATGCCGCCCTCGATCCCGCGGTCGCCGCCCGCAAGGGCGCGGCCGAGATACTCGGTGGCCAGGCCAACGTGCTGGTGTTCCCCGACCTCGACAGCGGCAACATCGGCTACAAATTGGTCCAGCGCCTGGCCGGGGCGGTGGCCCTGGGTCCCCTGCTGCAGGGGCTGGCGCGGCCGATGAGCGACCTCTCGCGCGGGGCGAGCGCACAGGATATTGTGGAGGTGGCGGCGATGGTGGCCCTCCAGGGAGCCGACAGCCATCAGCCGTGAGCCTTCAGCTGGACCGCCGCAGGCGCTAAGTTGATCAGTGACAGTCGATATTCTACGGTACCGGCCGACGGCTGACGGCTGATGGCTGACGGCTCCAAACGGAGGAGTCCCGATGGCGTTCACCGCCACCAAAGATGCGACCGGTGTCTACCTCATCCGGGTCGAGGGTCAGCTCATCGTGGGCAATCGCCAGGAGCTCAAGACCGCGGTCCAGGAGGCGCTGGAACACGCCGAGCGGCGGTTCGTGATCGACTTTTCCCGCACCGGCTACATCGATTCCTCCGGCCTCGGCGCGCTCGTGTCGATCTCCAAGAAGGTGCGGGAGCAGGGCGGTGAGCTTCGGCTCTCCGGCCTCAACGAGGACCTGCGCTCGCTCTTCGAGCTGACCAAGCTGGATACCCTCTTCGCCATCAGCGACACTGCCGAGCGGGCGCTGGGGGGCTTCCCCGCGTGACGGCGCCTGGCCCAGCATCCCTCCGCCTCTGTCTCCGGCGCCGCCGGGTCCCCTCCGCGAGCGGCGCCACCGTGCAGGTGTCGCTGCGGGTCCCGAGTGACGTGGGCTGCATCGAGGAAGTGGTGGATCTGCTCATGCGGCACTGCTGCAGCGACAGCTGGCTGTGCCGCCGCAGCCGGTTCAACCTCCGGGTCGCCGTCGCGGAGGCCCTCGCTAACGCCATCGTGGCGGGGAACCGCGAGGACAGGACCAAGTGGGTGGAGGTCCAAGCCGAGCTCCGGGGCGACCAGATCCGGGTCGAAGTCACCGATCAGGGTTCCGGCTTCGATCCCAACCTGGTTGCCGAGCCGATCGAGCCGGAGGAGCTCGACCGCCCCAACGGCCGCGGTCTCTTCCTCATCCGCCACCTGGTGGATGACGTGCGCTTCAATCCGCAGGGGAATTCCATCTGCATGACACTGCTCCGCCACTGACGGGGCTGGAATCCGTCGCGGACGCCCTGGGTGGACTCTCCGGCGCCCGCGTCCGCCTGTGGCGTTTCGACGGTCGTGTCCTCCGGTCGTTCGGGACCGGAGGGGATCCCGGTTATACCCCGCCTGTTCCGATGGTTGCCGGCCTGGTGCCTACTCCCACCGGGTCGGTGTGGCTCGCCCCGATCCCGGACGCGGAGGGCTTCTGGCTCGAGGTGAGTGCGGTGGATGCGGCCCGTGCGGCCGAGCTCTCCCCCCAGCTTTCTGCCATCCTCGCCGCCTTCTTCGCCGCCGAGCGGGAGACCGCCGAGGTCACCGATGAGCTGACCGGGCGGTACGAGGAGATCGACCTCCTCTACGCCATCAGCGAGATTCTGGGCCACACCGTGCGGCTGGATGAGGCGGCCCGGACCATCGTCCGCGAGGTCTCGGACGTGGTCGGGGCCCGGCGCGCCTCGATCATGGTCCACGACGAGGACACCGGTCTGCTCCGTGCCGTCGCCGCCCGGGGGTTCTCGGCCGATGGTCTGAAGCCGGTGCAGGTGTCCGACCAGCAGTCGGTCGCGGCCCGGGTGTTCCGCGAGCAGCGGATCATCGTGTACGACCCGACCGACAAGCTGGCCCAGAACCCCGGATCCTCCGACCCGCGCAGCTATAAGGGCCAGGCCTTCCTCAGCATACCCATCTGCTATGCCGCGCCGGGCTCCGGCTCCCGCTGCGTCGGTGTGATCAACCTGACCGATCGACTGGCAGGCGACACCTTCACACCCTCGGAAGCCAAACTGGTCTCGGCGGTTGCCAACCAGATCGGTGCGGCCATCGAGAACGCCCGGCTGGTGGCACGGGATCTCCGCCGCCAGCGGCTGCAGCGCGAGCTGGAACTGGCGCACGACCTGCAGCTCAAGCTGCTCCCCTCGCCCGCGGTGCTGCAGGGCGATGCCGAGGTCGCCGCCATCTGTCGTCCGGTCGACAGTGTGGGCGGGGACTTCTACACCTTCCGCCGGCTTGGCAACGGCAGGGTCGGGGTGATGCTCGGCGACGTCTCCTCGCACGGGTTCTCCGCGGCGCTGGTGATGGCCCTGGTGATGTCTGCCGCCGGTGTACATACCGGGGCGGGGGCCACCCCCGACGAGGTGCTGGCCTCGATGCTGGAGAGCCTGGGCCCGGAACTCGCCTCTACCGAAATGTTCCTGTCGGTGTTCTACGGCGTTCTCGATCCCCGCGCCGGCCGGCTGACCTACGCCAGCGCCGGCCACCCTCACGCCTATCGCATTCCGCCGGAAGGGGAGCCGGAACGCCTTCCAACCACCGCGCCGCCGCTGGGCCTGTCCAGCGCGTCCAGCATCGAGCGGAACCAGGTGCCGTGGGCCCCCGGCCAGGACCTGCTCTGCCTGTGGACCGACGGGCTGGTGGAGCAGGCCGTGGGCGGCGCCTTTACCGAGGAACGCCTCCTCGCCGAGATCGTCAGCCGCCGCACCCAGTCCCCCGATGCAATCGTGCGGGCGGTCTTTGCCCAGGCCGACGCTGCCACCATCAGGCCGGTGGACGACTGCACCCTATTGGTCATGCGCATCTGAGCTGAGGGAACAGGTGACAAGTGAGAAGTGAGACGTGAGAAGTCACGCTCATCCTGCTCGCCTCTCTTCTCTCCTCATCACTTCTCACTTCTCACTTCTAACCTCTCACCTCTCACCTGCTCCTTCCTCCGCAACATGCCTCCGCCGAAGAAACGACTCGGCCAGCACTTCCTGCACGATCCCGGGATCCTGCGCCGGATCGCGGAGGCGCTGGAGGCCGGGCCGGCCGACACGGTCCTCGAGATCGGCCCCGGTCCTGGCGGGCTTACGGGCCAGCTGGTCGGCCGGGTGGGACGGCTGGTCGCCATCGAGAAGGATGCCGATCTCATCCCCGCGCTCCATTCCCGGTTTCCCTCCCTGGAGCTGGTGCAGGGAGATGCGCTGGAGCTCGACTGGCACGCCGTCGCCGGCCCCGGCCCCTTCCGAGTCATTGGGAACATCCCGTACAACATCACCTCGCCTCTGCTCGAGCGTGCGCTCCTGCCACCCCGGCCAACAAGTATCGTGTTCCTGGTGCAGCGCGAGGTGGCCGAGCGGGTGGCTGCGCCGCCGGGCGGCTCCGACTACGGGGCGCTGAGCGTCGGGGTGCAGGGCGTGGCGACGGTAGAGCGGCTGTTCACCGTTCTTGCCGGGGCGTTCACCCCCAGGCCCAAGGTGGATTCGGCGGTGCTCCGTTTGAGGCCGCTGGCCGTGCCGCTGGTGACCGATGAGCAGGTACTTTCGTTCCGCCGCTTTGTGGTGGGACTGTTCGGATTCCGCCGCAAACAGCTGGTCCGCGGGCTCAGGGAGCTGACGGGGGCCGGGCCGGCGGTGGTGCAGGGGTGGCTTTCCGCGGCTGGGCTGGCGCCGGCCACCCGGCCGCAGGAGTTGAGTCCGCAGGCGTTTGTCCGACTCTTCGCGGCAGCTTCGCAGGTGGAAGGCCGGGAGGGACGGGAGCGGCGGGAGTAGCCTCCTCGCTGCATCGCTTCCGCCCGTCCCGCCTCTCCCGCCGTCCCGCCGTCCCGCCTTTACGCCCTTTTCGCCCTTTTCGCCCTTTTCGCCCTTTCCGCCAGGCGCCGGGGTGGCTAGATTTGTGAAATCTTTCACAATACCCGATGCGCAAGATCGCTGAATCCACCGTTCGCCGGCTATCGCTCTATCTCAGGTTCCTGGAGGAGTTCGAGGAGCAGGGGATGGAGACCGTAAGCTCCGAGGCCCTCGCCGCGCGCGGAGGGACCACCTCGGCACAGGTGCGCAAGGATCTCTCCTTCTTCGGCTCGTTCGGCAAACGCGGTCTAGGGTACAGCGTGGCGGAGCTGGTGCGGCGGCTGCGGGAGATTCTCGGGTTGGGACGCACCTACCGGGTCGCGATGATCGGGGCGGGGAAGATCGGCAGTGCCCTGGTGCAGTACCGCGGTTTCCGCCAGCGGGGCTTCGAGATCGTGGCAATCTTCGATGCCGACGCCACCAAGGTCGGGCGCAACTGGAACGGACTCAGCGTCCGGGACGTGAAGGAGCTGGAGGGAGAGCTCCGTCGGCAGCCGGTCGACATCGCGGTGATCGTGACGCCCGCCGACGCCGCCCAGGCCGTGGCGGACAAGGTCGTCAGCCTCGGAGTCAAGGCGATCCTCAACTTCGCGCCCATCCAGCTCATAGTGCCGGACGACGTGGTGGTGAAGACCGTGAACCTGGCACTGGAGCTGGAGACCCTGAGTTACGCGCTGACCAATAGGTAGGCGGCGGAGGTAGTGGCCAAGCGACGGCCGTCTCGTTGCCTCTCCGCTTTACTCTGCCCTGAGACAGTTGATCGGCGCCACTCCTGCCGCCAGGCCCGCTCGGTCCCGGCCCCGTTTAGCTTCCCCCCATGCCCGTCGACGTCACCTCCGAGATCGGTCAGCTGCACTCGGTCCTGGTCCACACCCCCGGGGCGGAGCTGCGGGCGGTGACGCCCGGCAACAAGGGCGACTATCTCTACGACGACATCATTCAACTGGAGAATGCCCAGCGGGAGCACCGCCGGTTCGTGGCCGTGCTGCAGCGGTTCGCCGAGGTGCTCCAGGTGGCGGACCTGCTGGCCGAGGTGCTGGAAGTGCCGGAGGCACGGGAGTCGTTCATCCGCAGCACCCTGAATGTGGTGCCCTCGGAGGTCCTGGGTCGCAAGCTCAACGAGCTGGAGCCCGCCGCGCTGGCCCGGCTGGTGGTGGAAGGGGTGGAGGAGGAGGGCGGGCCGTTTGCCCAGGCGCTCAACTCGGTGGGCTACGTGCTCCCTCCGCTGCCGAACCTGTTCTTCCCGCGCGATATCGGCATGGTGATCGGGCGCCACGGGGTAGTGGGGTCGATGCGCCACGGGGTCCGCTGGACCGAGGAACTGCTGATCAAGACCCTGTTCGCTTATCACCCGCGGCTGGCCAACGCGGGGCTGTTGTACGACGGTTCGGAGGAGCGGCGCAGCGACTATACCCTCGAGGGCGGCGACTTTCACACCTTGCGGCCGGATCTGCTGCTGGTGGGGTTCAGCGCCCGCACGTCGCCGGCGGCGATCGACCATCTGTGTGAGGTGGTGTTCCGGCACACCACCGTCACCGATGTGCTGGTGCTGGTGATGCCCAAGGAGCCGACCGCCATTCACCTCGACATGCTCTTCACCCAGGTGGACCGCGGCCTGTGCGTGGTCTACCCGCCCTACTTCATCGGGCCGGAGCGGCGCGCGGTGCTGCACCGGAGGAAGGGGAAGGACGTGGTCCGCGAGATGCCCAGCTTCTTCTCGGCGCTCAAGGAGGTGGGTCTGCCGCTGGAACCGATCTTCGCCGGCGGCACCCATCGCTCCTCGCAGGACCGGGAGCAGTGGTCCTCCGGCTGCAATTTTCTGGCGCTCAAGCCGGGGATGGTCGTGTGCTATCGCCGTAACGAGGTGACCATCGAGGCGCTGCGCCAGGCCGGCTTCCGGCCGGTGAGCAGCGTGGACTTCGTGGCGTTCGACGACTGGCTCGACATCAAGCATCGCACGGTGATTACCGTCGACGGTGACGAGCTGGTCCGTGGCGGAGGCGGGCCCCGCTGCATGACCCTCCCGCTCCGGCGCGGTGCCCTGTGATCGGGCTGGCATCGTTTCCCGAAACCACGCTGGTCGAGCGGGCGATGACCCTCATGCTGGACGGGCCCTGCGGAGCGGACCGGTTGGCGCGTGAGGTCATGGGGCTCTGCCAGGCGCCGATCGCCGTGGCGGAACGGCTCTCGGTGGCGCTGCTCGCCGCCGATCCCCGGGTGCGGCAGCTGGATGACGGTCGCTGGGCCCTGATCGCCGAGGCTCAGGGGTCGCCCCTGCTGGAAGAGTGCGCCTTCGCCGTGGTGGACGTCGAAACCACCGGGATGCGGGCCACCGGCCCCGACCGGGTGACCGACGTGGCGGTGGTGGTGCTGCAGGGAAGTCGGCGGGAGCTGGTGTTCGAGTCGCTGGTCAACCCGCGGGTCCCCATCCCGCCGCGCATCGCCACGCTCACCGGCATCACCGCGGAGCTGGTGGCCCATGCGCCGGACTTCGAGGCCATCGCCGACCGGCTGCTCGCGGCCCTCGCGGGCCGCGTGTTCGTGGCCCACAACGCCCGCTTCGACTGGGGCTTTCTGACCGCCGAAATCCGCCGTGCCCGCGGTCTGGGTCTGGCGGGCACCCGCCTCTGCACCGTGCGGCTGGCGCGCCGGCTCATGCCCCAGCTCGAGTCCAAGAGTCTCGACAGCCTCAGTTACTACTTCGGGCTGGAGAACCACGCCCGGCACCGGGCCGCCGGAGACGCGCTGGCGACCGCCCAGGTACTCGAGCGACTGCTGCTGCTGGCGCGGGAACAGGGGGTGCGGACCCTGGCGGATCTCGAGACCCTGAACAAGAAGAAGGCTGTTCCGCGTTCCGCGTTCCGCGTTCCGCGTCGGGGGCGCTCTGCTCACCTACGTGACGGGAGACTGGACCTCGGGACGCAGAACCCGGAACGCGGAACGCGGAACGCGGAACGATGGCACTAACCCAGTCCTTCACACTGGGTGCGCTGCGGTGCCATCTACTCGAAGGCGGCTGGCAGCGACTGGATGGCGGCGCGATGTTCGGCGTGGTGCCCAAGCCACTCTGGTCGCGCCGGGTGGTGCCGGATGAGCGAAACCGGATCCTGCTCGCGATGCGCTGCCTGCTGGTGGAGCATCCCGACGGCCTGGTGCTGATCGATACGGCCCTGGGCGACAAGGAGGACGAGAAGTTCCTCGACATCTACGGGGTGGAGAACCGGGGGGACCCGGGGCCGACCTGGCTCGAGGACGCGCTGCACGCGGCGGGCTACCGACCCGAAGAGGTGCGCTGGGTGATCAACACGCACCTGCATTTTGATCATGCGGGCGGGAATACGTTGAGGGCGGGAGGGCGGGAGGGCGGGAAGGCGGGAAGGTCTTCCACCACTCCCGCCACTTCCGCCGATGCCTTTCGATTGGCTTTCCCCAATGCGACGTACGTCGTCCAGAAGAATGAGCTCGAGTTCGCCCGGCATACCAACGAGCGCACCCGCGCCAGCTACCTGCCGCCCAACTTCGAGCCGGTCGCGGCTGCGGGGCGCTGGCACCTGCTGGATGGTGATGGGGAGATTCTGCCCGGGATCTCGGCACGTCTCACGCCGGGCCATGTGCCCTGGCATCAGAGCATCGTGCTGCGGAGTGGCGGCGAGACCGCGGTCTACCTGGCCGACGTGATGCCCACCAGCGCCCACCTGCCGCTGGTCTACATCATGGGATACGACCTGGAGCCGCTGCGCACGCTCGAATCGAAGCGTGCGCTCCTCCGCGAGGCCGCGGCGGGCGGCTGGTGGTTCATCTTCGAGCACGATCCCACCGTGGCGATGGGGCGTGTGGTGCCGGACGAGAAAGGGAAGGGTGTGGAGCTGACGGAGGTGCGGGCCGCGGCGCTGAGCCGCTAGCCGCCCGGCCGCCCCGGTCCCAGGGCGGCGAGCCGGTCCAGCAGCTCGTCCATCGCCTGCTGCCGGGACCGGGCGATGCTGCCGAAGATGGTGCGTGCCAAGCCGTAGGAGCCCGCCAGCAGCGCAATCGCGAGGCCCGCACCGACAGCGCCGGAGTGAAACACACCGAGGCCGATGCCGAGCGCCGCCCCCAGCCCACCTCCGCCGAGTCCGCCCATGATGCCGCCGAAGAGGGCCCCCGCGAGTTGGCCGACCGGTTCCTCCGCCCGAAGCGTGGTCTGGCCGTCCGCCGTCACCGCGGTGAGGTTCACGGCGCGGGCGGTGCCGAGCGGCCCCATTACCGACCAAGTCCGCGTCCGGCCCACCTTCGAGATCTGACCAGGGGTACCCAGGGTGCGCTGGATCTCCCCGACCATGGTTTCCCACTGTTCTTCGCTGAGGTCGCCCTCGAAAGTCCGCTCGGCGATCAGCCGGGTGGGTGCTCCCAGAAATGGGGCCGGCCGCGCCGCGGCGGGCCGGTCAATCTCCCGGGCGGCCTGCCGTATCAGGACTGGATCGAGACCCGCTTCCTTCGCGATTCCCTCCAACTCTGCGAGGGTCAGGCCCGTGTTGGTCCGCGGCGTCACCGGCCCGCTGGCCTGCAACTCCGCCGCTCGCCGGAGGATGGCTTCGGTCTCCGTGTCGCCGTAGCGGCGGTCCGGCAGGTTTGAGGGAGGCATGCAGGTAATCTCGGGGAGTGCTTCCCCGTGGGCAATCGAGCAGGCGAGTCGCCCAGATGTCGACCAGCCCTGGGGCGCCTGAGCGTGCGGACCGGGAGGACTCTGGCCCGGCTGCCCAGGCGGTCGGGTTGACCCGAAGGGGTTGCCGGGGCTAGCTTTGCCGCCGTTCAGCAAAGTGGAGACGCAGGTCTCCCACCCTTGAGCCCGGCCAGTGGAGCCGGTGCGACCGGGTCCAGCCGACAGACCCCAGCGGTGGCGCGCGTGCTTGCGCTGCCACCCTCTGTTGCCGGACACCCCAGGGGATTCGCGGGTGCCCGGTCTTCTTTTTCGCGGGAGCGACCACACTGTCCACCAACGAGCGTGAACGCCGGGTCCGGATCAATCGGCAGATCCGGATCAGCCCGGTCCGGGTGATCGGCCCGACGGGCGAACAGCTGGGAGTGCTGCCGGTCGAAGAGGCGCTGGCTGCCGCGGTGGAGCGGGGTCTCGATCTGGTGGAGGTCGCGCCCATGGCCCGGCCCCCCGTGGTCAAGATCATGGACTACGGGAAGTTCAAGTTCGAGGAAGCGAAGGCGGCGCGCGCCGCCAAGAAGAAGCAACACGTCATTCACCTGAAGGAAATCAAGGTCCGGCCGGGCATCGAGGAGCACGACTTCGAGTTCAAGTCCCGGCACGCCCGCGAGTTCCTCACCGAGGGCAACAAGGTGAAGGTGACGATGATGTTTCGCGGCCGGCAGATCGCCCACCTGGAGCTGGGGAAGGCGGTGCTGGATCGGTTCGCGACCGGCCTGGCGGACATCGGCAAGATCGAGCAGGACGCCAAGCTCGAGGGTCGCAACATGGTGATGGTGATGGGGCCGAAGTAGCGCCGCACAGCTGTGCGGCGCTACCGGCCCCACCAACTGGAGATAGAAATGCCAAAGCAGAAGACCAAGCGGGCGGCGATGAAGCGCTTCAAGCGCACCGGCACCGGTAAGCTCAAGCACTGGTCCGCCAACCACTCGCACATCCTGACCAAGAAGACCCGCAAGCGGAAGAACCGGCTGAAGAAGCCTTCGCTGGTGTCGTCCGCCGATTTCCCGCGGGTCAACCGGCTTCTTCAGGCGTAAGGGGGAACCATGCCTCGCGTAAAGAGCAACGTCGCCCACCACGCCCGGAAGAAGAAGATCATGCGGGCCGCCAAGGGGGCCCGCGGCGCCCGCAGCAAGCTGTACAAGCCGGCCAAGGAGACAGTCGAGCGGGCCATGCAGTATGCCTACCGCGACCGTCGCAAGAAGAAAGGCGAGTTCCGGGCACTGTGGATCACCCGGATCAATGCTGCTGCCCGACTGCACGGGTTCAACTACTCCGGCTTCATCGCCGCCCTCAAGAAGGCCGGCGTCGAAATCAACCGGAAGGTGCTCGCGGATCTGGCCGTGAAGGACGCCGACGCGTTCGCCCGGATCGCGGAGGTCGCGCGGGCGGCGAGTTAGGCGACCGGATTGGCAGGGCCAAGGCATGCCTTGGCCGTACCAACCCCAGGACACAGTTGGGGGTCAGGGGACGGGCTGGCGCCGACTCCTGACCCCTGCGACTTTTGTGACGCCTCGGACGCCAACTCGGAACTCGGAACTCGGAACGCGGAACACCCATGTCCGATCCCACCACCCTCCAAACCCGTCTCGACGCGCTGCGCGCCGAGCTGGCGAGCCTCCCCGGGCTCGATGATCGGGAGCTCGAGGCGCTGGAGATCAGGATCCTGGGCCGCAAGCAGGGCGCCCTGACCGAGATCCTGAAGGAGCTCCCAGGACTCCCAGCCGATCGGAAGCGGGCCGCGGGCGCCGCCGCCAACCAGCTCAAGCAGGAATTCGAGGCCGCGATCGCTGCCCGGCGGAGCGCGCTCGCCGGCCAGGCCCAGGCCCGTGCCGCCGCCCGGATCGATCTCACCATGCCCGGGCGGGAGCGCTGGCAGGGGGCCGTCCATCCGGTCACCAGGGTGGTCGAGGAGATCGTGGCCATCTTCCACGGGCTGGGCTTCGCCCGAGCGACCGGTCCCGAAGTGGAATCGGAGTGGTACAACTTCGGGGCGTTGAACTTCCCGCCGGACCACCCGGCGATGGACATGCACGACACGCTGTACCTCGACGTCCCCGACCGGCGGAATACGGCCGACCGCCGGCTCAACCGCACCTCCGGGATCGGCGATCCGCATGAACGCCGCGGCAGGGACGACCGGCGCGAGCGGAACGAGGGCCGGCTGCTGCTCCGGACCCACACCTCGCCGGTGCAGATCCGGGTGATGCTGGAGACCCCTCCCCCGATCCGGGTGGTGATTCCGGGGGTGGTGTACCGCAAGGACACCTTCGATGCCTCGCACGCGCCGGCTTTCGCCCAGATCGAGGGGCTCGCGGTGGATGAAGGGATCTCCTTCGTGGACCTCAAGGCGACCCTGGCGCACTTCGCCCGCGAATTCTTCGGCTCGAGAACCCGGGTCCGCTTCCGTCCTTCGTTCTTCCCGTTCACCGAGCCTTCGGCCGAGATGGACGTGAGCTGTGGGGTGTGTGGCGGCAGCGGCTGTGCCGCCTGCAAGGGGACCGGCTGGATGGAGATTCTTGGTTCGGGCATGGTCCATCCGAAGGTCATCGCCAGCGGCGGGCTCGATCCCGAGCGATACACTGGCTTCGCCTTCGGCATGGGGCCCGGGCGCATCGCGCTCAATCGATACGGCATCCCCGACATCCGGCTGCTGTCCGAGGGGGACATGCGGTTTCTGGAGCAGTTCGTTGCGGGGCGGAGTCGAGGAGAGCATGCGTAGTTTGTCGTCAAACCCGGGCGGTCAGGCGGGCAGGCGGTCAGTGGTTTCCGTGCCGCGGACAGCTCGACTGCGTCGCCGGACTTGCCTGGGCGCCGAGACCACTGCCCGCCTGACCGCCTGCCCGCCTGACCGCCGATGAACATCTCCCGTCTCTGGCTCGAGGCCTTCCTCCGCCGCCGGCTCGATGCGCGTGACGTCGCTCAGCGCCTGGTGATGCTCGGCGCCGAGGTGGATGCCATCGAGCCGCTGCATCCCGGACTCGAGCAGGTGGTGGTTGGGCTGGTGGAAATGGTCCAGCCGCATCCCAACGCCGATCGTCTCCGGCTCTGCCTGGTGAACGACGGCACCGCCGATCGCCGCCACGTGGTCTGTGGCGCGCCCAACGTCAGCGAGGGGAAGAAGTACCCCTTCGCCCGGGTTGGGACCACACTGCCCGGCGGCATCACGCTCGAGCGCCGGAAGATCAGGGGCGAGATCTCGGAGGGGATGCTCTGCTCCGCCCGCGAGCTGGGACTGGGTCAGGAGCACGACGGCATTCTCGAGCTCGACACGGCGCTTCCGCCCGGTACCCCGTTGCTGGAGGCGCTGCCCGTCGGCGACGACCGGCTGGTGCTCAATGTCACCCCCAACCGGCCGGACCTGCTCGGCCACAAGGGCGTGGCCCGGGAGCTGGCCTACAGCTACGGCACACCGTTCAGGCTCCCCGAGATTCCCGGAGCGCCGGCGAGCGGGCTCGGGACCCTCCGCCGGATCGACGCGGAGCGGGGCAAGGTGGGTGGCGTCACCGTGGGGACCGACGATCCTGATGGCTGCCGCCGCTTTACCGCGGTGGTGATCCACGGGGTGAAGGTCGGCCCCTCACCCGCCTGGCTGCGTGAGCGGCTGGCCGCGGCCGGGGTGCGCAGCATCAGCAACGTGGTCGACGCGACCAACTATGTGATGCTGGAGCTCAATCATCCGGTCCACGCCTACGATCTGGCCCGGCTCAGAGGGCCGGAGGTAGTGGCCCGGCGGGCCCGGACCGGCGAGAGCGTCGTCACCCTCGACGGTGTTGCCCGTACCCTCACCAGCGAGATGATTGCGATCGTCGACGCCGGAGGCCCGATCGGGGTCGGCGGGGTGATGGGCGCGGCCAACACCGAGGTCAGCGACAGTACCACCGATCTGCTGCTCGAATGCGCCTGGTTCGAACCCCGGCGGGTGCGGCGCGCGCGCCGGGCGCTGGGACTCTCCACCGACGCGAGCCACCGGTTCGAGCGCGGGGTGGATCTGTGGGGTCTGCCCGAGGCACAGCGCCGGCTGGCCGATCTGATCCTCGCCACCGCCGGTGGCCGGGTGGTGGAAGGCGTGGATGTGTGGCCGGTGCCCGGCAGTCCGGCCAGGATCTTCCTGCGGGTTGCCCGGGTGGAGCACGTGCTGGGCACGCCGCTCCCCGTGTCCGCGATCGAGAAATACCTGGTCGCCATCGGCTGCACCGTGCTGTACAAGCCGGATGACGAGCGCATCGCGGTGGATGTCCCGGGGTGGCGGCCGGACCTCGAGGGTGAGATCGATCTGATCGAGGAAATCGCCCGGCTGCACGGCTACGACAACTTCCCCACCGAGGTCCGGCCGTACCGGGTCGGCCGGTTGGGCGATGGCCCGCTCGACAAAGCCATCATCGAAGTGCGCAACGGGATGGTCGGTCTGGGACTGCTGGAGGCGGCGCTGCTTCCCATGGGGCCGGCCGAGGGGCCGGAGAGTGTGCGGCTGCTGAACCCGCTCTCGGTCGAGGATTCGCATCTCCGGGAAACGTTGCTCCCAGGCCTCTCCCGCGCGGTGGAGACCAACTGGTCCCGCCAGACCCGCGACATCCGGCTGTTCGAGATCGGTACCGGCTTCCGGATGGCGGGCGCCGGCCAGCGGCCGGAGGAGACGATGCGGGTGGCCGGGGTACTCACCGGGGCGCGGACCCCGGCCCACTGGACCGATGGGGGTCGGTCCGCGGAGTTTGACCTGTGGGACCTGGCCGCGGTGTTTCGGATCGCGGCGGCTCTGGCAAATCCGGCCGCACAAGTACAAGTTGATACCAGTGGCTGGGTTGCGCGGACCCCCGAGGGGCGGCTGATTGGTCGTGCCGCTCGACTCGACTTGGGGCCCCCTGCCTGGGCCGCTCCCGTCTTCGGATTCGAACTCGTGATCGCCGCCGATCCCCGGCCGCCGGTCCGTTACGTGCCCCTCCCGACGACCCAGTCGGCCTGGCGGGACGTGACCTTGGTGCTGGGGCCGGGTGTCACCGCCGCGAACATCGAGGCGGTGATGCGGACGACGGCAGGGCGGCTGCTGGAAACGGTAGGCGTGGTCAGCGAATTCCGCTCGGAACAGCTCGGCAGCGATCAGCGTGCCGTGCAGTTCCGGCTCATCTTCCGAGCGGCGGACCGGACCGTGCGGGACGAGGAAGTCGACGCCGCGGTCACCCGGGTGCTCAAGACGCTGGAGCAGCAGCTTGACACAAAGCTACGAACGTCCTGACTCGCGGGCGCTCAACGAGCTGGCGGAACTGCTCCAGCACGTGGGTGAGGAGCTGGCCGCCTGGCGCCGCCGGTCGCTCAAGGCCGAAGCGGAGCTGGCGGAGGCCAAGGCCAAGGGCGGCGTGGTGGCCGGACCCGAGCTGGTGCAGGCCCGCCAGCGGGTGCTGGACCTCGAAGTGGAGAACCAGGCGCTGCGCCAGCGGATCGACGGCGCGCGCGACCGGCTCAGGATGCTGTCGAACCGGCTGAGCTTCCTGGAGCAGGACGCGGACGAAGGCGTGGCATGAACTCGCCCAAGCACGCGGTGCGGGTGACCATCGGCGGAGAGGACTACACCGTCCGTTCCGAGCTCCCACCGGAGTACACCCGGGAAGTCGCGGCCTACGTGGACGCCGCGCTCAAGCGGATCCGGGACATGCTGCCTCAGGTGGAGACCCACAAGGCGGCGATTCTGGCCGCGCTGGCGATCACCGACGAGCTGTTCCAGGCTCGGCGGGGCGATCGGGAGCACTCTACCCGGTTGAACGCGATGGCGGACGACCTGGCCCGGCTGTTGCCGCCGGCCAAGCGGGGCCGTCGGGCAACGGGGCCCCAGGGCACCATCGGCTGACGCCCGGTTCCGCGCCAGGGACCGCTGGTCATATCGGAGCGGCGCGCCGCGCCCTCCTGGAGAATAGATCGCATGTCGCCAATCCTCCTGGCCCTGCTCGAGGGGCTCGCCACCGGCCTCGTCGTCGCCACCGTCCTCTTCCTGCTGTACAGCCGCACCCAGCGGCGGAGCGCCACCCGGACGCTCGCCTCGGCGCGTCAGGAGGCTGCGGCGCTGGTGACCGAGGCTGCCACCAAGGCGGGCGAGGCGCGCAACCAGATGGTGCTGGAAGGGAAGATGGAGATCCTCCGGCTCCGGGAGGACCTGGACCGCGAGGCACAGCGCCGGCGGGAGGAATGGGACCGCTTCGAGCGCCGGGCCGAAGACCGCGACCGTTCGTTGGAACACAAATTGGAAGAGGTCCGCAAGCAGGAGTCCGGCTTCGGCACGCGGGAGCGGGCCATCGCCGAGCGGGACGAGGCGGTCCGCCGCCGCGAAGGCGAGGTGGAGAAACTGGTGGCGGAGCAGCGCCAGCGGCTGGAGCGGGTGGCCGGCCTGTCGTCGGAGGAGGCCCGGCGCGAGGTGCTGCAGCGGGCCGAGGACGAGGCCAAGAGTCAGGCCCAGGCGCTGGCCCGCGAGATCCGCGAGCAGGCCAAGCACTCCGCCGAGCGCGACGCCCGGAAGATCGTCGCCATCGCGGTGCAGCGGATCTCGGCCGAACAGACCGCCGAGAGCACGGTGGCGGCGGTGGCGCTCCCCAGCGATGAGATGAAGGGCCGGATCATCGGCCGGGAAGGGCGCAACATCCGCGCCTTCGAGCAGGCCACCGGGGTGGACGTCATCATCGATGACACCCCCGATACAGTGGTTGTGAGCTGCTTCGATCCGGTCCGCCGCGAGGTAGCCCGCCGGGCGCTGGCGGCGCTGATCACGGATGGCCGCATCCACCCGGGCCGGATCGAGGAGCTGGTCGCCAAGGCGCAGAAGGAGCTGAACGCCGAAATGCAGGAGTTGGGCGAGAAGGCGGCGTTCGAGACTGGGGTCCACGGACTGCATCCCGAGATCATCCGCCTGATCGGCCGGATGCGGTACCGCTCATCTTACGGCCAGAACATCTACGACCATTCCAAGGAAGTGGCCTGGCTGGCCGGGATGATGGCCGCCGAGCTCCGGCTGGACGTGCAGCTCGCCAAGCGCGGTGCGTTGCTGCACGACATCGGCAAGGTGCTCACCCACGACAACGAGGGCACCCACGTCGAGCTGGGGGTGGAGGTGGCCCGGAAGTACGGCGAGAGCCCCCTGGTCATCAACTGCATCCAGGCCCACCACGACGACGTTCCGCACGAGACCGCCGAGTCGGTGCTGGTGCAGGCCGCGGACGCCATCAGCGGGTCTCGCCCCGGGGCGCGGCGCGAGGCGTTCGAGAGCTACGTCAAGCGGCTCACCAAGCTGGAGGAGATCGCCAACGGCTTCGCCGGGGTGGAGAAGTCGAATGTCATCCAGGCCGGCCGCGAGGTGCGGGTCATCGTCACCCCCGACAAGGTGGACGACAGCGCGGCCATCACCCTGTCGGAGCAGATCGCCCGCCGCATCGAGAACGAGCTGCAGTATCCCGGCCAGATCAAGGTCGTGGTGATCCGCGAAACTCGAGCCGTGGACATCGCCAGATGAGCGCGCGCATCATCGACGGGGTGGCCCTGGGGAAGACGATCCGCGAGGAAGTGGCCGCGGAGACGGCGCGGCTCAAGGCCAAGGGCATTGTGCCGGGGCTCGCGGCGGTGCTGGTGGGCGAGAATCCCGCCTCCAAGGCCTATGTCGGGTCCAAGGAGAAGGCCTGTCAGGAAGCCGGGATGTACTCGCTCAAGATCAACCGCCCGGCGGAGATTCCCGAGTCCGAGCTGCTCGCCATCATCGACCAGTTGAACGCCGACCCGGCCATCCATGGCGTCCTGGTGCAGCTGCCGCTGCCCAAGCACATGAATACCGAGAAGGTGCTGCTCCGGGTGAATCCGGCCAAGGACGTCGACGGGTTCCATCCGATCAACATCGGCAAGCTGGTGATCGGCGACCCCACCGCGCTGCGGCCCTGCACCCCATGGGGCGTGATCCAGATGCTGCTGCGCAACGGCATCGAGACCAGGGGGGCCCACGCCGTGGTCGTGGGCCGCAGCACCATCGTGGGCAAGCCGATGGCGAACCTGCTCATCCAGCAGGGTCCCGGGGGGGACGCCACGGTGACAGTATGCCACTCCCGCACCCGGGATCTGCCCTCGGTCTGCCGCTCGGCCGATATCCTGATCGCCGCGATCGGCAAGGCGGAATTCGTCACCCGGGACATGGTGAAGGCCGGCGCGACGGTAATCGACGTCGGCATCAACCGGGTGGACGACCCCTCCCGGCCCAAAGGGTACCGCCTGACGGGAGACGTGGAGTACGGCCCGGTCGCGGAGATCGCCTCCGCCATTACCCCCGTGCCCGGCGGAGTGGGCCCGATGACCATCGCGATGCTGCTCGCCAATACGCTGCAGGCGGTGAGGCAGACGTTGTAAGCGGCGGCGACCGGGGCGGTGCCCCACTGTTCACCGCTCACCGTTTACCTCTCACTGCTCACCGGCAGGCTATGTCCGACCTCTTCTCCCAGTCCCCCGACGTGCCCTGGACGCCCACCCAGCTCGCCCGCGCGGCGCGCCGGGTGGTGGAGCAGGGCATCGGGCCGCTGTGGGTGCGCGGGGAGATTTCCGGGCTCAAGGCCTACGCCAGCGGCCACTGGTATTTCACTCTGGGCGACGCGCAGGCCCAGATCCGCTGCGTGATGTGGCGGACCTACACCCAGCGGCTGAAGACCCCTCCACCCGAGGGCACCCAGGTCTTCCTCTTCGGGACGCCGACCCTGTGGGAGGAACGCGGCGAGTTCCGGCTCAATGTCACCCAGCTGCTGGTGACCGACCAGGTGGGGCAGCAACAGCTGGGGCTGGAGCGGGTCCGGGAGGCGCTCGCGCGCGACGGGTTGTTCGATCCTTCGCGCAAGCGGTCGCTGCCGGCGCTCCCCGGGACGATCGCCGTGGTCACCAGTCTCGAAGGCGCGGCCCTGCGGGACATCATCACGGTCGCCCGCCGGCGCTGGCCCATGATCCGGCTGCTGGTGCTGGGCGCCCGGGTGCAGGGTGCGGAAGCCGAGGGAGACCTGGTGCGGGCCCTGCGCCGGGTGAACCGCCTCCGGAAAGCGGAATGTTGTGTCCTCGCCCGCGGCGGCGGCGCGAAGGACGATCTGGCGGTGTTCAACAGTGAGGCGGTCTGTCGCGCGCTGGCGGCGGTGCGGGTGCCGACCATCTCCGCGGTGGGGCACGAGACCGACCTGTGCTTCACCGACCTGATCGCCGACGTCCGGGCGGCCACCCCCTCGGCCGCCATGGAGCTGGCGCTCCCCGATCGCGACGATTTCACCCGCCAGGTCGCCGGACTGGGCGTCCGCCTGGCCACCGCGCTCGAGCGCGGCACCCGGCTGGCCCGGGAGCGCGTCGGCCGCAGCGCCGATCGGCTGCAGGCGGCGCTGGATCAGCGGTTGGAGCGGCGCCGGCGGGACCTGGAGCGGCTGGCCGCCCAGCTCGATGCCCTCTCGCCACTGAAGGTGCTGGAGCGGGGATACAGCGTGGCGCGTGGAGCCGACGGCCGCGTGCTCAAGCGTGTGGAGTCCTTCACCGCCGGACTCGACTTCACCCTGCGGGTCGCGGACGGTGACGTGTCCGCCCGGGTGCAGGAGGCGTCATGACGGATCCCGCCCCGTCGCTCGCGGAGGACCTCCGCCGGCTCGAGGAAATCGTGCGCCGGCTGGAGCGGGAAGAGGGTGATCTGGATCAGGCCCTCGCCCTGTTCGAGGAGGGCGTTGCCCGGCTCCGCTCCGCCCGGGAACGACTGGGCGCGGCCGAGGTCCGGGTCAAGAAGGTGCTGGAGGACGCGGAGGGGAAGCTGCGGGTCGAGGATCTGGATCGTGAGACGTGAGACGTGAGACGTGAGACGTGAGACGTGAGACGTGAGACCTCGAAGTGGAGAGCCCGGGAGGGGTGATTGTCAATGGCAAGCGTAGCGTGACTGGGCCACTTGAGGGTGAGCGAAGAACGGAGGATCACGT
>JBGQJV010000070.1:0-19123 GCA_041499215.1 Gemmatimonadota bacterium | reverse complement strand
GATGGCGCTCCCAAGGCGGGGGCCACGGTCACCTGGAGCACGGCCGCTCTCGCGGGGAGCGTCGCGCCGACGTCCGCGGTCACCGATGCCGCCGGCGAGGCCACCACCCAGTGGACCCTAGGCCAGGGTGCAGGCGCCCAGATTGCGCGGGCCGCGCTGGCGAGCGCCAGCGGCTCGCCGGTCACCTTCAATGCGACCGGAACCCCAGGGCCCGCCTCCGCGTTCACCAAGTCGGCGGGCGATGGACAGACCACCGTGGTCAGCACCGCGTTCACGGACCCCCTCTCCGCCAAGGTCGCCGACCAGTTCGGCAACGGCATCGCGGGCGTCACCGTCACTTGGGCGGTGCAGAGCGGCACGGTCACCCTGAACGGCGGCACCACCTCCATCACTAACTCGCAGGGCATCGCGACCAAGACGGTTACGGCCGGCGCCACTCCCGGTGATGCCGTGGTCCGGGCCACCACCACGGCGGTGGCCGGAAACCTGGATTTCGCGCTGACGGCCACGCTCGCACCGGTCGGAGTCAGTGTCGGGAACTTCTTTTTCCACAGCGTGAAGAACGCTACCGAGGACCCCGCCATCGACACGGCGAAGGTGGGCCAACCGGTGGTGTGGACGGTATCCAGCGGCACCCACACGGTCCGGTCTCTGGGGTCCTTCCCGTTCACCTTCACCAGCAGCGGCAACCTCACCGCCACGAGCTACCAGGTCATCTTCTCTGCCACCGGGACATACCAGTACGACTGCGCGATCCACACGGCCATCGAGATGAGTGGCCGGGTCGAGGTCATTCCGTAGAGGGACAGGGTTGATGGTGGAGGGTAAACGGCGAGTGGCCGCCGCAGAGCTCTGCGGCGGCCACTTTCCCGTTCACCACCGTTCACCGTTCACCCTCACCGGTGACCTCACCCCTCCCCATTCGCCCTCCACCTGTCCGCCTTCTCTCCGACCATCCTGCGATACCGCTCTGCCTCCTCCGCGATCACTCCCTCATCCCAGCCCAGCTCCTCGCCCATCAGCTCCGCGGTGCGGCGGGCGGCGCTGGCGCCATGGTCGGCCGTCTCGTAGTACAGGTGCAGCCTCCGAACCAGCACATCTTCCACCCGCTGCGCCACTTCCCGGCGGGCGGCGTGCAGCACCTGGGCCTCGATGGCGGGGTAGCCGGCCGCCAGAGGGCGGGCGAGCTCGTGCCGTTCCCGCACCAGGTTGAACACGGCGGCGCATTCCGTCCCATGGCAGCGGATCAGATAGTCCACTGTCTCGATCGGCAGCCCCAGCTCGAGGCCGGGCTGGCCCAGCGGTTCGAGATCCTGTACTTCGCCACCGGGCAGCGGCTCCCGGTCGGTCGGCGGCCTGGGGGGGCGGGCGCGGCCGTCGAGCTGGTGCAGGATCTCGGTGACCTGGTCCACCAGCTCCGCCGCCATGACGCGATAGGTGGTCAGCTTGCCGCCGGCGATGCTCAGCATGCCGCCCGGACCCCGCAGGATCAGGTGTTCTCGCGGGATCTGCGACGCTCCCACCGCGGCCTCGGGCGCCACCAGCGGCCGGAGGCCAGCCCAGGTGGCGAGCACGTCGCTCTCCGAGAGCCGGGCATTGGGGAAGGCGGCGTTGGCGGAGCGGAGCAGGTAGACGATATCCGAGGAGGTGGCCCGGACCTCGTCGGGTCCCTGGTCGGTATCGGTATCGGTGGTTCCGATATAAGAGAAGTCACCCCAGGGAAGGACGAACATCACCCGGCCGTCGATCGGGCTCGTCAGGGTGATAGCCGCCTCGTGGCCCAGGCGTTCGCGCCGGACCATCACGTGCACCCCCTTGGTGGGGCGGATCATGGGAGTGCTGGCGGGGTCCTCGAGGCGCCGAATCCGGTCACACCACGGTCCGGTGGCGTTGACCACGAGGTGCGCCTGGATGGTGCCTTCCGAGCCATCGAGACGGTCGCGAACCCGGGCACCGCGTACCTGCCCATCGGCTCGAAGCAGATCTTCGACCAGGACGTAGTTGGCAACCAGGGCGCCGTGGCGGATGGCGGAGCGCGCGGTGGCCAGCACCAGGCGGGCATCGTCGCACTGGGCATCGTAGTAGCGCACCCCGCCCACCAGCCCCCGCTCCCGGACCATCGGCTCCGCTTGGAGCAGGCTGCGCTTGCCGAGCAACCGATGCCACCGCACATTGCGGAAGGTTGCGAGGAGGTCGTAGACCCAGATCCCGGCCCAGAGCTTCCAGAGCGGCACGCGGTCGCCCTGGTGCACCGGGAAGACGAACGGCAGGGGACGCACCAGGTGCGGTGCGGTGGTGAGCAGGACCTTGCGCTCGCGGAGGGCCTCGAACACCAGTTTGAGGTCGCCCTCCTCGAGGTAGCGCAGCCCGCCATGGATGAGGCGGCTGGACCGTGAGCTGGTGCCGAATCCCAGGTCGTGTTGATCAACCAGTATCGTCCGGAGGCCGCGCATGGCGGCGTCCCGGGCGATGCCGGCGCCCGTAATCCCGCCGCCAATGACCAGCAGGTCGGCGGGATGCGCCGCGAGTTGTGCCACCGAGGGCCGATGTCCGATCTCACGCGCGGGTCGCCCCCGCCCGTCCTCTACCTTCCGCGGCCGAGCACCTGGCTCACGTGGCATGACTATCTCTTCCGGCCTGGGGTGACGGTGATCGACCTTGCCGCGGGCGAGGGACGGCACGCGCTCAAGGCGGCCCAATGGGGTGCGACGGTCACCGCCGTGGACGCGGACGAGACCAAGCTGGACACCGGACGCGATGCCGCGGGGCGGCTCGGCGTGTCAGTGGACTTCCAGCTGGTCGATCTCACGGGCCCTTGGCCGGGGTTCGGCACTTTTGATGTCGTCCTGGTGTTCAATTATCTTGACCGCGCCCGGATGGACGACGTGCGTGGTCTGGTCGCCCCGGGCGGCGTGCTGGTGATGGAGACCTATCTCGAGTGGCAACGGGCACTTGGCTGGGGTCCGGGAAAGAGCGAACATCTGCTGGCGCCGGGTGAACTGGCCCGCCTGGTGGCCCCGCTCGAGACCCTGCACGGCCGAGAGGTCTTCGAACCGGTGGAGAGCAACAAGGTGCGGGCCGTCGCGTCGATCATCGCGCAGAACCTGGTCTAGGCCCGCCCGGCGGACCCCGGCCCTCGCGTGGCCGACGGTATCGTAAGGCCTCCCCCCGACGCGCGCCAACGCCGGCTCACGGTTCAATCGCATGGCATCCCCCCGCCGTCCCACGATCGTCGCCGGCCTCCGGACTCCCTTCGCCAAGAGCGGCACCGTCTTCAAGGACGTGACCGCGGTACAGCTGGCGCGCCGGGTCACCCAGGAACTGCTGGAGCGCACCGCGCTGGACGGCCGCGAGGTGAATGAAGTCGCCTTCGGCCAGGTGATCGCCTCGGTGCTCGCGCCCAACGTGGCGCGTGAGGTGAGCCTCCTGCCGCAGCTCCCCCGGGAGATTCCCGCCTTCTCGCTCAACCGCGCCTGCGCTTCGGCCGGCTCGGCGATCACCTATGCGGCGGACCAGATCACGCTCGGCCACGCCGACGTGCTGCTGGCGGGCGGCGTGGAGTCGCTGTCCGACATTCCCATTCTCCACTCCAAGCGGATGAGCCAGATCCTGGTCGAGGCCAGCAAGGCCAGGAGCCTGGGTCAGCGGTTGGCGACCTTCGCCCGGGTCCGGCCTGCCGATCTCATTCCGGTGTCGCCCGCGATCGCGGAGCCCTCCACCGGCGAATCGATGGGACAGTCAGCCGAGAAGATGGCGAAGGAAAACGGCATCACCCGGGAGGCCCAGGACCGGGTGGCGCTGCTGAGTCATCAGCGTGCCGCCGCCGCGACCGCCAGCGGGCGGTTCGCGGCGGAGATCGCTCCCTGGTTCGGCGGGCGCGGCATGGACGAGGTGATCACCACCGATAACCTCATCCGGGCCGACACGTCGATCGAGGCCCTGGCCGGGCTTAAGCCGGTGTTCGACCGGCGCTACGGCAGCGTCACCGCGGGCAACTCCTCGCCGCTCACCGACGGCGCCGCGGTCACGCTGATGATGGAGGAGTCGAAGGCACGGGCGCTGGGCTACCGGCCGCTGGCCGCGGTGCGGAGCTACGCCCTGGCCGCGGTCGATCCCGGCTGGCAGCTGCTGATGGGGCCGGCGTACGCGGTGCCCAAGGCGCTGGACCGCGCCGGCATCGGCTGGAAGGATCTGGGGCTGGTGGAAATCCACGAGGCCTTTGCCGCGCAGGTGCTCTCCAACGCGCAGGCCTGGGCCTCGAAGGACTGGGCCAGGAAGCTCGGCCGCGCCGAGCCGGTGGGCGAGGTCGATTGGGATCGCACCAACGTGCACGGCGGGTCGATCGCGATCGGTCACCCCTTCGGCGCCACCGGCGCCCGTATCGCGACCACCCTGGCCAACGAGATGGTGGCGCGTGACGTGGAGTTCGGGCTCATCTCGATCTGTGCGCAGGGCGGGATGGGGTTTGCCATGGTACTTCAACGGGTGTAGTTCCGGGCTTCGAGTTCCGAGTTCCGAGTTCAAAGTTGTCTCGAGAAAACGGACGGATCGCGCGACCCTGACTGGCGCCCACTCGGAACTTGGAACTCGGAACTTGGAACTGAAATGCCAGCTCTTACAATCACCCAGCACAGCTCCACCGCCGTCGTCACGATCGACCTGCCCGGCGAGCCGGTCAACAAGCTCTCCGCCCAGGTAAAGAGCGAGTTCGAGCAGGCCCTCGCCCGGTTGCGGGACGATCCGGCGGTGCAGGCGATCGTGATCATCTCCGGCAAGGCCGACAACTTCATCGCCGGCGCCGATATCGAGGAGTTCACCCGGCTTTCGACCAGGGAGGAGTTCAGCCGGCTCTCCCGCGAGGGGCAGGAGATGCTGCAGCTGGTGGACGACTTCCCCAAGCCCCTCGTCGCCGCGATTCACGGGGCCTGCCTCGGCGGCGGGCTGGAGCTGGCTCTCGCCTGCGACTGGCGCGTCGCCACCGACCACCCCAAGACTCAGCTCGGCCTGCCGGAGGTCCAGCTCGGCCTCCTGCCCGGCGCGGGCGGCTGCCAGCGGCTGCCGCGGCTGATCGGCCTCTCCGCCGCGCTCGGAATCATCCTGCCCGGCAAGACCGAGCCGGGACCCAAGGCCTTCAAGCTGGGGATGGTGGACGAGCTGGTGCCGAAGAGCATCCTGCTCGACACCGCGCTCAAGGCGGCGGAGCGCTTGTCGCGCCAAGCCATGCCTTGGCGCCGCACCGCATCCAAGGGCGGGCTGATGGGCGCGGCGCTGGACCGCAATCCTGTCGGCCGCCGGTTCGTGTACTGGAAGGCGAGGAAGGACACGCTCAAGAAGACCGGCGGTCATTACCCCGCGCCGCTGGCGGCACTCGATGCCGTCGAGGCGGGGCTCGAGCACGGTCTCGCCACCGGGTTCCGGGTGGAGCACGAGAAATTCGGCGAGCTGGCCGCGGGCGATGTGTCGCGCAAGCTGATCGGAATCTTCTTCGCGACCAACGCGCTCAAGAAGGACGACGGCCTGCCCCAGGGCATCACCGCCACCGGCCGCCCGGTGGAGCGGCTCGGGGTCATCGGCTCCGGCTTCATGGGGGCGGGCATCGCCGGGACCGCGGTGGCCACCGCCACGGTGGATGTGCGGCTCAAGGACACCGACCTGGGCCGGGTAGGGAAGGGACTCAAGGCCGCCACCGACATCCTGACCGGCCGGCTCAAGCGGCGCCGGATTACCAAGTTCGAGTTCCAGCGGCTGGCCGCGCTGCTCTCCGGCGGCAACGACAACACCGGGTTCGGCCGTGCCGACCTGGTGGTGGAGGCAGTGTTCGAAGACCTGGACGTGAAGCGGAAGGTGCTTGCCGACACCGAGGCGGCGACTCCGGAGCGGGCCATCTTCGCGACCAACACGTCGACCATTCCTATCGCCGACATCGCCGCGCAGGCCACTCGCCCCGGGCAGGTGGTGGGGATGCATTTCTTCTCCCCGGTCGACCGGATGCCGCTGCTCGAGATCATTCCCACCGAGCGGACCAGTCCCGACACCATCGCCACCGCGGTGCAGTTCGGGCGGAAGCTGGGCAAGACGGTCATCGTGGTGCGCGACCATCCGGGCTTCTGGGTCAACCGGATCCTCACGCCCTACATGAACGAGGCCGGCTACATCCTGGCGGAGGGCGTGCCCATGGAGGTGATCGACCGGGTGATGACCCGGTTCGGCTTCCCGGTCGGCCCGATCACCCTGCTGGACGAGGTCGGACTCGATGTCGGGGCGAAGGCCGCGAAGGTGATGCACGCGGCCTTCGGCGACCGGCTCAGACCTTCCGAGCTCATCGGGAAGATGCTGGCGGACCAGCGGCTGGGCCGGAAGAACGGCAAGGGGTTCTATCTGTATCACAAGGGTGAGAAGACCGGGCCGGACGAGACGGTCTATGACCTCCTTGGCCTGCGGCCGACCAGGCCCGAATCCACCGGGCTGCTGGAACAGCGGCTGGTGTATGCCATGCTCAACGAGGCGGCGATGGCCGCCGGCGAGGGCGTGGTGCGCTCCCCCCGGGATGGCGACATCGGCGCGATCTTCGGCATCGGTTATCCGCCCTTCAGAGGCGGGCCGCTCCGGTATCTCGATGATCTCGGTGCCGCCAATGTGGTCCGGGTGCTGCGCGAGCTTGAGGGAAAGTTCGGCAACCGGTTCACCCCGGCGGCGTCGCTGGCGGCAATGGCCGAGCGGGGCGGCCGGTTCTACCAGTCGTAGCCCGGGTGAGCCGCGCCGGACGTCTGATGCTGACCGGCCTCGGGGTGGCCCTGCTGCTCTACGGCGGCCTGCTGGCCTGGCTGGTCAGCAACGAGAACAAGCTGGTCTTCTTCCCCGACCGCGGGCCGGTGCCGCTCCCCACCGGCCTCCCGGTCGAGCCGGTGCACTTCAGCACCCCCGATGGTGTGCGCCTCACTGCCTGGCTGGTCGTTCCGCCGGCCGACACTGCCCGCTGGATCCTGGTCCTTCATGGCAACGCCGGCAACCTGGGTACCCCCGGGCGGCCGGAGCACGACCGTCAGCTTCGCGAGCTTGGCTTCGGGATCCTTGCGCTTGACTATCGCGGCTACGGCGACAGCGACGGCACCCCGACCGAATCCGGCCTGTACACCGACGCCCGGGCGGCGTACGACTATCTGACCTCGGTCCGCGGCGTACCCGCCGAGCGGATCGTGATCTATGGGCATTCACTTGGCGCGGCGGTGGCGATCCAGCTGGCCACCGGGGTGCCGGCGGGCGGGCTGATCGTGGAAGGAGCATTCACCTCGGCCCCGGACCGCGGTGCCGAGGTCTATCCGTTTGTGCCCGTCAGGCTCATTGCCAGGAACCGCTTTCCATCGCTGGAGCGGGTGAAACACCTTCGGATGCCACTACTGGTGATCCACGGCAGGGACGACCAGACCATTCCGATCGCGCACGGGCGCCGCCTGTTCGCGGCGGCGCCCGAGCCCAAGACCTTTCTCGAAGTCGCCGGAGGACATGACGATGCGTACGCCATCGGCGCCCGGGAATACGAGGAGGGTATCCGCCGTTTCGTTGCCACCCTTCCTTAGCCGGGCCCTCCGCCTCGCCGCGGGGCTCCTGTTCCTCGGGTTCGCGACCGCAGGGGCCCAGGGCCTCAAGGGCACGGTCGTCGAGCGGGACTCCCGCCAGCCGGTTCCCGCGGCGCTGGTACAGCTGCTGGCGGCGGAACACGACTCGATCCTGCTCAGCACCGCTACCAGCTCTCAGGGGCGATTCAGTCTCCCGCTCATCGCTCCAGGCCTCCACCGGGTCCGCATCCTGCGGATCGGCTTCCGGCCGTGGACCTCGGAGCCGCTCGCGTTCGATTCCCGGGTCACCCGCGAGGAGCTGTTCGCCATCCCGGCGGTGCCCGTTGTACTGAGCGAAATCACCGTGGAGGTCAAGAGTCCGTGTCGCGGATCGCCCCAGGAGGACCAGCGCATGGCCCTGCTGTGGGACGATGCCCGCACCGCGCTGGGTCTGCTTGGTGCCGGGGGCAGGGAGGAGATGCTCGAGTTCCAGAGCATCCTTACCAGGCGCATGGTCGACCCCGGCGATCACCTGATCTCGGAGACCTCACTCTCCGCGTTCGGACGGGGTGCCTGGCCCATCGCCAGCCAGCCGGCGGAGAGTCTGGCGCTGCTCGGGTTCGTGCAGTCGCGGGACAACGTCATGGGACCGGTGTATTTCGGGCCCGATGTCTCGGTGTTCTTCAGCGACGCGTTTCTCCGCACTCACTGCTTCCGGCTGGTGCCGCCAGCCAGGAGCGAACCGGACCTCCTGGGACTCGGGTTCGAGCCGGTGAAAGGACGGGCGGTGGTGGACATCGAAGGCGTGCTGTGGCTGGATCGGCAGCACAACCTGCTCCGCCGGCTGGAGTACCGGTACACCGGTCTGTGGAGCTGGGTGCCGAGAGGCACCACCGGGGGCCGGCTGGACTTCAGCCTCCTGCCCGGGGGACAGCCGATCCTCACCGGCTGGACCATCCGTGCCCCGGTGGCGCGGATCGAGGACTGGCCCGAGGGTGCCCGCGTCCGGGATGAGAGCACCCGACCCTTCTTCGGTCCCGGCAAGGTGGTGCTGCACGGCTTCCGGGAGGAGCTGGGGCGGGTCCACGAGGTTCATCGCACCGACGGCGGCGTCCTATGGCGCAGGGACGGGTCGGCTGACAGCGGCGCCGGTCCCACGATACCTTCCGAGGGTGTCCAGCGTCCCTGACCGCCCACCGTCTGAAGCACCCCTCGACCTCCTCTCCGGCGGGCTCGGGGACAAGTATGCCCTCGAAAGCGAGCTGGGCCGGGGCGGCATGTCGGTGGTCTATCTGGCTCGAGACCGGCGGCACGATCGCCCAGTGGCGCTCAAGGTGCTGCAGGGTCGCCTGCTCACCAGCCGGGAGCATGCCGACCGCTTCCTGCGGGAGATCCGTTTCGCGGCGCAGCTGACTCACCCGCACATCCTGCCGCTGTACGACTCGGGGGAGGTCCCCTCCGCGGGCGGCGCCCCGGTCCTCTACTACGTCATGCCGTACGTCGCGGGCGGGTCGCTGCGCGACCGGCTCCGCGCCGAGGGCCGGCTGCCGGTCGACCAGGCGATCCGGCTCACCCGGGCGGTCGGCGCCGCGCTCGACTACGCCCACCGCCGGCAGATTGCCCACCGCGATGTGAAGCCGGAGAACATCCTGCTGCAGGAAGGCGAGCCGGTGGTGGCGGACTTCGGGGTGGCTCGCGGGTTGTGCGACGAGTGTGACCCGGGCCCCGGGGTGACGGAGCCGGGTGTCGCGGTGGGGACACCGGCCTACATGAGTCCGGAGCAGGCCAGCGGCGACCCGGTGGTCGACGCGCGGAGCGACCAGTATGCGCTGGCCTGCGTGCTGTACGAGCTGCTCACCGGCGATCCCCCCTTCTCCGGGAGCGGCGCCCGCGCCACGATGGCGCGGCAGGCCACCGAGCCGCCCCGTCCGCCTCGCACACACCGCCCCGAGATACCCGCCGCCGTCGAACGGGCGATTCTCCGGGCACTGGCCAAGGAACCGGCCGGTCGTTTTCCCTCGATCGCCGACTTCTGCGAGGCGCTGGTCACGCCCCTCTCCGGGCTGCCCGAGCCAACGTCCGACAACCGGCGGAGCATCGCCGTGTTGCCGTTCTCCAATGCCAGTCCCGACCCCGACAACGAGTACGTGAGCGATGGGATCACCGACGGCCTGATCAATGCCCTGGCGCAGGTGGCTGGCCTCAGGGTGGTGCCCCGGACCTCGGTGTTCGCGCTCAAGGGGAGGCACGAGGACCTCCGCAGCATCGGCGCCCTGCTGGACGTCACCGCGGTGCTGGAAGGGAGCGTGCGGCGGGTGGGCGATCGTTTCCGGGTGACCGCGCAGCTGAGTGATACCGCCGATGGGCACTTGCTCTGGTCGGAGCGGTTTGACCGGGAGGATCGCGACATCCTCGCGCTGGAGGACGAGCTGGCCCGGACCATCGTGGCCACCCTCCGGGCGCACCTCCTCGGTCCAACCCCGCTGGAGGATCCGGTGGTGCGCTACTCCACCAGGAACCAGCGGGCCTATCACCTGTACCTCCGCGGTCGCCACGCCTGGAACAAGCGTACCGGGCCGGGGATGGAGCAGGCGGTGCGGTTCTTCGAACAGGCGATCACCGAGGATCCCGGGTTCGCCCTCGCCTACACTGGGCTGGCAGACGCCTACGCCCAGCACGTGGATTACCGGGCGATGCCGGTGGCGGAGGGCCTGGGCCGTGCCCGGAAGGAGGCCGAGAAGGCCATCGCGCTGGATGACTCGCTGGCGGAGGCCCACACCTCGCTCGCGTGGGTCAAATTCATCTACGACTGGGACTGGGAAGGGGCAGGGCGGGAGTTCCGCCGCGCGATCGAGCTGGATCCGCGATATGCCAGCGCCCGGCAGTGGCATTCCTGGTATCTCGCGGCGATGGGACGGGTGCGGGAGGCGCTGGTGGAGGCGGAGCGCGCGGTGGAGCTCGACCCGGCCTCGGTCTCGATCCAGCGTAGCGCCGGCTGGCTGCACTGCTATGCCCGTACTCCCGAGCTGGGGCTGCCCCGGGTTCGCCGGGCCCTGGTGATGGACCCGGAGCTGCACGACAACCACCTGATGCTGGCGGTGCTGCTGACCCAGGCCGGGCGGCTGAACGAGGCCCGTGAGTCGGTGGACACGGCGCTCGACATGCAGCCGAACGACAGTTATGCCCTGCTTACCCTGGCGCACATCAACATGCTGGCGGGGCGCCGGATGGAGGCGGAGGAGACCTGGGAGGGGTTGCACCAGCTCGCCCGCGAGCGGTACGTCTCTCCCACCGACTTCACCCGGCTGGCGCTCTGCCTGGGTCGATGGGAGGACGCCTGGGAGTGGCTGGAACGGGCCCGGGCGGACCGGCGCGGCTGGCTGGTGTATCTCAAGGTGGAGCCGCTGCTCGATCCGATCCGGGGGGACCCCCGATTCCGGGAACTGCAGCGGCTCATGGGCCTCGACTGAACTGGTACTGCCAATGAGCTGGAATTCGCCCCGAACGCGTCTCCCCCGAGCGGGGGGCTCCCGGGGTAGCCGATGCTGACTATGGGGGTGAATCCGGGGCATACCAGCCCCAAATAACCGAGACATCAGCACTTAGGTTGGATGCGCTGAGTGGGTGCAAGCCGGTCCCGGTGGCGTGATCTTATGTATTGTGTTTCTTGCTCTTGCGCCGATAGTGCAGCAACCTAGCTTGAACCAAGCGTGGTATCAGGCAGCTGTCATCTTTTTATACAGCTTGGAGTTGTACCCTGACCGTCCCCAGCCAGATGCCCATCCGACAGTTCCCGCGCTCGCTCCGGGCACGGGTCCGGGTGGCGTATGCCGTAGCCTGGGAATCGTTGGTCGATACCCACACCGAGCAGGCCCGCCTGTTCATCGGGGAGTTCGCCAGCCGACTGTCGCCGCTGGACGCCCTGGAGCTCTACTTCACCGTCGCCCCGGTCTCGGAGTCGATGCACGAGGCCATCCGGACCCGGACGCTCTCCACCCTCGAGCTCGATTGCCTGCCGCCCCGGGCACCGCTGCCGGTGCTGCGCGGCTGGCGGTTGTTCCGGCTCGACCTGGTGCTCAAACTCATCCGGTATCGACGGTCGTACCACGAGAAGACGGTGGATCTGGCGAAGATGGTGGGGGCCCAGGCGGCGGAGAAGGTGACCAACACCCATGTGCGGAACGCGCGTGAACTCGCCGACCTGCTGGCGAGTCTCATCCCGGTGGAGCGGGCGGTGGCGGCGTATCTGCAGGCCTTCTACCTGCCGCTGGGCGCGGGGCAGGTGGTGATGCAGCGGGTCAAGGCGGCGGTGGCGGGCTCCCATCTGGCGCTGGAATACACTGCCGGCCCGGCCCCCGATCCCGAACTGCTCGAATCGCCTTCCTCCGAGGAAATGCTGCTGCCTCCGTGGGATCCTGCCGCGGGGGAGCTGCTCGAAGGGCAGCGCTAGCGCTCGACCGCTCCCGCCAGCTCGGCGTTGTTCGCCGAGCGCCGCATCAACAACAGAACCTGCTGCATCGCATCCACCGCTGACATAGGTGCAAGCCGCCCACGCAGGGTCTGGGCCACCGCCAGCAGCGCGGGCGGCAGCAGCAATTCCTCGCGCCGGGTGCCGCTCAGCTTGAGATCGATGGCGGGGAAGATCCGCCGCTCGGCCAGCTCCCGGCTGAGGGTGAGTTCGCTGTTGCCCGTGCCCTTGAACTCCTCATAGATGACCTGGTCCATTTTCGAGCCGGTATCGATCAGCGCCGTGCCGATGATCGTGAGGGAGCCGCCGCCGCGCGCCTCGTCGATCCGGCGGGCACTGCCCAGGAACCGCTTGGGCTTTTCCAGGGCGTTGGAGTCGAGTCCGCCCGTCATGGTGCGGCCGGTGCCCCGCTCCACGGTGTTGTAGGCCCGGGCGAGGCGGGTGATCGAGTCGAGGATGAGCACCACGTCCTCGCCCTGTTCCACCCGGCGGCGAGCCCGCTCCAGCGTCAGCTCCGCCACCGCCACATGTCGTTCAGCCGGGAAGTCGAAGCTCGAGGCCACAACCTCCCCGTAGCCGCACATCTCCATCTCGGTGACCTCCTCCGGACGCTCATCTACCAGCAGGATGAGCAGCAGCGCCTGGGGATGATTCTTGGCGATCCCCTCCGCCACCGCCTGGAGGACCATGGTCTTGCCCGCCTTGGCGGGGGCCACGATCAGCGCCCGCTGTCCCTTGCCGAAGGGACACAGCAGGTCGATCACCCGGTTGGTGTAGTCGGGCTGGCCGAAGCGGCGCAGTCCGCAGTCGAGGGTGAGGGGCACGTCCGGGTGAACCGCGCCCAGAGTCCCGAAGGCCGGCCGCTCCCGCGCCTCCTCCGGCGGACGCCCGTTGACCGCGAAGACCTTCTCCACCGGGGCGGCCTTGCCGCGGCCCGGCGGGCGGCCCGCCTCACCGGAGAGCTCGTCGCCGCTTCTGAGGCCGTACTGGCTGATCAGCCGGGGCGCAACGTAGAGATCCCCGTCCTCGGCCAGATAGGCGTACTGGCGCCGGCGGACGAATCCCGCGCCCCGGTCGGTCAGCTCGAGGATCCCCAGGATTGAATTGGTTGTCATGAAGGTACGGGAATATATCAGCATTGGCCGTTGCCGTTCGCGGCGTCCGCGGGGCAGATTCCCGTCATGCTGGAACCCGACCTGGCCCCGGCGGCGACCCCACCACTGCTGGCCGAGCGCGCCGACCTGCTGTTCTACGACGGCGGCTGCGGCCTGTGCCACCGCTGGGTCGGGTTCGTGCTCCGGCACGATCCGGATGGCAGCCGGTTCCGGTTTGCGCCGATCGGCGGGACAACCTGGAACGAGGCGATACCGGAAAGTCTGCGGCAGACGCTGCCTGACAGTCTGGTGCTCCGCACCGCGGACGGTCGGACCCTGGTGCGGTCGGACGCGGTGCTCTCGATTGGCGAGCGGCTGGGCGGTGGCTGGAGGTCGCTCGCGAGGGTCACGGGCCTCCTGCCACGCTGGCCGCTGGACGTCGGCTACGACGGGATCGCCAAGGTCCGAAAACGGTTGTTCAGCGCTCCGGCGGGAAGCTGCCCGGTGGTTCCCGCGGGGCTGCGCGCGAGGTTTCTCCAGTAGTGCGCGAGTGAGCCAGTGGGTTCCAGATGGCAAGGAGCCCGGCCCGCCGGATCATAGCCCACTGAGCAACTACCCCACCACCACGGTTCCCTCCCGCGCGGTCAGCTCGCGGAACAACGCGGTGAGTCGCTGAGTCATGGGGCCGACGTCACCCGACCCGATGGTGCGTCCGTCGATTCGGGTCACCGCCGCCAGCTCGCCCATTGTCCCGGTACAGAAGGCCTCATCCGCCCGGTAGGCCTGGGTGAGGGAGAGATCGGTCACCTCGTGGGGAATCCCGTGCTCCGCGCACAGCTCCAGGACCACCGCCCGGGTGATTCCCTCCGGGCAGGCCACCGTGCGGCTGGTCCGCACCACCCCGCGCTCGACGAAGAACAAGTGGGTGGCGTTGGTCTCCGCGATGAATCCGCGGGTATCGAGCATCACCGCGTCGTCCGCCCCGGCGACATTGGCCTCGATCTTGGCGAGGATCGACTGGAGCAGATTGTTGTGATGAATCTTGGGGTCCAGGCAGTCGGGTGGAAAGCGACGTACCGAACTGGTCACCAGGGTAAGCCCGCTGGTCGAATACACCGGCGGCTTGTGTTCCGCGAGCACGATTAGCGTTGGCCCCGACTGATTCAGCCGGGGGTCCATCCCGGAGGTCAGCTTCACCCCGCGAGTCAGGGTCAGCCGGATGTGCACTCCGTCGGTCATCCCGTTGGCGGCGAGGGTCTTCCGGATCTCGCCGCTGATCGCCTCGTGCGGGGGGATCTGCTGGAAGGCCAGCGCCTGGGCGGAATGCCGCAACCGGTCCAGGTGCTCGGTGAGGCGGAAGATCTTGCCCCGATACAGCCGAAGCCCCTCCCAGACCGCGTCGCCCCCCTGGACGGCCGAATCGAACGGACTGATCCCGGCCTGGTCACGATGGATCAGCTTCCCGTTGATGTTGACGAGCAGGTCGGCGTTCCGGGGATTGAAGCTCTGGAGCATGGCCGTCGGTTGTGGGGTGGAGCTATGAGTCTAAGTGAGAAGTTGGTGAGAAGTGAGGAGTGAGAAGTGAGAGGGCCATTCCGGCGCCGGCCCACTTCTCACTTCTCACTTCTCACTTCCTACGGCGCGGCGGCGCCCAGGTTCGCCAGGGTGAAGGCGTACTGATCCGCGATCTCGGCGATGATCCGTTCGGTGGAACTGAAGGTGTGGCTGCCCGAGGTTTCCACCCGGATCAGGGTGGGCCGGGCGCAGCCCTGGGCGGCCTGCAGTGTCGCGGTGAACTTGAACGAGTGGCTGGGTACCACCCGGTCGTCATGGTCCGCGGTGGTGACCAGCGTGGCCGGATAGCAGGTGCCCGGCTTCAGGTTATGGAGCGGAGAATAGGCCAGCAGGTTGGCCACGGCCGCGGAGTCGTCAGAGGAACCGTATTCGTCGACCCAGAACTTCCCGCCGGTGAACTTCTGGTAGCGCAACATGTCCATGACCCCGACTTCAGGGAGCGCCACCCCGAATAGATCCGGTCGCTGAGTCATCACTGCGCCGACCAGCAGGCCGCCGTTCGAGCCGCCCTGGACCGCGAGGCGTGCCGGACTGGTGTATCCCTCCCGGACCAGGAACTCCGCCGCCGCGATAAAGTCGTCGAACACGTTCTGTTTCTTCTCCCGCATGCCGGCCTGGTGCCAGGCCTCGCCGTACTCCGCGCCACCGCGCAGATTGGCGACCGCGTACACTCCGCCGAGCTCGAGCCAGGCGGCCACCGCGGGAGAGAAGAACGGGGTGAGGCTGATGTTGAACCCGCCGTAGCCGTACAGCAGGGTCGGATGACTCCCGTCCATCGCCACCCCCTTCCGGGCCGAGACGAAGATCGGAATCCGGGTGCCGTCCTTGGAGTGGTAGAAGGTGGCTCGGGTCTCGAATCGGGACGGATCGAAGGGAGTTGCCGCCGCCTGGAACGGCTCCATCCGGCCGGTCTTCAAGGCGTACCGGTAGACGGTGGTGGGCCGGAGGTAGGAGGTGAAGGCGAAGAAGAAATCGTCGCCATCGTTCTTCCCGGTCAGCCCGGCGGCGGTGCCCACATCCGGGAGCGGCACCTCACCGGCTGGTTTGCCGCTGAGATCGAACAGCCGGACTCGGGTCTGCACATCCACCAGGTAGGCGACCACCAGACGGGTCCCGGTCAGCAGGAACTCGCTGATCACGTCCTGGTTCTCCGGCACCACATCCCGCCAGCCGGCCCGGGTACTGTCACCCAGCGGGACCCCGACGATGCGACCGTGGGGCGCCTGCCAGGTGGTGTAGAGATACAGGGTGCGCCCCGCCACGCCGAGCGGTGTGTAGAGGGCATCGTCCGCCGTGGCGATGGGGCTGAACGGCGCGGCAAGGTTGGGGTGACGCGGGTCGCCCAGATCCGCCATCCAGAGCCGGTTGCTGGAGGCCCCGCTGCCGGACGAGGCGAACAGCCAGCGGCCGTCGTCGCTCACCCCGGCACCGACGAACTCGTCAGGATCCTGCGGGCGGTCGAAGACCAGCCGGTCAGGGGTCGAGCCGAGGCTGTGGTACCAGACTTGATGAAAACTGTTGGCGTCCTGCAGATTGGCGCCCTCGTTCGAGCCCTTGAACCGGGCGTAGTAGAATCCCTTGCCGTCCCGGGTCCAGCTGATCCCGCTGAACTTGATCCGCTCCACGGTCTCCGGGATGTCCCGGCCGGTCGCAACCTCCCGCAGGTGTATGTCCTGCAGATCCGAACCACCCGCGGCCGTGGTGTAGCCGACATAACGGCCGTCGGGGGAAGCCGACCAGCTCGCCACTGCGATGGAGCCATCGGGGGAGACCTGGTTCGGGTCGAGCACCAGTCGGGGTGTCCCACCGAGCGACGTCATGCGATAGAGCACCGACTGCTGCTGCAGACCGGTGTTCCGGCGGAAGAACAGCTGGCCCGCCTCCCGGACCGGAATCTGGACTCGCGGGTAGTTCCACAGCGCGGTCAACCGCCGCTTGATGATGTCGCGCTGCGGCAAGCGGCCGAGGTAGTCGAAGGTGACCGTGTTCTCCGCCTCCACCCACTCCTTGGTGGCCGGCCCGTCCAGCTCTTCCAGCCAGCGGTACGGGTTGGGGACCCGGTGGGCGAAGTACACATCCGCGGTGGTGTCCTGCCGGGTGGCAGGATAGACCGGTGCCTGGGCAGCCACCCCCGCGGCCGGGAGCAGGAAGCCTGAAGCGAAGAGCAGGGCACAGGAGAGCCGCGACATGTACACTCCTTTCAGTGGACGGTCAGGCGGTGGCGTCTGAGCTCCTCGTAGTAGGGCAGGCACTCCGTCAGCAGCGGCTGCAGCTCGGGCGGGACCTCGCGAGACCTCGGCCGGTACGGCTCGAATCCGGTGGAGCGCTCCACCGCTTCGTACCAGTACTTGGCCCAGATGCCGTCGGTTTCCCGGCGCCCGGGCGGCCAACTGAGCATCCGCTCGGTGAAGGAAACCTCGACCAGCTGGCACAGCCGCGTCAGCATCCCGCCGGGATCACGCAGTACATCCTCGGCGTCGAGCACCGGCGGGGTGCTCCCGGTCCGCTCGGCGATGAACCGGAAGATCTCCACCTGCTGGGGGAGCCCCGTGTCCCGGAGCGACGGGGGGCCCATTCGGGCTGCGAGGGAGGCCAGCATCTCCGCAGGGTGCCGGATCAGAAAGGCGTTGCTGAGCTGCAGCACCCAGTCGCCCCTGAGATGCGGCAGCCAGTGATGGGTCATGTGCTTCTGGTAGTAGATCGTACGCCCGTGCGGGATCGCGCCAGTCAGATCCGCGATCACCTTGCGCCAGTCGCACTCGTGATGGGCGATGACCTCATCGACCCCGGGATGACTCACCTCGACCTGGGTGAGATAGTGGGCGTACAGCGGCTCGTCGATCACCCAGGTGTCGGGCCGGTTCTCCCAGGCCCGGAGCATGGCGGTGGAGATGTTGCGGGGGCCGGACCACATCGCTATGCGAATGGGCCGGGTCATAGACTGCGGACCGGCGGTCGGGCGGGCCGGCGGACCGTACCAGCGGGAGACCACGGACGGAGCGATGAGCCCATGGCATTCCTCGTTACCCGGTCCGCTGGTCCGCTGGTCCGCCGGTCCGCCGCATACATATGCACTGCTTGTTGCTCCTCCACCCGCGGTTTATCGTTGCTCTCGCCCGAACCGCTCCCAGGCGAGGACTCTTCGACATGATACGTACCGGCCTGCTCTGGCTCTCCGCGCAGCCCAGGGTGTTCAGCTTCGTGCGGCGCAATGGACTGGCCCGCAAGTTCGCCGCCCGATTCGTGGCGGGAGAGACGGTGGAGACCGCGGTGGAGGCGGCGCGCGATCTCAACCGCCGCAAGATCACCGCCACTCTCGACTTGCTGGGTGAGAGCATCAGCCAGGAAAGCGACGCCACCCACGCCCGGGATGTCTACCTGCAGATGCTCGACCGGATCGCCCAGAGCGGGGTCGACTCCAATGTCTCGGTCAAGTTCACCCAGATGGGGTTCGACATCAGCGAAGAGCTGTGCTTCGCCAATATGTCGGCGATCCTGGAGAAGGCCAAGACACTCGGCAGCTTCGTCCGGATCGACATGGAGGGCTCCGCCTACACCCAGCGAACCCTGGACTTCTTCTCCCGGCGATTATTCGACCGGTTCGGCTCGCACACCGGGGTCGTCATTCAGTCCTGCCTGAGGCGCTCCGACGGGGACATCGAGCGGCTGATCGAGATGCGGGCCCGGGTGCGGCTGTGCAAGGGCGCCTATCTCGAGCCCGCGGAGGTAGCTTACCCGGACAAGGCGGATGTCGACCGGGCCTACGTGCGGCTCATGCAGCGGTTGATGGAGCGGGGCAACTACCCGGGCCTCGCCACGCACGACCCGCGGATTCTGGCACAGGCCCGCCGGTTCGCCAAGCAGAAGGGGATCGAGCCCTCCCGATATGAGTTCCAGATGCTCTACGGCGTGCGGCGCGACCTGCAGGATCAGCTCCGCGCCGCCGGGCACAACATGCGGGTCTATGTTCCGTTCGGCACCCAGTGGTATCCCTACCTGATGCGCCGGCTGGCCGAGCGGCCGGCGAACATCGCCTTCATCCTCGGCAACGTGGTGCGCGAGGCCGTGCACCTCTAGGGAACATGAGCGAGGTCACGCTCGGCGGCTACATGGCCCGGCATGATCGGGCGCCGGCATTCACGGGCCACGACGGGCTGCCCTACTCCGTCGGGATCTTCGTCGAGGAGGAGCCGGACGAGCGAGGCCGCTTCGGCGTCTCGCTGCTGTTCGTGCGCTGGTCCCGGGCCGGCGATCGCCCCGTCGGCCACGTGGAATCCGGCGTGCTTGCTTGGGGTCACTCCCCGGAAGAGGCGGAGGAACGGATCAAGGCAATCTCCCTGTATGATGTGAAGGCGGCCCTGGACGAGGCCATCGGGATGGCGCCGGGCGAGTGGTAACCGGCACCGTGCTCGAGCGGGACGGGTCGACCT
>JBGQJV010000069.1:0-19240 GCA_041499215.1 Gemmatimonadota bacterium | reverse complement strand
GTCCCGTCGAGGACACGGCCCAGGGACTTGAACACCGCCACCTCCGTCCCGACCAGCTCGTCGACCACGATGCCGTAACACCGCTCGCCGGCCGCGACCACCACCAGCGGCCGGCTTCCCGTCCCTCCGGCGGAGGCAACGCCGAGCAGATCCTCCAGCCGGAAGGCCGGCTGCAGATCGCCCTAGGGAGAGCGATAGCGGCCTTCTCCCTGCGGGTTGAAGTCTCCCGCATCCACCTGCCGGACCTCCCGGACGACTGACAGCGGCAGGCCGAAGGTCTGGCCGCCGGAGCGGAGCACCAGCGCGTCGGTGATGGCCACCGTGAGCGGCAAGGTGATCCTGAACCGCGTCCCCCGTCCCGCCTCGCTCGCCACCCGGACCTCACCGCGGAGACCGTGCAGCTTGGAGCGCACCGCGTCGAGCCCCACGCCCCGGCCCGCCTGGGTGCTGACGGTCGACGCGGTGCTGAACCCGGGACGGAAGATGAGCCCCATCACCTCGGCTTCCTCCAGCGCCTCCGCGGCGGTGGCGCTGAGGGCCCCGCGCTCCACCGCAGTGCGGCGAACGGCGGGGATGTCGATGCCCCGGCCGTCGTCCTCCACCTCGATCAGCACCCGCGAGCCCTGTTGCTCGGCCCGGATGCGGACCGTGCCGCAGACCGGCTTGCCCAGGGCGATTCGCTCGGCCTCGGTCTCGAGACCGTGGGTCAGCGCGTTCTGCACCAGGTGCAGCAGGCAGTCCGCCAGTTCGTTCACCACCCGGCTGTCGAACTCGACCGTGCCCCCCTCCATCACCAGCTCAACCGGCTTCTCCAGCGCCATGCCCAGCTCGCGCGCCTGGCGCTCCAGCCGCACGTACAGCGGCGTGAGTGGGAGCAGGCGGGCGCGGGTGACTTCACCGCGGAGCGCACGGGTCAGCTGCTGCAGGGTGGTGGACTCCTCCACCAGCCCGCGGATCGACTGGAGCACCTGCTGCTGTACTTCGCTCAGGTCGGCCGAGATTTCCGTGGCCCGCCGGGCGAACAGGTTGAAGTCGTCGTAGCGGTCGAATTCCAGCTCGGAGAAGACGTTGGCCAGGTCGGGCGCGGGGAGCCGCGGCGCCGGGTCTCGCTCCTTGCCCTCCTCCTCCTGCTCCGCCATGCGGGTGAACGCATGGCGCTGCTCGAATTCGCGCACCGCGTCGGTCATCCGGTTGCGGGCGAAACTCAGGTCGTCACCGAGCGTCTCCAGTCGGCCCAATCGGCGTTCGAGCCGGGCGCGGGTGAGCACCAGCTCGCCCACCGCGTTCATCAGCCGCTCCAGCCGGTCGATCCGCACCCGGATGGTCGGCACCGGTGCTTCGGCCACCGGCTGCTCCGTCGGGGCGACGGGCTCCGGACGGATCGGTTCCTCGGTGGGTGGTGGCTGGAGCACATCGTCCTGGTTGGGGCGCGGCGCACCGGCCAGGCCGGCGAGCGCCCGGGTGAGGCGGGTGGCCAGATCCGCCTCGCGCCCCCCGGCCGCGGCCGCCAGCGCGCGCAACCCGCCGGCGCCGAAGAACAGCGCCTGCAGCGTCCCCGCCGAGAGCGGTTCCCGGCCGTCCCGCACCTCGACCAGCCGGTCCTCCAGCTCGTGCGCCAGGTCGCCGACGGGATCGCAGCCGACCACGTAGGCCGCACCCTTGAGGGTGTGCACCGCGCGGAACAGCCGGTCGATGTCTTCTTCGTTCTGGCCACCGCGCTCCAGGGCGAGCAGCGCATCGTCGATGGTGTCGAGATGATCGCCCGCCTCGGGCAGGAAGTACTCGAGTACCTCGGGATTGTCCTGCCGGAAGGTGTGGAGCTGGGCCACCATCTGGGTCACTCGCGGATCCACCTGGCGCGGCGGAGCCTCGAGGTAGCCGTGCCGCTCGGCCAGCGCGCTGAGCGCCCCCTCGTCGGCGTCGCTTCCGACGACCGTCACCGCCTCGAGCAGCCGGCTCAGCAGGGCGAGATACTCCTCGACCGCATCGGCCCGGGAATCGTCGGCCTCTCCGGCTACGGCCCCGCCCGCCAGCCGCTCCAGCCGCGCGGCCAGGGTGGCAATGCGGGTGAGCTCGTGAAGGCCGGCCGCACCCTTCAGTCGATGGGACGCAATGGCGAGGGCATCGAGGTCCTCGGGAGAGGCCCCCGCCGCCTGCCGCAGCAGCGGCACCACCGGGCGCAGGCTGTCGTGCGTGTCCCATGCCTCCATGAGAAACACGCTGCGGAGGTACGCTCGGTCCTCGCCCATGACCAGTCCCCTCGGCCGGATCAGGCCGCCAGCCGGAAGCGTTCCAGCTTCTGGCTCAGGGCCTGTGCCAGACGGCTGAGCTGACCCACGACCCGCTTGGCATCGAGCACGCCCGACTCGGTCTCCTTGGCGACTCGGGCAATCGACTGCATGGCGCTGGACACGCCCTCGGCGCTCTCCACCTGCTGCTGACTGGCCAGGTTGATCGACTCGGCCAGCTCAGCCGATTCACGGGCGATGCCGGCAAGCACCTTGATGCTCTCACCGGCGGTGAGCGCCACCTGGTGACCCTGCTCCACTTCGCGGGTTTCCGACTCCATCGCCGCCACCGCCTCAGCAGTCTCGCTCTGCACTGCCTTGACCAGGCCGGCGATGTCGCGGGTGGCCTGGGCGGACCGCTCGGCCAGCTTGCGTACCTCGTCGGCGACCACCGCGAACCGGAGGCCGGTCTCACCGGCCCCCGCCGCCTCGATCGAGGCGTTGAGCGCGAGCAGGTTGGTCTGGCCGGCCAGCCCTTCGATGGTGGTGACGATCTCGGAGATTTCCAGCGAGCGGTCACCGAGACCTTTCACCCGCTTGGCCATGGCCTGGGTCTCGGAACGAATCCGCTGCATGCTGGCGAGGGTGGCGCGCACCGCCTGGTCACCGCCGCGGGCCGCTTCCGCGGCGCGGCGGGAGGCTTCGGCGGAGAGTGCCGCGTCGTCGGCAACCCGACGGACCGACCCGTGCATCAGCTCCACCGCCGAGGTCACAGTCTCGGCCGACTTGGCCTGGGTCTGGGCACCGGCCGCCATCCGCTCGGCTGCCTCGCTCATCGAGGCGGCGCTGGTGGCCACCTGGTGTGAGGTATCACGGGCCTCCCGCAGGGCGATGCTCAGTTCCTCCGCGAGCAGGTTCACCGAGTCCACCACGTTGCCCAGCACGTCGGCGGTCACTTCACCGCGTCGGGTCAGGTCACCCTGGCTGATTTCGGTGACCACGTCCAGGAACTTGGTCACGTTCTGCTGCAGCTCCTTGCTTCGCTTCACTTCCGCGTTCCGCTCGTCTTCGTTGCTCGCCAGCTGCCGCACCGTGTCATTGAAGGTCTGGGCCAGCTGTCCCAGCTCGTCGTTGGCGTGCACCTTCACCTTGACCGAGTAGTCGCGGTTCTTCAGTCGCTGGGCCGCGGCGCTCAGATCGCGGACCGGCCCGTTGATCAGCCGGGCGACCCACATCAGGATGAGCACCGCGACCAGCACCGCCAGCAGCGCGATGACCAGCTGGGTAATCTGGTTCTGGCGGAACCCGGCGATACGCGTCGCCAGGAAGCCGTCCAACACACCAACGCCCTGATCGTACAGCCGCCCGAGGGCGGCTGATACCGGCTGGGTGCTGCTGGAGAACTCGCCCAGCCCCACGGTCGGAGCCGCCGGCGCCACGACGCGCTGCTCCACCAGGTCGGCGAGGGAGCGGGCGGCGTCATCCGCGGTCTGGGCCAGGGAACCGAGCTGCTGGTTCACGCTGGGAGTCGCATTGAGTGCGAAGGCCAGCGCCTGGCGGGCCTTGTCGGCGTCGGACCGGACCCGCGCGATCTGGAAGGTGAGACCGGCCTTGGCCTCGGCCGTGAGCCCCCCGGCGGCCAGGGCCGACACCGTGCGGGCGCGCAGATCGCCGGCGTCCTCCATGAGGGACGGGAGCTTCTCGATCAGGGTGTTCATCACCCAGTAGGCGTCGAGGTCGGGGTCCAGCGTCAGCTTCGACCCGTTGCCCACGTCGAGTACCAGCGCCAGCATGTCGCGTCCCACCAGCTCGCGATGGGCGGCGAGGTTGTTCGCCGGGCTGTTGGTCGGTACCCCGTCCTTGAGCGACTGCCAGCCGGAAGTGACGGCGCGCACGGACGCGGCCGTCTTGAACTCCTGGCCGTACTTCTGGTCCACTGCCTGCACCGCGGCCAGCGCTGCATCGGCCGCGGTCTCGGCCTGTTGCCGCCGGGCGCCGGCAGCGGCGTCACCGGTAAGGGCAAGGGCCGCGTCTTCGCGATGCGCCAGCAAGGCACCGAGCAGTTCCCGGACCGGCCGGAGCCCCTCAATGCCGCGTCGCTCGTCGCGGGCGAAGTCGATTGCCTTGTTCTGTTCGTTAATGAGCTGGAAGACCAGCACCACGATCGGGAGCACGAAGACCAGGGCCACCAGGGCCAGCTTCTGCCACACCTTGAGGTTCTTCAGCATCGCACGGCTCCTGTTGCGCGGACCCGGGCCGCCCGGCCCGTTCCGGTGACACGGGTATGCCGGCTACACCAGCTCCGGCTGGCTGAGACGCGGAGGCCGAAGTGCCTCCAGCAAGGTGCGTCCATCGAGCAGAATCACCCACCGGCCGGCGGCCCGGAACGCGCCCTGGGCAAAGGCGGCCCGGCTGCCGGTCCCGGCCCGTTCGAGCGGACCGGACTCTTCCATCGGTAACAGGCCGTGCACCTGGTCCACCACCAGGCCGACATCTTCCCGACCGTCGCGCAATACCACCGTCGGTGTTACCGGCCGGGTACCCGCCGGTCCGTGGCCCAGTGCCGGTCCCGGATCGACCACCGGCAGCATCACGCCGCGCAGGTTGGCGATACCGCGGACCTGCGCCGGAAGCCGTGGCACCGGGGTGACCTGCGACAGCATCGCCACCTCGCGCACCTCCGCCACCGGGAACGCGTACGCCTGCCCACCACACTCGAACACGCAGGCCCGGGCAGGGGCGACCGGGGCCGCTTCCGCCGCGGGGTTCTCGGCCAGGGAGACTGCGGGTTCGGGAGCGGAGTCGGCCATGGCTACTTCACAACCCGCCGAACCGCCCCGAGCAGCTGCTCCGCGGTGAAGGGCTTGGTGACGTAGTCGCAGGCGCCCTGACGCAGACCCCACGCCCGGTCGCTCTCCTGGTCCTTGGAGGTCACCATGACAACCGGAACCCCCTTGGTCTGCTCCTGCCGCCGCAGCGCGCGCAGCACCTCGTAACCGTTGCGCTTGGGCATGACGACATCGAGCAGAAGCACATCCGGCTGCTCCGCCGCGACCTTGGCCTCTGCCTCGGCGGGATCGGAGAGGGCGACCACCTGGAAGCCGGCGCCCTTGAGCAGCGACTCCATCATCTGGAGCTCGGAATAGGAGTCGTCGACCACCATCACCTTTGCCATAACCCTGTTTCTCCGGAGCGCTGGTTGTCTCTGCGCGGAAGGGGGCCAGCGCGGGGTGCACGCGGGCGGTACCGATACCTGGGAACGGGATTTCAGGGGGTGGACAGAAACAAAACACGTGCCAAATTTGGCACTGCTGGCCCAGCAAGGCATCGTAAAACGATAAGTAGCAATAGTTTATACAGCTAATCGCCATCGGCCTTCGGCGACTATGAAGGGAGGGGTGGCAATGAAGTGAAGGGAGCTTTGGAACACTCAAGGCAAGACGCAGCAGCCTCAAACCGATGCTTTGCAGCGGAAAGAGAACGGCCGGGCAATCCCTCGCCCGGCCGCGGAAACCGCCAACTGGAGGAGGGTGTCAGGGGACCGGGAACAGCCCCTCGATCGACAGGTACCGCTCCCCGGTATCGTAGCAGAACGCCAGGATCCGGCTCCCCTTGGCCATTTCGGGAATCTTCTGGGCCACAGCCGCGAGCGTCGCACCGGAGGAGGGCCCGACGAAAATGCCCTCCTCCTTCGCCGCGCGGACGGCGTAGGCGAAGGCGTCCTCCTCGGTCACCTGGATCACGCCATCGAGCGTCTGGGTATGGAGGTTGGCCGGGATGAATCCGGCCCCGATCCCCTGAATCCGGTGCGGGCTGGGCGTGCCTCCGGAGATCACCGGGGATTTGGTCGGCTCGACCGCGAAGGTCTTGAGCTTCGGGAAGCGGGGCTTCAGCACCTCGCTGACGCCGGTGATGTGCCCCCCGGTTCCCACGCCGGTGATCAGGTAGTCCACCCCCTCGGGGAAATCTGCCAGGATCTCCTTCGCGGTGGTGGTCTTGTGGATCTCGATGTTGGCCGGGTTCTCGAACTGCTGGGGCATCCACCCCCCGGGCGTGCCCGCGACCAGCTCCTTCGCCCGTTCGATCGCGCCCTTCATCCCCTTCTCCCGGGGGGTCAGATCCAGCTGGGCGCCGTAGGCGGCCATTATCCGCCGCCGTTCGACCGACATCGACTCCGGCATCACCAGGATCAGCTTATAGCCTTTCACCGCGGCAGTCATCGCCAGCCCGATGCCGGTATTGCCCGAAGTCGGCTCGATGATCACACTGCCCTGCTTGAGCACGCCACGCCGCTCGGCGTCCTCGATCATCGCGAGGCCGATGCGGTCCTTGATGCTTCCGCCGGGGTTGGCCCGCTCGAGCTTGAGCCACACTTCGACCTTCTTGTCGTACAGTCGGTTGATCCGCACATGCGGCGTGTTGCCGATGGTTTCGAGGATGTTGGCGGCCTTCATGCTGAGCTCGGCGGGTGTGAAGGTGGACGGTGACAGTCAGCGGCGAGAAGTGAGAAGTAAGAAGTGAGAAGTGAGAAGTGAGAAGTGGGAGGTGAAGGGTGAATGGTGAAAGGGAAGGCCAAACCGGTCCCCTTCTCACTTCTCACTACTCACTTCTGGCTTCTCACACTCCCTTTCAGATATTGAACTCCAGCAGCGGTTCTTCCGCGAACCGCGGCCGCTCGATGGTGGCGCCGTGGGTGACCACCGAGCCTGGCGGCACGCTATGGGTCAACCAGACATTGCCGCCGATGACACTGGCCGCCCCGATCACCGTTTCGCCGCCGAGAATGGTGGCATTGGCGTAGATGACGACATCATCCTCGATGGTTGGATGGCGCTTCTGCTGAGCCAGCTCCTTGCGAACGCTCAACGCACCGAGGGTCACGCCCTGGTACAGCCGCACCCGGTCTCCGATCAGGGCGGTTTCACCGATGACGATACCGGTGCCGTGATCGATCGCCAGCGACCGGCCCAGCCGTGCTCCGGGATGGATGTCGATGCCGGTCTGGCGGTGGGCGAACTCGGCGATCAGCCGGGGCAGCAGCGCGACACCGAGACAGGCAAGTGCGCGGGCGATCCGGTAGCTGGCCAGGGCGAAGAAACCGGGATAGGCCAGCACCACCTCGTCCACGCTCTTGGCCGCGGGATCCGCCTCGCAGGTGGCGACGGCGTCGAGCATGAGCTCCTGTTCCAGACCCGGCAACCCGGCGAGAAAGGCCTCGCGAATCTCGCGCGCCCGGTCCGCCTCGGTCCCTTGGGATTCAAGAAAAGGCGCCAGCCGGGCGCCGAGCCGCCCCAGCTCGGCAACTACCAGATCGGGGGTGGAACCACGAGCCGGAGCAAAGTGGGGGAACAGCAGCGAGAGCGCGGCATGACTGAACTCCGCCGCCAGGCGGTTGGCCTGGAGCGGGAGCGAATACGCCGCCCGGGCGCCGGTGATTCGTCGGGCGAAATCGTCTAACGGGTCCATGGGGTGAACATAAACCCGGTTTCGGCGGTTCGCCCTGGGCCCGACTCAGCCCGGCTGGGGGATCTCTTCGCGCAGGCGGGAACGGGGCTCACCCAGGGTCTCCCGGACCCGGGCGGCAAGATCGCGAGCGGTGAACGGCTTCTGCAGCAGGGCCACACCAGGCTCGAGGACCCCGTGCTCGCCCAGCTCATCCCCGGCGTAGCCCGACATGTAGAGCACCCGAAGCTCGGGTCGCTGGTGCACCAGGCGGTGGGCCAGCACCGGCCCGGTCTCGCCGGGCATGATTACATCGGTGAGCAGCAGGTCGATGGGTCCCGACCAGGTGGCCGCCTGCCGAAGCGCGTCCTCGGCGTCGTGGGCGGCGAGGACCGTATACCCGGCCGTCTGCAGGATCCGCTGACCTACGCCCATCAGCGCAGGCTCATCCTCCACCAGCAGGATGGTCTCGGTCCCCGCCTCGGCCCGGGCCGGCTGCACCGGCTCCTCCGCGGCGGTATCGGGACTCACCCGGGGGAGATAGATGCGGAAGGTGGTGCCCTGCCCGGGGGTGCTGTCGACGGTGATGGCCCCCCCGCCCTGCCGCACGATCCCGTACACGCTCGCCAGGCCGAGTCCGGTCCCTTTGCCCCGCGGCTTGGTCGTGAAGAACGGCTCGAAGATTCTCGGCAGGGTGGCCTCGTCCATGCCGGCGCCGGTGTCCTGTACCTCGAGCAGCACGTACTCGCCCGGCGGCACATCCATGAACCGGGTCGTGAGCGGGGTTTCGAGCACCACGTTGCTGGCGCGCATTGTCAGGGTGCCGCCTCCAGGCATCGCGTCCCGGGCATTGACCGCGAGATTGAGCAGGACCTGCTCCACCTGCCCCCGATCCGCCCGCACCGCGCCGAGATCCTCCGTCACCCGGGTCACCAGCCACACCTGCTCGCCGAGCAGCCGTTCGAGCAGCCTGGAGGTCTCGCCGATCACCCGGGCCAGGTCGAGGGTGCGGGGTTCGACCATCTGCTTCCGGCTCAGCGCCAGCAGCTGTCCGGTGAGCGCCGAGGCTCGCGCCGCGGCGTGGCGGATCTCCTCGATGTCGTCCCGCGCCGGCGCCCCCGGGTCGAGCTGGGCCAGCGCCATGTCGCTCGACGCAAGGACGGTGGTGAGCAGGTTATTGAAGTCGTGCGCCACGCCTCCCGCCAGCTGGCCGATCGCCTCCATCTTCTGGGCCTGGCGCAGCTGTTCCTCCAGCAGGTCGCGCTCGGTGACGTCCCGCAACGTGAGCACGACCCCCCGGACGCTCGGCTCGGTGAGCAGGTTCGCGGCCAGAGTCTCCAGCGCGCGCCAGTCTCCGCTGGCGTGCCGCAGCCGCCAGCGTACCGACGAGGTGCTCGAGGGGTGCAGCAGGCAGTCGGACAGGAAGGCGTCGCCCTGGGCCCGGTCGTCGGGGTGGAGCAGGTCCCGGAGCGGTTGATCCAGCCACTGTCCGGGAGCCACTCCAAGCACGCGGTGCACCGAGGGGCTCACGAACCGGGTCACCAGACCGGCGTCCACCACGATCACCACGTCGGACGAATAGCGGACCAGCGCCTCGAACCGGGTACTGCTCGCCCGTTCGGCGCGCTCGGAGAGCAGCCGGGCATTCTCTCGCACGGCCAGGCTCTCCCGGACGATGAGCAGGGCGGAGAGCGCCACCATTCCGATGGCCAGGATGCTGACCGGGCCGGCCGACTCGCGGATGGCCACGACCACGACCAGGACCCCCGCTGCCGACGCGGCGATCAGCGGTATGGAGCTGGCGGGTGGCGCCGTCTGGCTCTCCCCATCCGAGCCCGGGATGGCCAGTGCCGGCCGGCGCCAGTACAGCTCGGCGCCCCACAAAATGAGGACGTAGCTCACCATATGCAGCGCGTCGGCCCAGTTGGGGAGCATCCGCGGCAGGGCCTGCGACGCCATGTCGTAGGCCAGGTCGGACACCGCGTTGAGGGCGAATCCGGTGACCAGCACCCGGTACGCCGCCGGGTTGATCACCGTCGAGGCTCGGAGCAGCAGGCTGAGCAGCAGGACCAGTACCGCGAGATCGCCGACCGGGTATGCCAAGCCGATCGCGGCGCGCCAGCTGCTCTCGAGGGTGGGGAGCAGCGTCCGCACCACGAAGAACCACACGATGAACGCCATGCTGAGCAGCACGATCGCCGAATCGAGCAGCAGCTTGCGCCACTCGATCCGGCGCCGCTGAGCCCGAGCCAGACTCAGGAAGCCGGCGATCACCATCGGGTAGAACAGCAGGAATGGGAGATTGGCCCAGCTGAAGGTGGGGTCCTCTCCCCGGCTGTTGATCAGGCCCCAGCCGAGATTCCCCACCGCAACCATGGCGAGCGCGAGGCTCAGCCATTGGAAGGCGCGGGCAATCGAGGGATCGATCCGGGGGCGGCGGGCTGCCCGGAGGAAGGCGTAGGTGCTGGCCAGATTGAGCGGTACAAAGGCCAGGTCTACCAGCAAAACGACCAGCGGACGGTGGGCCCGGAAACCACTGGCGGCCCAGCCGAGATAGGCCCCCCCGTAGACCGCGGCTGCCACGGCCAAGGGCGCGCCCAGGAATAACTTGCGCGAGAGGATGAAACCCGCGGGCAACCGCGATGACGTCATGCCTGCATCCCACTGGGTCAGCGAGGGAACCGACCCGCAAATGGAAATCTATACTCCCCGGTGCCTGCTCCGTCCACCCGTCTGGCGTACGGGGCGGGAAGCCCATTTCATTAGCTTGCTACCCCAACAGCGCCCCGCCGGCTGGGCCCGTATCCCGGGCCGGGCGGCCCGGTTCACGGAGTCGAGAATGGCACCACTGCAGGAGGCTCTCGCGGGCAATCGCGAGGTGCTGGAACAGGCCGCTTGCCTGCTTCGTCAGTTGAGCGATGTGGACGCGGACCCCGACTGGAGCCGTTCAACCCTCAAGCGTGAGCTGCAGTTCCTGGTGAGTCACACCGTGCATCACTTCGCCCTGATCCGGGCGCTACTGGGCGGGTCCGGCATCGATCCCGGGGAGAGTTTCGGCCTCGCGCCGTCGACGGCCGCGGCCCGGCGTCTCGAGGCGAGCGGAGCCCGCGACCTGGCCGCACGGCGTTGACCACCCGCGCCCGTTTGCTGCCGAGGGCCCGCTGGCTCCTCTGGTGCTACCTCGGTCTGCTGCTCGCCTCGCACCTGTTCCGGCTGATTTCCCCCACACCCCACCCGGTGGATCCGGATGAGCAGGTCCAGCTGGTTCGCCCGGTGACGGGGGACCGGGAGCTGGACGGCCAGACGCGGATTGCCTATCGGCTGTTCCAGCCAAGCGCCAGCAACGAATCGCCCCCTGCCATCCTCCTGGTGCACGGAAGTCCCGGCGACAACGGGGAAGTGAGCGCGATGGCCTCGCTGCTCGGCACCCGCTTCCGCGCGATTGCGCCCGACTTGCCGGGCTTTGGCGGCTCCAGCTGGGACGTACCCGACTACTCCAACCGGGCCCACGCCAGGTACCTGCTTCAGCTGCTCGACAGTCTGCACATCCCGAGCGCCCACCTGTTGGGGTTCAGCATGGGCGGCGGCGTGGTGCTCCAGCTCGAGGCCCTGGCTCCGGGGCGGGTTCGATCGATCACCATGCTCTCGGCGATCGGGGCGCAGGAATACGAGCTGCTGGGCGACTATCACCTGAATCACGCCATCCACGGCCTGCAGCTCGCCGGTCTCTGGCTCCTGCGGGAAGGCACCCCGCACTTCGGCTGGCTGGACGATGCGATGCTCTCGGTGGCCTACGCCCGCAACTTCTACGATACCGATCAGCGGCCGCTGCGTGGCATTCTCGAGCGCTACGACGGCCCCATGCTCATCCTGCAGGGCGAGCACGATGTGCTGGTCAATCCGGCGATAGCACGGGAGCACGCCCGGATCGTGCCGCAGGCGGAGCTGCGAATGGATCGGGGCGACCACTTCACCGCCTTCGCCCGGCCCGAGGCGGTGACGGGGCCGGTCACCGATTTCGTGGAGCGGGTGGAGCGCGGGGCCGCGACCACCCGGGCCACCGCCGAGCCGGACCGGCTGGCCGCCGCGGCCCGCCCCTTCGACCCGCGGAGCCTGCAGAAGATCGAGGGGTTCGCCCTGGTGATCGTGATGCTGCTCATCATGGTGGCCACGCTGGTGAGCGAGGACCTGACCTGCATCACCACCGGGCTGATGATCGGCCGGGGCGCGATCGGCTTCCTGCCCGGAACGCTGGCCTGCTTTCTCGGCATCTTCTTCGGCGACCTGCTGGTCTTCCTCGCCGGGCGCAGCCTGGGTCGGGCGGTGCTGGGCCGGCCGCCGCTCAGCTGGTTCCTGAGCCCGGAAGCGGTCGCGCTCTCGTCCCAGTGGGTGGAGCAGCAGGGGGCGGCCCTGGTGTTCATGACCCGCCTGCTTCCCGGTACTCGACTGCCCAGCTACTTCGCCGCGGGGATGCTGCGCACCAGCCTGGCGCGGTTTGCGCTCTACTTCTTCATCGCCTGCCTCCTGTGGACGCCGGTCCTGGTGGGCTTCTCCGCCGCCTTCGGCGAGGCGGTGCAGCAGGTCCTCACGGTGTTCCAGCGCCGGGCGTCCCTCTACCTGCTGGTGACGGGGCTGGCGCTGTTCCTGGCCCTCAAGCTGGTGATTCCGCTGTGCACGTTCCGGGGGCGGCGCCTGCTCCTCTCCCGCTGGCGAAGGCTCACCCGCTGGGAGTTCTGGCCGCGGTGGGCCTTCTACCCGCCGGTGGTGCTCTACATCCTGTGGCTCGCGCTCCGGCACCGGAGCCTGACGGTGTTCACCGCGGCCAATCCGGCGATCCCCGGCGGCGGCTTCGTGGGGGAATCGAAGGCGGGCATCCTGCGCGGGCTGGCTTCGGCCGGTGATGTCGTGGCCGCGTGGGAACTCCTCCCGGTCGCCCTGTCCGCGTCGGAGCGGGTGGCGCGGGTCCGCTCCTTCCGTGAGCGGCTGGGACTCGCGTGGCCGGTGGTGCTCAAGCCGGATGTGGGAGAGCGTGGTTCCGGCGTGGCGATCGTGCGGTCGGAGGGGGAGGTCCGGGGATACCTGGAGACCACCCGGTGCGACACGCTGGTACAGGAGTTCGTCCCGGGGCAGGAGTTCGGCGTGTTCTACATCCGCCGGCCCGGCGAGGAGCGCGGCACGATCTTCTCCATCACCGACAAGCGCCTGCTCACGCTGACCGGCGACGGCCGGCACAACCTGCAGGACCTCATCCTCCAGGACGATCGGGCGGTATGCATGGCACCGCTGCACTTCCGCCGCCATGCCACCCGGCTCACCGCCGTGCCGGCAGCGGGCGAGACGGTCCCGCTGGTGGAGTTGGGGACGCACTGCCGGGGTGCCCTGTTCCTCGACGGCGAATGGGTGCGTACCGCCGCGCTGGAGCGGGGAATCGACGAGCTGAGTCGGAAGTTCGAGGGGTTCTACTTCGGCCGGTATGACATCCGCACCACCGACGTCACCGAGCTTCAGCAGGGCCGCGGCTTCCGGGTGGTGGAACTGAACGGGGCCACGGCGGAGGCTACCAGTATCTACGATCCGAAGAACCGGATCCGTTCGGCCTATCGGACGCTGTTCACCCAATGGCGGCTGTTGTTCGAGGTCGCCGCGGCCAACGTCGCGCGAGGGGCTCGACCGGCCACTATGGGCGAGCTATGGCAGCTGGTCCGGCGCCATCGGGAGGAGATGAGGGGGCGCGAGTAGCCATCAGCCATCAGCCATCAGCCATCAGCCCTGATCCGTACCCGCTCGTGGCCCGATGGAGTTCGCGATTCACGAAACCTGCTGACGGCTGACGGCTAACGGCTGAAGGCTCTCTAGTCCGGCACCCAGAACCCCTCGGCGCACAACCGCCGCACGAAGGCTTCCCCCGACGGGGTAAACGGCCTTCGCCATCCGAAGGACTCGATCGGCTGCTCCACCCGTTCCGCCGCGACGTCCAGCAGCCGCTTGGCCAGTCCCCGCTGCTGGCAGGCGGCGTGGGTCCAGATGATCTCGACCGTCCACGAGGTCATTGGCGCCACGCCCGTCGCCGGCCGCCGCTCGGCGTCGTAGTCGTCCCAGGACCACCAGCCCCACCGGGGCCGAGGCCGGAGCACAGCCAGTCCGACCGCCTGGCCGCGCTCACGGGCGAGGTAGATCCGCACTTCCGGATCGTTGTCGCTCTGGGCATAGGCCGGATGATGGAACGGCGTGTCCCGCATGGCGCGGAATGCCACCCGCTCGGCTACGGCGCGCAGCGTCTCCGAGGAGGTCTGCCTGATCTCCAGCACCTCGGTGCCGTCCCACCGCGCGACCACCTGCTCCCCCGGCATCTGCAGCAGGGGAACGGCGTCGAGTTTGGCAGCGGGGGCGTCGGACACGGGGGCTCCGGTGGGGGGTGCGGTGGGGCGGTGGTAGTAATAGTAAAGGCGTCGGGGGACAGGTGTCAGGTGTCGGGGACAAGTTAGTTTGATGGGTCGTCCCCGTGTCCCGACGCCCAGCACCCAGCACCCGACACCTGTCGTATCATGCTCCTCATGGACCGCGAGAATCTGCTCGTGCCCGGCTACTCCCACGTGCTGTCAAGCGGGAACGACGTGGGCGAGTTGGAGGAGTTCCGGCTGCGCGTCGGCGCCCCGCCCCGGGCGCTGCACTTCCGGGACGGCCGGCCCCACCTCGATCTCAAGCTGGGCCCGCGCGAGTTGGCGCTCGCCGACCCCGACGTACGCGTCTTCGAGACCACTCGCGAGCTGATTCTGTTCTGGCGGCGGTCCCAGGGCCGGAGCGAGGCAACCAGCAACGGGACGCCGGGAACAGAAGGCAACCCGGCATGACCCAGGGCCTTGTTCCCGGCTCCCAGTCACCTGCTCTCCGCCTCCGGGACCTCCGAAGGGAATACAAGGATGTCCGGGCGGTCGACGGACTCGATCTCGATGTCGCGATCGGCGAATGTTTTGGCCTGCTTGGACCCAACGGCGCGGGCAAGACCACCACGATCGAGATCTGCGAGGGCCTCAACCAGCCCGATGCCGGAGTGGTGGAGGTGCTGGGACTCACCTGGGCAAAGAGCGCCGATCAACTCCGGCGGCGGATCGGGGTTTCGCTGCAGGAAACCCAGTTCTCGGAGAAGCTGACGGTGGAAGAGACCGTCGGCCTCTTCCGCAGCTTCTACGGCACCGGCCCCAGTGTCGCGCTACTGCTCGAGCAGGTCCAGCTGGCCGACAAGCGGCGCGGCCGGGTGGGACAGCTGTCGGGCGGGCAGCGGCAGCGTCTCGCCCTGGCCATCGCTCTGGTCGGTGAACCGGAGCTGCTCTTCCTCGACGAGCCGACCACCGGACTGGATCCGCAATCCCGCCGGCAGCTCTGGGACCTGATCGCCGGATTCCGGTCGGAGGGAAGAACGGTGATCCTCACCACCCACTACATGGAAGAGGCCGAGCGGCTGTGCGACCGGGTGGCGATCGTGGACCGGGGCCGGATCATCGCCCAGGGCACGCCGCGAGCGCTGATCTCCGACCTCGGTGCCGAGCAGGTGATCGAGATCGCGGTTGCAGCGAACGACGGGGTGACACCGGTTGCGCCGGCTGCCGCCGCGGTTCAGGCCGGGGTGCCCGGGGTGCTGGACACCCGGGTGGAGGGATCGGTGCTGAGTCTCCGGGTGGAGCGGCTGCACACGTCCCTCCCCAGTCTGCTTGACGTGCTTCGGCGCGAAGGGATTCAGATCGAGGAGCTCCGTACTCACGCCCCCACACTGGAAGACGTGTTCGTGGCCCTCACCGGCAGGCACCTGCGCGATGAGTAATCTCCCGCGGCCGGGCCTCAGGGCCCTGATCCTGGTACGCTTCCGCGAGTTCTTCCGGGAGCCGGAGGCCGTATTCTGGGTCTACATCTTCCCCATCCTGCTGGCGACCGGCCTGGGCATCGCCTTTCGCAGCCAGCCAGCCGAACGTGTCCCGGTCGGCTGGGCCGAGTGGACCAACCGGCGGCCCGACCTGTTCGCGGCGCTGGAGGGAGACTCGAGTCTGGTGGTTACCCGCTTCGCCGATTCTGCGTCGGCGGCGAGAGCCCTCCGGAACGGGCGGGTGACGCTGCTGGTGCTGCCGGGGCCGGACAGTCTCCGATACCGCCTGGATGACACCCGCCCCGAAGCGGCGGCAGGCCGGCTGCGCGTGGACGATGCGCTGCAGCGAGCCGCGGGACGACTCGACCGGCTGGCCACGGGAAACGAGATCGTTCGTGAGCGCGGCTCACGCTACATCGATTTTCTGCTGCCCGGTCTCCTGGGGATGAACCTGATGGGGAGCGGCATCTGGGGCACCGGCTTCGCCATCGTGGACGCGCGGAAGAAGAAGCTGCTCAAGCGGCTGGCCGCGACACCCATGTCGCGCAGCGACTACCTCGCCTCCTTCCTGCTCGCCCAGCTGGTGCTGCTGTGCCTGGAGGTCGGGACGATTCTCGGCTTCGGCGTACTGGCCTTCGGGGTACCGGTCCGCGGTTCGCTGGGCGCGCTGCTGCTGGCCTGCACGATCGGGTCACTGGCGTTCGGCGGGCTGGGACTCCTGGCCGCGGCGCGGCCCCGGACGATCGAGGGCGCCTCCGGCCTGATGAACTTCATCATGCTGCCGATGTGGGTGCTCTCGGGTGTGTTCTTCTCGGCCAGCCGGTTTCCCGACGTGATTCAGCCGGTAATCCGTGCGCTGCCGCTCACGGCGCTGGTCGACGCCCTCCGCGCCATCATGCTGGAAGGGGCGTCGTTCGCCGGAGTCGGGAGAGAGCTGCTCGTGTTGACCATCTGGCTGGCGGTTTCCTTTGCGCTCGCCCTCAGACTTTTCCGCTGGCAGTAGGTAGTGAGGAGTGAGGAGTAAGGAGTGAGGAGTAGGAAGTGAGGAGTGAGAAGTGAGAAGTGAGAAGTAAGAAGTGGGCGGCGAGTGGGGCGGCGGTGATCCCGGGAGCGGAGAGACCGAGGGATCTCCGCGCGGGCTACCTCGGAGATCCCTCGCTGCGCTCGGGATGACAGGCCGTAGGCTCCCCTCCTTCTTACTTCTCACTTCTTCTCCATCACCCCTCACGTCTTACTCCTCACTTCTCACTTCTCACCTTTCACTTCTCTCTCTCGCCAAACCTCCCCGGCGCAAACGCACCCAGATCCAGCTCGCTCTTCCCGGCTACGACCAGCTCGGCAATCACCTCGCCGATGGCGCTCGCGAACTTGAACCCGTGGCCCGAGCAGGCGCTCGCGAGGACGATGCGCGGTTCGGCCGGATGTGGTCCCAGGATGAAATGCTGGTCGGGGGTATTGGTGTAGAGACAGACCGCAGCTTCCCTCAGCTCGCCGGGCGCGTCGGGAATCGTCCGGCGGAGCAGTGCCCGCATCGCCTCGACCTCTTCGGCGCCGACGTTGCGATCCACCGTGTCCGGAGAAACGCCCAGACCCTCGTGGTGCAGCGCCGCCTTGAACCCGTGGCCGTGATCGGGGATGCCATAGAAGAACCGGCCCGGCTCCCACTCCCACAGAAACACCGGGCAGCGATCCGGCGCGAACCGCGCCGCTCCGGCTACCGGGGCGAACCAGTACATCACCTGCCGCTCGACAGTCAGCGGAAGCGCTGCTTCTCCCAGCAGGGCTGGCAGCCAGGGTCCCGCCGCCAGCACGGCTCGCCCACAGTTGATGTCTCCGGTGTCACACTCCAGCCGGAGTCCCTCACCGCTCCGGCTCCAGCGGGACACCGCCGTGCCGGTCCGGATCGTCGCGCCGTGGCGCGCGGCCAGCTCCAGGCAGCCGGCCACGCACTCCTCCGGCTGGAGAAACCCGGCCCTTGGCTCCAGCAGGCCGATCACGCCCTCACCGGGGTTGAACACCGGGAACTGGCGCCGGATCTCATCCGCGCGAAGCAGCTGGTGCGGCAGCCCGTGTGTCTTCGCGCTCCGGAGCGCACCCGCCACCAGCTCTCCCTGGGCCGGGCCGATCATCAGGCCGCCGGTCTGGTGCAGGAGCGCGCGACCGGTGTCGCGGGCGATCCGGGCCCACTCCTGGTACGCCCGCTGGACCAGCGGGACGTAGACCGGGGATTCGTAGTAGGCCTCGCGGATGACCCGGGAGCGTCCGTGACTGGAGCCCCGGGGGTGGGGCGGATGGAATCGATCGAGGCCGATCACCCGGATGCGGCGCCGGGCCAGGGCCTGGAGGGTGGCGCTTCCGGCGGCGCCGAGTCCGACGACCGCGACGTCGAACGTCGCGGCCATGCTAGAGCCCGAGGTGCCGGCGCCGGTCGAGCAGGAAGCGCTGCTCTTCCATGATGGCGCGCAGCGGTATCCCCGCGTCGAGCCGAGCCGCGATTTCGCCGTCGTTGAGCCGCAGGATGGTGCCGCGAACCTCCACGGTTTCGCCCCGGCGGAAGCGCACCGTCCCGGCCATTTCGTAACCTACGTCCGGCGGCATGGCGTCTCCCAGGCGGAAGCGGATACCGCGCTCGCACAGGTCCACCACCTCGAAGGTGTGGCCCTGCACCAGCAGCTTGGGCCGGAGCGTGGTCGGGTAGGTGATGCGATAGTACTCGCGATTGTGGACCCAGCCCATGACGGCCACCTACCAGAGCAGGCCGGTGCGCCGGGGCGCCGCCGGCCCCATCGGAACGGTCGCTGCGAGGTCGTCCATCCCCTGCTCCAGCCGCACCGCCGCCTCCGCGCCGGAGACCCGCAGCACCCGGCCTTCCACCTCGACGGTCCGATTGGCCGGGAACCTGATGGTCGCGTGCAGCAGGTCACCGATGGTGATCTCCGGAACCGCCGACGACGAGGCACGGAACCGCACGCCGGCGGGAGAGAGATCCACGATCTCGTAGCTCCGTGCGGCGGTCTCCAGCCGGGGCGCGGGCCCCCCGCTGAACGAGAGACGGGGGTGGAGACGGCGGGGCTCAGTCATCAGGTGCCTGAGTTCCTCGATGCCAGAATGGTGGCGTTGTCGGTCAGGATCGCCCGCAGGTCCGCGGGGGCCAGGTCCAGCAGATCCAGCCGCGCCAGCGGGGTTTCCGCCAGCCGGAGCGGCTGTCCGCTACCGAAAAGGAAGCGTCCTCCACCCATGGTGGCAAGCAGGATGGCCAGGTGGTCTTCCGGGGGACCCCAGATCCACGAGATATCCCACCAAATCCGGCCCGCCTCCTCCGGAGTCGCCCCGAAGTGCACCTGCTCGATGAACTCCCGCTCCGCGTGGGTGATAATCAGGCGCGTCCGGGGATGAGCCCTGACCCAGCTCCGCACCGCGGCGGGGCTGAGCTCGGGAGCTACGTCCAGCGGATGCCGGCCCCGGCCGTCTTCCAGGCGGACCGCGGCCTGGATCGGCATGTCCGCCTCGCCCGCCGCCTGGATCAACCGCACCACTTCCGGGCCGGCGGGTGCCAGTCCGAGAAACCCGGGATCGCAGCGCACCGCCGGTACCCCGCGGCCCACTGCCTCAGCCAGGTCCTGCCCCCAGCGCGGCAGCCCGGGATGCACGACCGGCACCGGCCGGAAGGGTGGAAAGCGGTCACAGGTCTTATAGAGCCAGCCATTCCCCT
>JBGQJV010000068.1:0-19264 GCA_041499215.1 Gemmatimonadota bacterium | reverse complement strand
CGAGGATGGGGATACCGCTGCCGGAACCTGGATACCGTCCGGCGCACACCTTGGCAACGCTCCGGAGGTACGCATGACGAAGTCGCCGAAAGCTCGGCTGAAGACTCGGAACCTGCAAAGCCGGGGATTGAGTCCTACTCGATCGGAGGGGGTCAAGGGTGGATTCCTCGGCAACCTCATCAAGAAGGCCGCGAAGGCGGTCTCCGGCTCAGTCCGATCCTGAGACTCGGTTGAACTGGAATCGAAGTGACCCTCCATGCCTTGACGGGCGCGGAGGGTCGCGTTGCATCGAAGGGCTAACGGCTAACGGCTAACGGCTAACGGCCAACGGCCTAGTACCACGCGATCGGCGCCTCGTCCAGGTTGATGTACACCTGCTTGGTCTCGAGGTATTCCTCCACACCCCAGTGCCCCAGCTCGCGGCCGAAGCCGGACATCTTGTAGCCGCCCCACGGCGCCTCTAGCATGGTGGGCTGCATGTGGTTGACCCACACGACCCCCGCTTCCAGCTGCTTCACCACCCGGAATGCCTTGTAGATGTCCCTGGTCCAGACCGCCGCGGCGAGGCCGTAGGGCGTGGCGTTGGCGATCTGCAGGGCATCGGCCTCGTCCTTGAAGGGGATGACGCTCATCACCGGTCCGAAGATCTCCTCCTGGGCGATTCTGGCGCTGTTGTCCACGTCATAGAAGATCGTCGGCTCGACATACCAGCCCTTGCTGAACTGCTTGGGCGTGCCGCCGCCGGCGGCGACCTTGGCTTCTTTCTTCCCGATCTCCTGGTACTTCCGCACCCGGTCGCGCTGCTCGGCGCTCACCAGCGGGCCCATCTTGGTCTCGCGCTCGATGCCGGGGCCCAGCCTGATGGTCTTGGCCTTGGCGGCGCAGGCCTCGACGAATTTCGGGTAGATCTCCCGCTGTACCAAGACCCGGCTCCCGGCGGAGCAGACTTCGCCCTGGTTGATGAAGGTACCAAACAGCGCGCCATCGACCGCGGCCTCGAAGTCGGCATCGGCGAAGAAGATGTTGGGCGACTTGCCGCCCAGCTCGAGAGACACCCGCTTGAGCTGGTCGGCCGCGTTCCGCATGATGAGCTTGCCGACCTCGGCGGAGCCCGTGAACGCGATCTTGCGGACCTCGGGATGGACCACGATCGGGCCGCCCGCCTCCGGGCCCAAGCCGGTCACCACGTTGATGACCCCGGGCGGCAGCCCCACGGCCTCGAAGTCCTTCGCCAGCTCCAGCAGCGAGAGGGGCGTCTGCTCCGCCGGCTTGATCACCACGGTGCAGCCCGCGGCGAGCGCCGGGCCGAGCTTCCATGCGGCCATGGCGAGCGGGTAGTTCCATGGGATGATCTGGCCCGCGACCCCCATCGGCTCCTTTACCGCCATGACCACCGCGTTGGTGGGTACGGGGATGACCTCGCCGTTGATCTTGGTGGCTAACCCTCCGTAATACTCGAAGCAGGTGGCCGAGTCGTCCATGTCATACTCGGACTCGACGATCGGCTTGCCGGAGTTGAGGGTCTCGATCCGGGCCAGCTCGTCCCGCCGGGCCCGGACCCGCTCGGCCAATCGGAGCAGGATACGGCCGCGCTCCTGGGCGCTGGTCCCGCGCCACCCACCGTAGAACGCCTTCTTCGCCGCCTGCGCCGCGCGGTCGACGTCCCTAGCGTCCCCGGCGGGACAGGTGGCAATCACGGCCTCGGTGGCGGGGTCGAACACCTCGAAGGTCTTCCCGCTGGCGGCGTTCACGAACTTGCCGTCGATGTACATCTGGTAGCCTTGCACGATTCGTCTCCTGATGATTAGCGGCGGGGCCGGTCTAGCCGCGCAACATGCCCGGAACGGCCGTATTCTATCCTCGCCACGCCAGGCGGCAAAATGTCCTCTGGCACGGCTCTCGTCACATCTTCGCCAACGGAAGGCCCCCTCCGATCGATCCCGGAAGGGGGCCATCTCGTTTCAGGATGCGGCCGCTCGAGACTTTCCCGGTTGGTCCGCTCGCGGGCACCGACCTACCTGAGGCCGGCCTGCTGACGTGCCTTCGTCCGGACGAACGCGTAGTCCAGCGAGGGGAGGGGGTTGAGGTTCGCGACCGCGGTGAACAGGTTCTGCGCGCCCGGCTTGTCGCCCTTGCCGAGGTGCGCCAGGCCCATGCGGTACAGATTGTAGCCGTTCTGCTGGTCGGCCTGCCCGAGCTCCTCCAGCGCCTTGTCGTACTGTTTCTGCTGCAGCGCGATCATGCCGGCCAGCTGGTGGGCCTGGCGAATCTCCCCATCGTTTCCTTTGGCCGTCGCGCCCTGCAGGTAGGTCTCGGCCTCGGCCTTGGCCGTGGCCGGATCGTTCCGGCGAAGGGCCACCCGCCCCAGGTTGAAGTGGAGGACCAGGCGGGTGTCGTCCTTCACTTCCTGTGACAGGCTGGAGGATTCCACCAGCTTCACCGCCTGCTCGTAGCGCTTGCGGGCCTCCTCTGGCTTGCCAGCTTCGAGCAGCACGTCCCCGATCGAGCCCAGGTCTCCGGCCATGGCGGCTGTGTCGGTGAGCTGCTCTCCCATGGCGTACTGCTTCTCCAGCTCCCCGAGCGCCAGATCCAGGTGGCCCTGATCCGCATCGATCACGGTGCTGGTGAACAGCGCGGTCCTGCGGTCGCCATCCGTGCGGGCAGCGTCGTGCAGCTTCCTGGTCTCGGCTTGAGCGGAGTCATGCTTGTCCAGGTATACCCAGTTCGCTGCGGCGCCGACATACGAGGAGATGAAGCCGGGATCGATCGAGAGGGCCTTGCGGTACATGGCGATCGACTCCTCGAATCGCCCCATCTTCAGCAGCAGTTCGGCGTAGGAGTCATAGGGGTTGGGGTCTCCGGGAATCAGCTCGATGTATTTCTTGAACGCCTGCTCGGCCGCCGCGAGATTGCCGGTGGGCCGGTAGGCGTAGCCGAGCGAGTTGTAGGTTGGCGCGTAGTTCGGGGCGATCGTGATCGCCTGCTGGTACTCGGCGACGGCTTTCGCGTAGTCCTGCTGACCCAGGTAGGCGTTGCCCAGGAGCACGTGGGCCCGCTCGTCCTTCGGGTACTTGGCAACCAGCTGCTCGCAGTTCTCGCGCTGCTTTCCGGGATCCGCGTTCGCCGCGGCCTGCAGCTGCAGAATCATCAGCCGTTCGCCCTCGGAGGCCTTGTCGGCCAGCGCGACGGCCCGGTTGAGGTTCTCGAAGAACCCCTTCGCGGTTGGCGCGGACGCGGCAAGGCGGTAGTAGGCGAGTGCGAAGTTGCTGTCCTTGGCAACTGCGCTCTCCAGGAGCTGGCGCGACTCGAAGGTGCGCAGGTTGTCCGCCAGCCCCTCCGCCTTGACATAATCCTGTCTCGCCTCGCTGGAGGAGGTGGTAACGGGGATCTTACCATCCTCCTTCACCTCTCCGCCCTTGTCACCACGCGGTGCGCAACCCGTGGCAACCCAGACCAGAACCAGCGCTCCGAACCACCCGCGCAACCCGCGCGACGATCCCCGCATTCCGCCCTCCGCTTGGTTGAGGTGAGCCGATGGTAGGACAAAGAACGATCAGGCTGGCGCCGAATCGTCCTTAAGAACTCGTGGCGTGAGTCACTAGGTGCTGCGGAAGGGCCGGTACGCCGGGTCGCCGGTCCCCCGGGGTCAGCCGGGGTGGCTCGCGTCCGATCACGGCGGCCATTCTACCGGCCGGGCCCGACGCCGTCAAGCTGCGATAAACCCGCTGGTGGCGTCAGTAGACGCGCTCCGGACGCGCCCGCCAACTTTCAACCGTCCTTCAGGATCTCCCGTGCCGCGTTGTACCCGCATGCCCCCATCACGCCGCCGCCGGGATGGGTGGCCGCGCCACAGAGATACAACCCACGCACCGGAGTCCGGTAGTCGGCGTAGCCCGGCACCGGGCGCATGAACGAGAGACTCGACAGCGACATGGTGCCCTGCATGATGTTGCCGCCGGTCAGGCCGAAGCGGGCCTCCAGATCGACGGGAGATAACACCTGGTAGTCGATCACCGAGCGGCGGAAGTTCGGCGCGTACTCGGTCATGATGTCGATGCAGCGCTCGGCAAAGCGCTTCTTGTTTTCCTCCAGGGTTCCCGCATCCGCCGCGAGCTTGTAGGGGAAATACTGGGTGAACATGGACATCACATGCTTCCCCGTGGGCGCCACGCTGTCGTCCAGCGAGGAGGGAATGGTCGCTTCGATGATCGGGCTGTCGGAGATGTAGCCGTACTTGGCCCGGTCGAAGGCCTTCTCAATGTACTCCCGGGTGGGACAGAGGTGGATGGTGCCACGGTGCTGCGGTCCGGGCGTGTTGCCCCGGAGGCAGCTGAAGTCCGGGACCTCCGACAGCGCGAGGTTGATCTTGGCGCTGCCGCTGGCGTAGTCCAGATGGCGCACCGATGCCACGAACTCCGCCGGCAGCTCCTTCGGGTCCATCAGTTTGAGGAACGTGACGTTCGCGTCCAGGCAGGAGACCACCTTGCGGGCCCGGTACTCCGATCCATCGGCCATGGCGACCCCTACGGCCCGGCCGTCCTGCACCAGGATCCGGCCGACGGCCGCGCTGGTCATGATCTGCGCGCCCTTTTCCCGCGCTGCGGAGGCGATTGCGTTGGAGAGCCCGCCCATCCCGCCCCGCACGTAGCCCCATACTCCGCGGACGCCGTCGCACTCACCCATCACGTGATGAAACAGGACGTAGGCGGTGCCGGGCATCGACGGCGTCGCGAACGCGCCGATGATGGCATCGGTGGCGATCGTGGCCTTCACTTCCTCGGACTCGAACCACCGGTCCAGGATCGGGTTCGCCGCCCCGGTCAGAATCTCGATCGCCTTCTGTCCGTCGGTGCCGAGCCTGCGGAATCCGAGACCCAGCTTGAGCAGCTGCACCAGGTTGCCCGGGGCCATCGACCAGGGATTGGGTGGGGTCTGGACCAGAGTGGGCTCCAGGAAGACGGCCACCCGCTCCAGCATGGCCTCGTACTTCGGCAGGTTCTCGGCATCCTTCTTCGAAAACTTGGAGATCTCGCGGTGAGTCATCTCCTTGTCCGGACCCATGAGCAGATAGCGGCCGTCGGGGAAGGGGGTGAAGCTGGAGGGACTCCGCGGCAGCATGGCGAATCCATGCCGTTTGAGCTCCAGGTCGCGGATGATCTCGGGCCGGAACAGACTGTTCACGTAGCTGGCGGTGGAGACCTTGAAGCCGGGCCACAGCTCCTCGGTCACGGCGCAGCCGCCGAGCAGCTCGCGCCGCTCCAGTACCAGGACCTTCCGGCCGGCGCGGGCGAGGTAGGCGGCGGTGACGAGGCCGTTGTGGCCTGCGCCGATGATGATGGCGTCGTAGGTGGTGGCCATTGGTTTGTGTCGTTCAAGAGTGTGGGTGGGACGACCGTCTAGCCCCTCACCACTCGTCCTGATCCAGCCGCATCCCCACGCCTCCCGTCGGGATCGAGGGGAAGCACGGACTCTCGACTCTTGACGGCATGGGTCCCCGGGCTAGGTTTGATCGTTCCAGTATTTGGAACGCCATTCCAATAATCTGACGTCCGGCACCGGCTTTGGGAAGCCCCGCCGGGCACCGCCCCGAGGGGAAGCCTGACCATGACCGCGGTGAGCTACACTCCCCGGAAGCTGGCCCACCAGGGTCAGCGCACCCTGCCCCAGGCGTACTTCACCGATCCGGCGATCCTGGCCCAGGAGCGCGAGCGGCTGCTGCTCAACGGCTGGGTGGCCGTGGGCCGGGCGGAGCAGCTTGCGACTCCCGGCGCCTATTTCCTGGCCGACGTCGCCGGGCAAAGCGTCATCGTCCTGCGCGACCGGTCAGGGGTGATCCGGGCCTTCTACAACGTCTGCGCCCATCGTGGCAGCCGGCTGTGCGAGGAGCACCAGGGGCATTTCTCCGAGACCCTGCAATGCCCCTACCACGCCTGGACGTATGCCCTCGACGGGCGGCTGATCGGGGCACCGTCCACCGCCGACCTGGAGGGGTTCTCCAAGAGCGACTGGCCGTTGCGGCCGGTGGCGGTCGGGATCTGGGAGGGCTTCCTCTTTCTCAACCTTGCGCCCGCACCGGAGCCCTTCGAACGCTACCTGGCGCCGGTGTGGGATCGCTTCACCCGCTTCGGCGCGGCGGGCCTCCGTCTGGGCCGAACCATCGAGTACACGGTGCGGGCCAACTGGAAGCTGATCGTCCAGAACTACTCGGAGTGTTACCACTGCGCCCTGGTGCATCCCGAGCTCACCCGGCTGACCCCGCCGACCGGCGGAGAGAACGACCTGGTGGACGGGCCGTTTCTGGGCGGGTACATGGATCTCAACAACCCCACGGGCAGCATGACCATGTCGGGTCGGGCCTGCGGTTTCCCGGTGAGCGCCGCGCTCCCGGCGGAGGACCACAGCCGGGTGTACTACTACTCGCTCATGCCCAACATGCTGCTCAGCCTGCACCCGGATTACGTCATGTACCACATCCTGTGGCCCAGGGGAACGGGCGAGACCAACATTTCCTGCAGCTGGCTGTTCCACCCGGACACCCTGACCAGCTCGGCGTTCGACATCAGCGATGCCGTGGAATTCTGGGACTTGACCAACCGGCAGGATTGGCACGTGTGCGAGCTGAGCCAGCAGGGCATCGAGTCGCGGGGGTACCGGCCGGGACCGTACTCGCATCGCGAGTCGATTCCGGCGTCGTTTGACCGCTACTATCTCAAGGCCCTGGGCCACGGCGGGGCCGTCTGAGCACCTCGGCCCAACCGCGGCGCCCCGCCAGGCGAGTCGCCCAGGGGGCCGCGCCGCACGGAGCCCAGGCGGTGTGGCGGGCGCTGGCCATCCTCGGGGCCTTCACCGATGAGCGCCCCAACTGGACCCTGGCGGACCTAGCCCGGGCCCAACGGCTCTCGAAGCCTACGGCGCTGCGAATCCTCAGTGCACTCGAGCGGGCCGGGTACCTGGCCCGCTCCGGCCCAGCCGGCTCCTACGGGTTGGGTACCGCGGCCATCGAGCTCGGCGCCCGGGCTCAGCGTTCTACCAGCGTCTCCGCGGCCGCCCGGCCGGAGCTGGAGACTCTGGCCCGCGAGACGGGCGAGACCAGCACCCTGGAGATTCTGCACCGAGGCGAAACCCTGATCCTCGACGAGGTTCACGGCCTCCACCTGGTGGGCACCGCGCCGTCCATCGGGACGCGGTGGCCGGCCCACACGACCTCGACCGGGAAGGTGCTGCTCGCCGCGGCTCGGGCGGGATCGCTGGAGCCCTCCCAGGTGGCCCAGGGGACCACCGATGGCGCCACCCTCAAACGTTTCACCGAGCGGACCATCACCACCCGCGCGGGGCTCGAGGCCGAGCTTGGCCGGGTCACCGAGCAGGGACACGCGACGGTGGTTGGGGAGCTGGAGGCCGATTTCGTGGCGATCGCGGCGCCGATCCGCAATCACCTGGGCCAGGTAGTGGCTGCCCTCAGCGTCGGCGGCCCCGCGAGCCGGCTCCGGGCCGAGGCGCGCCAGCGGATCACCCGCCTGGTGGTCCAGGCCGTGAGCCGGGCCTCGGAGCGGCTCGGCTACCTTCCCTCCGCCGGACCCCGAGCGCTCTCCGGTCGCTGACCCCGGCCACGCCGGTCCATCCGCGACCGTCCTAGAGGCTCGTCCCGCCCCCGCTCCTCCTGCGTCGACTTGCCCGGGCCGCCCGTGCCCGCCAGAGCCGCTTGGCCGCGGGTTCCAACGCGAAGGTCCGGAGCACCTGCCGCGCCGCCGGGAGTGACACCCCTGCGAGCTTGGCCATCGCTCCCAGCGATGAGGACGCCGGATGGCGGAGCGCCCGCAGGACCACCAGCGGATCGGGTAACGGCCGGCGCCGCACGCCCTCGGCATTCAGGTAGCCTTCCTGCTTCAGAATCTGCCGCACCGTCCGGATGGTTAGCCCGGCGGCCCCGGCGACGTCCGCCAGTGTCGCGCCCGCCCTGATGAAGCCCGCCCACAACGCAGCACGGGCCGCCCGGTACTCCTCCTTGGATCCGAAGGCCGAGCGGTCGAAGCCGCGCCCCCCGAGCAGCTCGGGGGGCCGGTGCTTGGGTCGGCCGTGGCGGGAGGTCTTCGGAGCGGACATGGACATGCGCCTCACGGGATGGACTCGCCCAGGGCATCGGGGCGCGGCAGCCGGGAGATGCTACGTCGGAAACCCAGATCCCGCAAACGGTCCGCAGATTAGGCAGACGGCGCTGCACGGGCGGAGAGCTCCACAAGGTTACGGGGATTGACCGGGAGTTCGCAGCTTGGTGCGTCGTCCTGATTCCCGCCGTGTGGGAGTGATAGGAGTTGTGGTCCGCAGATTTCACAGATTACGCAGATTGGCTGCGTCGAATTGGCACCCTCCGTGTGGAGATGGCGACCCCGCTAGTGGGTGGGTTGTGTTGTTTGGTGTGATGGCTCACCGAGGTCCCTCTCGAGACCCGCAGACATACGCCATCATCGGTGCGGCGATGGAGGTGCATCGTGAGCTTGGGCGTGGCTTTCTGGAGGTCGTATACCGGGAAGCGCTTTGGCGGGAGCTGGAATCGCGTCGTGTGCCCTTCCGATCCGAAGTGCAGCTGCCGGTCTATTTCAAGGGGATTCGGCTACCGACCGGATTTCGCGCGGACCTCATCTGCTATGGGCAGGTCCTGGTGGAGCTCAAGGCGCTCCGCGTCGTGGGTGGTGCAGAATTGGCCCAGGCTCTCAACTACCTGAAGGCCAGTCGGCTTGAACGCGGCCTGCTGCTCAACTTCGGCGCATCAAGCCTCGAATACCGCCGCCTGATCCTTTCACGCAGACCCTCCCAACCACTGATCTAATCTGCGACATCTGCGTAATCTGCGGAGGAAACATCCGCGTCATCCGTCCTCAATCTGTGGTCCGCATGAGCCTGGCCCACAGCACGATCACGCACACCGACAGGGCGAAGATGATCGTCGCCGCGGCATTCACCTCAGGGGTGATGCCCCGGCGGAGCAATCCCCAGATCTGGAGTGGAAGGGTGTTCTGTCGCCCGATCAGGAAGAACGTCACCGCGATCTCATCGAGGCTCAGGGTGAACACCAGCAGGGCGCTGCCCAGGATTGCCGATCGGATGACCGGGAGCGTCACGTGCCAGAAGGTGAGCCATTCGTTCGCATACAGATCCTGACTGGCCTCTTCCAGGACGCGGTCAAACCGCCGGAGCCGGGCGTACACCTGGGTGACTACCACGGAGGTCAGCGCCGCGCCGTGGCCGAGGACCACCGGCCAGCCGGGCACCAGGGGAAAGCCACTGGACAGCGACACCCCGATGAAGGAAAAGAAGGTGAGCAGGGCGACGCCGGTGATCACGCCCGGCAGGATCAGCGGCAGCAGCACCAGGCGTTCGAAGGCGGCCTTACCGGGGAACTGGAGCCGGTCCAGGACGAAGGCCCCGGGCACCCCCACGCCGAGAGCGATAAAGGTGGCGAGGATCGCCAGCTTGAGGCTCGCGACGGCGGAGTCGAGCAGGGCACGGTCCGCGGCCAGCGCGCGAAACCAGCGGAAGGTGAAGGGGCGGAACGGCCAGGCGACGATATTGGCGTCGTGAAAGGCATACAAGACCACGACGCCGAGCGGGAGGTAGATGAACAGGAAGACCGCAATGCCGGTCGCCCAGAGACCGGTGGTAAGTCGATCAGGCCGGCGGGCCGGCGGACCGGCGGACGGAGGAGCCTCCACCGGGCGAAGCGATGGGGTCGTCACGCGTGCAGCGACCCTCGCCCGACGGTGGCCCCCGGTCCGCCGGTCCGCCCGTCCGCCTGTCCGCCGTAGTTCATCCGGTCTTCGATTCCGCGGGCCAACGTCAGCAGCACCAGGGTCATGGCAAGCATCACCACGGACACCGCCGCGCCGAGCGGCCAGTTGAACGCCACCCCGAACAGACTCACCACCAGGTTCGAGACCATCAGCGCACTGTCGTTGCCGCCGAGCAGGGTCGGCGCGATGAAGTCACCCATGCTGAGCACGAAGGCGAAGGTGCAGCCGGCGATGACGCCGGGCAGGGAGAGCGGCAGCACCACGTTCCGGAAGGTGGCCCAACGGCCGGCGTAGAGATCCTGGCTCGCCTCCTTGAACGAAACGGGGATCGCCTCCAGCACCGCGTAGATCGGCATCAGGGTGAAGGGCGTGTAGATGTGGATCAGCGCCAGCATGACCGCCCACTTGCTGTACAGCAGCACGGTCAGCGGCTCATGGATCAATCCGATCGACATGAGGAAGCCGTTGAGGATTCCCTCCTGGCCGAGGATGATCTTCCACGCGTAGGCTCGCACCAGGTAACTCACCCACAGCGGGATGATCACCGCCATGTAAAGCAGATTCCGGTGCCGCTTCACCTTGAAGGCGAGCAGGTAGGCCAGCGGATAGGCCAGCAGCAGCGAGGCCAGCGTCACCCGCAGGGCGATGCCGGCGGAGAAGAGGATCGTCTGGGGATACAGTGCGGTGCCGAAGAGGCGGCCGTAATTCTCCAGGGTCAGCTCATGGGTCAGCTGCCCGTTCCTGAGCCGGAAGAAGGAATGGGCGAACAGGAACAGGTAGGGCAGGAGGAGCAGCAGGGTTACCCAGCCGACCGGCAGGGCGGCGCCCACCAGGGTGCGAAGCCGGCGACTGGCCCGGAGGCGATCGAGGGCGGACGGGCGAATGGGCGGACCGGCGGACCGGCGGACCGGCGGACGGTCGGTCCGAGGATGCTCCTCAGGAGCGGCGGGGGCCTGCCCATCAATCACCGAGACACCTCACGCGCTCTGGGGAGAGGCAGACCGTGATTGTGGCACCGAGTTCGGGTGGGGACTGTTCACTCGGCCAATGGATGACGAGCGGGCTGCCGTCGGCGAGGGTCGTGTGAACTCTGGTCACCACGCCCGTGAATACGACATCCCTCACCGTCACCGACAGCCGGTTGGGTCCCGCCTGCGGCTCGGCCAGTTGAATGTGTTCGGGGCGAATGGCGAGCCAGGCCTTTTCGCCGGCTCGAACCGGACGGCTGGCGGCGCCCTCGAGGGATACCCCCTCCACCCTGATGCGAACTCGCTGAACGGCCGGTCCGCCGGTCCGCCCGTCCGCCGGTCCGCCCATCTCCTCGACGACGCCGGATAACAGGTTCGTCTCCCCGATGAAGTCCGCCACGTAGCGGGAGATCGGCTGCTCGTACATCTCGCGGGGCCCGCTGAGTTGCTCGATCCGGCCGTTCCGCATGAGCGCGATCCGATCGGACATGGTGAGCGCCTCCTCCTGGTCGTGGGTGACGTAGAGGAAGGTGATGCCCAGCTGGCGGTTCAGGTGCTTCAGCTCCAGCTGCATTTCCTTGCGGAGCTTGAGATCGAGGGCGCCCAGCGGCTCGTCCAGCAGCAGCACCCGCGGGCGGTTCACCAGCGCGCGTGCGAGGGCCACCCGCTGCTGCTGCCCGCCGGAGAGCTGCCGCGGCGCGCGGTCGCCCAGGTGGCCCAGCTGTACCATGTCGAGCGCCTGACCCACCCGCTCGGCGATCTCCGCCCGGGCCGCCTTCCGCATGCGGAGCCCGTAGCCCACGTTGTCCCGCACACTCATGTGGGGGAACAGGGCGTACTGCTGGAAGACGGTGTTGAGCTCGCGCTTGAACGGCGGCAGCTGGGTCAGCGGCTGGCCGTCCATCAGGATCTCCCCGTTGCTGGGGTGCTCGAACCCCGCGATCATGCGCAGGGTCGTGGTCTTGCCCGAGCCGGAGGCCCCGAGCAGCGTGAGGAACTCCCCTGCCGCGACGTCGAGGGAGACGTCATCGACCGCCGCGACCCCGGGGCCGAAGCGCTTGGTGAGGTTACGGAGCTGGAGGATGGGCTGAGTCATCGCAGGGGGGCGCAGGGGGACAGTGAGAAGTAAGGAGTGAGAAGTAAGGAGTGAGGAGTAAGGAGGGGAGGTGATCGTTTCCGCCCACCTCTCCCTCTCACTCCTCACTCGTTACTCCGTACTCCTTACTCCTCTTACTCCTTACTCCTCACTTTTCACTTACGCTTCTCACTTCTTACTTCTCACTTCTCACTTCTCACCTAGCCGCTTTCACCTCGTTCCAGATCTCCTGGTACTTGTCCCGCTTCGAGCCCCACTGCCAGAAGTTCACCTTGGTGCCGTAATCGGCGATGTCCTTCTGCAGCGCCGCCGCCTCGGGGGCCATGTAGGGCTTGGCCGCCGAATTGGCCACGTTGTAGGCGGTGACGTCGGACATGAGCTTCTGGGTGAAGGGCTGGGCGGCGTATTCGAGCCAGGCGTACGCCGCGTCGAGATTGCGGGCCCCCTTGGTGAGCACCCAGTGATCGGCCCAGGCGGTGGTGCCCTCGGAGGGGATCAGCTCGCCGGCCGGGAACTTGGCCGCCCGCAGCTGGCTGGTCATCAGCGGCCAGCCCTCGCCGGCCACGATTTCACCGCTCTGGAACAACTGGGTCATGTCGCCCGCGGTGGCCCAATACTTCCGCACGTTGGGCCGGAGCTCGAGCATCTTCGCCTTGACCTTGGCCAGGTCCTCGTCCGAGAGGTTGTAGAGCTTGCTCTTGTCGGCCGGATCGTCGAGTCCCAGCACCTGCGCCACCATGTAGAGGGTGGCAATGTCGTCCTGCAGGGAGAGCTTGCCCTTGTACTTCTTGTCCCACAGCTCGGCCCAGCTGGACGGGGCGGGCTTCATCTTGGTGGTGTCGTAGATCAGTGGGTTGGGCCCGAACGCCCAGGGCAGGCCGAACACCAGCGAGTCCTTCCGCGCCACCTTGAGGTCGCGGAAGCTCTGCATCAGGTCGCCGTAGCTCGGAATGCGCTTGAGATCGAGCGGCTGGGCCAGCCCGGCCTCGATGATGGCGGTGACGGCGTCGCTGGAAGGCGAGACCAGATCGATGGTCTCCGCGCCCCCGGCGCGAAGCTTGGCCACCAGGTCGTCGCTCGACCCCATGTAGGTGGCATTCACCTTCACGCCGCAGGCGGTCTCGAACGGCTTGGTGAAGAGCGTGTCGGTGTAGCCCTCCCACACCATGAAGTTGAGCTCGCCACCGATGGGCTTGGGGCAGAGCTTGGTCAGGTAGGTGGCCGCATCCGCCCGCGCGTCGCTGGTGGCCTGGATGACGATCTTCTGCGCCGCGCCACTGGGGCCGCCCCCGGCCTTTTCGCCACCGCAGCCGGCGAGAGTGAGGGCAGAGAGAGAAATGGCCAGCACGGGTCCACGAAGGAATGACATGGGCGGTGAGCCTCGCAAGGGGGAGAGATCGCGCCGCGGCCAACCACACCGGCTGCTGGGTCCGGCGACACCGGTGTGCCGACGGTGCGATGAATGACGCCTCAGGAAGGCCGCAGCGACGCCGGATAACCTACACTGCGACCGTCGGGAAGCAATCGGTCATCCGGACCAGGTCTACCGCGCCCTGTCCTCGCCTGTAGATTGGCTGTTCGGCGGCGTTCCCCCGGGTGCCTCCCGGGGCCGCGCCGGCGGGTCACCGCGAACATCCCGAATTGCGAGCCACGCTCCGCGGCGACGCGGGAGGGGCGCTCTTTGCTCGAGCAACTGACAGCGATTGGCGAGATGACGCTCGCGATGAGCCAGGCCGCGACGGTCGATGAGATCTACCGCGTGGCTCTCGGCGGGGTCGAGCGTACCCTCGCGGCTGCCCGCGCCTCCATCCTCCTGTTCGACCCCGATGGTGTACTCCGGTTCAAGGCGTGGCGGGGTCTGTCCGACGGCTACCGCCAGGCCGTGGAGGGCCATACCGCGTGGATGCCGGGTCAACCGGAGCCGCTTCCGATCCTGGTGCCGGATGTCAGCAGCGAGACGAGTCTCGCCCAGTATCGCGAGATCATGCTGGCGGAGGGCATCAGGGCGATGGCCTTCCTCCCGCTGGTGACCGGCGGCGGGACCATCGGAAAGCTCATGGTCTACTTCGACCTGCCCCGGACCTTCCTGCCGGAGGAGGTGCAGCTGGCGAGGAACATCGCCGCCCACACCGCCTTCGCGATCGACCGGCAGCGTGCCGTGGACCAGCTGGAGGCTGAGCGAGGGCTGTTTGTGGGCGGCCCGACCGTGGTGTTCAAGTGGAAGAATCTCCCGGGATGGCCAGCCGAGTACGTCTCACCGAACGTCTCCAGTGTGTTCGGCTGGTCCCCCGATGAGCTCATCAGCGGCGCGGTGCTCTACGCCACCCTGATCCATCCCGCCGACTTCCCCCGGGTCGAGGCCGAGGAGCAGGGCTACGTCGCGGAGCGGCGGTCGACCTTCGAGCATGAGTACCGGCTGCGCCGCCCCGATGGTGAGTTCCGCTGGGTATACGACTTCACCGTCCCGGTCCGGAGCAGCCAGGGCGCGCTCACCCACTTCCGGGGCTACGTTCTGGACATTACCGAGCGGAAGGCGGTGGCCGAATCGCTGCGCGACGCGGAGACCCGGCTACGCGAAACCCAGCGGCTGGAGAGCCTGGGGGTGCTGGCCGGCGGCATCGCCCACGACTTCAACAATCTGCTCATGGGGATCCTGGGCAATGCGGGCCTGGCGCTGGCCGACGTGCCGGCTTCCTCCCCCACCCACGATACGCTCCAGGACATCGAGGTCTCGGCCCGGCGCGCGGCCGACCTCACCCGCCAGCTCCTGGCCTACTCCGGCAAGGGCAAGTTCGTGGTCGAACGCACCGAGCTCTCCCGTCTGGTGGAGGAGTCGGCCCGCCTGATGGTCCCGGCACTCTCGCGCCACGCGACCCTGGTCTGGGATCTCACTCCGGGACTTCCCCCGGTCGAAGCCGACGCCACCCAGCTGCGTCAGGTGGTGATCAACCTGCTCACCAACGCGTCCGATGCGCTGGCGGAGCAGCCGGGCACGATTACGGTCCGCACCTCGCGGATGGAGCTCGACGAACAGGCGCTGGCCGGCACCATCGCCGGGCGGGGCCTTCCCCGCGGAGCCTACGTGGCGCTCGAGGTGCGCGACACGGGTATGGGCATGGATGACCTTACGGTCCGCCACATCTTCGATCCCTTCTTCACGACCAAGTTCCAGGGTCGCGGACTCGGCCTGGCCGCGGTCCTTGGCATCGTGCGCGGGCACCGGGGAGCCATTCAGGTCGACACGGCTCCGGGCCAGGGAACCTGCTTCCGGATCCTGCTCCCCGCGCTGGAGTCGCCGGCGACGGTCGCCGGCACAGCGGGCGATCAGGCCGGCGCGAAGGAGACCGGGCGCACGGTGCTGGTGGTGGACGATGAAGCCATGGTGCGCAACGTCACCCGTCGGACGCTGGAGCGGGCCGGCTTCCGGGTGCTGCAGGCGGAGAACGGCCGGGCCGCGCTGGAGCTGCTCAAAACGGCGCACCAGGAGGTGGGACTGGTGGTGCTGGACCTCACCATGCCCGAGCTGGGCGGGGAGGAGACGTTCGCGCTGATGCACGACTACTGGCCGTCCCTCAAGGTGCTGCTGTCCAGCGGCTACAGTGCCGACGCCGGCACCAGCCGGATGACGCAGCAGGGGCTGGTCGGCTTCATCCAGAAACCCTACCTCCCGGCGGAACTGGTTGGCGCGGTAGAGAAGGCGTTCGAGAGCTGAGGCGGGAAGGGCGGGAAGGGCGGAGGGCGGGAAGGCGGAACCCTCGTCTTCCCGCCCTCCCGCCTTCCCGCCTTTCCGCCCAGATTACCGCACTCTCTACCTACCTGGAGTCCGTGCGCATGGCAGGCGTCATCCAGCTCGTCACCCCGATTCCCGGTCCCCGGAGCCAGGCGCTTATGGCGCGGCGCCAGCAGGCGGTGCCGCGCGGGGTTCCCGCCACCACCCCGATCGCCGTGGTGCAGGCGGACAACGCGATCGTCAGCGATGCGGACGGCAACCGCCTGATCGACTTCGGCGGCGGGATCGGAGTGGTCAACGCGGGCCACCGGAACCCGAGGGTGGTCCAGGCTGTCCGCGAGCAGCTGGACCATTTCACCCACGTCTGCTTCCCGGTGTCGATGTACGAGCCGTACATCGAGCTGGCCGAGAAGCTCAACGCCCTCACCCCCGGCGATCACGCCAAGAAGACCTTCTTCGTCAACAGCGGGGCGGAGGCGGTGGAGAACGCTATCAAGGCCGCGCGACGGTTCACCGGACGACAAGCCATCGTCTGCTTCGAGCACGGCTTCCACGGCCGGACCTATATGGGGATGACGCTCACCGCGAAGGTGAACCCCTACAAGCAGGGTTTCGGACCGTTCGCGCCGGAGGTGTATCGGATACCGTTTCCGTACTGCTACCGGTGTGAGTGCGGTGGACGGGCCCTAACGGACTCCCTCGCCCCCGGGTCGCGCCAGAGCGCTCCCGAAGGGGGCTCGGTCGCCGACAGGCGGACGGGCGGACCGTGTGGCATGGCCAACCGCACTTACCTCGATCACTTGTTCGCGGGGGTGGTCGATCCGGGATCGGTCGCGGCGATCATCATGGAGCTGGAGGTCGGCGAAGGCGGTTTCATTCCGGCCCCCAAGGAGTACGTGGCCACGCTGGTCCAGTTCGCCAGGGACCATGGGATTCTGTTCATCGCGGATGAGATCCAGACCGGGTTCGGCCGCACAGGGAAGTTGTTCGCCTGCGAGCACTACGGACTGGTGCCCGATCTCATCACCACCGCCAAGTCGCTTGCCGGGGGCCTGCCGCTCGCGGCGGTCACCGGGCGGGCCGATGTGCTCGACGCCGCGCAGCCGGGCGGGCTGGGTGGGACCTACGGCGGCAACCCGCTCGCCTGCGCGGCGGCGCTGGCGGTGCTGGAGGTGATGCAGCAGGAACAGATCGCGGAGAAAGGGGCCCGCATCGGCGAACGGATCCGGAGCCGGTTCGCCCAGTGGCAATCGCGGTTCCCCCAGATCGGCGATGTGCGCGGCCTGGGCGCGATGGTCGCCATGGAGCTGGTGAAGGACCGCACGAGCAAGGCCCCGGCAAAGGAGCTGACGGGGAAACTCCAGACCGAGGCGCTCAAGCGGGGCGTGATCCTGCTGTCGGCCGGGACGCTGGGCAACGTGATCCGGGTGCTGGTGCCGCTGACGGTAGAGGATGAGGTGCTGGAGGAGGGGCTCGACGTGATGGAGCAGGCGCTCAAGGCCGCGCTGGGGTGACACTCAAGCCGGCCCGAACACCTGCTGCACGATCACCGTTAGTCGGATTGGATTACCCCTCACGCCGTCCTTGCCGGTCACCGTCTGCCCTCAGGGTGCAGGTCCGTCGGCGAGATCGAGGTTGACCGGGGGCTCGGCGGGATGGTAGACCGAGGCCCTGAGACGCGGTATGATCCTGCTCTCGGCGGGAGCGCTGGCCACGGATCCGGGTCCTGGTGCGCCTCACGGGTGCGGGAAGCCGTGCTGCAAGAAGGCCTGTCGGTTGTCCCCTTGGAGGTTCAGTGAACACAACTCGCGCTGTCGCAGCCGGAGTAATCGCTACCGCCTCGATGACGGCCCTGCTCCTCATCGAGCCGGCAGTGGGTCTGCCCGAGATCGCCATCGGACAACTGCTCAGCTCATCACTCTCCTTTACCACGGCGGTACTCTCCGCTGGACCGGCCCTCGGCTGGCTGCTCCATTTTCTCGTGGGGATCGCCTGGGCGCTGCTCTATGCCGGGTTGGTCCTCGGTCGCCTGTCCGGAACGCCCCTCGTCCGCGGAATGGTCTATGGCGGCTTGGTCTTTCTGCTGGCCCAGTCGATCCTGATGCCCCTGGTGGGCGCCGGCTTCTTCTCCCGTGGGGATGTGCCGACGCTTGTCGGGGGCCTCCTCGGGCACCTGGTCTATGGCGGCGTGTTGGGCTGGGTCTATGGTGCCTCGGGTTCGGGCTGAGGTCGTGGCTCGGCCCAGGCCAGCCTGAGAGCGGGGCGGCTGCCGATCCTCGGGCGTCCGCGCAGTCCGTTGCCGAACGGGGTCACGTCCACTCGGTGGACGTGCCCCCGTTCGGCAGAGAGGAGCTGGTGTCTCCGGAACAGTCGGCGAAGCCGGCGGGCGGGTGCGGGATGACCACCCGGGCCGGCGGTTCACCCGGCCGGCGCCGCGATCCGTCAGGGAACCGACTTGCCGTTGCTGACCGCCCAGACGTAGTTCGCTACCTGCACGATCTGACCCGCATCGATTCCACCCTGGTTGGCAACCATCGGCGTGTGCGGCTCACCGGCTCGTATGACTTTAAGGATGTAGGCAAAGCTGGTATCCGCCAGATTCCGACCCGGGCCGGCAAGCGGCGGCGCCACGGGACCGCCCTGCAGTCTCCCACCATGGCAACCGTAGCACAGCCCCTGGCCATGAAAGATCTTGCGCCCTTCCGTCAGGACATCCTGCTCGGAGACGGTGTCGACCTGGGCGACGGGGACTCGAGATTCGACAGGGCCAGGGACTATCTCGGCAGGAGGTGCCTGGTGACAGGCCGCCACGGCGGCGAAACAGGCAGCCATCGTGACGTGATGGCGCCGCGGCAAAGCATGGCCCGTCATGGATAGGTCCCTCCGGGAGAACAACACCATACATAGCCCGCGCGTCAGGGGGCAGCAATTAAGGGATGATGAATCTCGCGTGAGAAACCGCGCCCGCGGCCGCGCCTTCCGATCCGAGCTCCGGTGGTTAGGGTTTCCCGAGGCCGTGACTTACGGCGTAGACGTAGGTGGCGACCTGAAGGACCTGCGCTTCGCTGATCCCGCCCGGGTGCGAGACCATTACGGTGCCGGGCACGCCGCCGCGCACGATGTGCAGGATCATTTCGAAGGAGCCGTCGCCGTTGCGCCACTTGGGACCGGTCAGGGGCGGCGCCACCGGACCGCCCTGAAGCTTGGGGCCGTGGCAGGCATAGCAGGTCCCCTTCCCGTGAAAGATCTTCCGGCCCTCGTCGGTCACCTCGTCCGTCACGGCGGCGGTATCCGCCGAGGAGTGGCCAGCCGCCGCCTGGGCTCGCGCGGCGCGGGGGACCGAAAGAGCGGAAAGGGTCAGCGCGAGGAGCATCGGAAGGGTTGGCTTGGACCACATTGACGAGGGTCTCGCCTGAGAGGGTTGCCTGCAAAGTTCACGGGGTGGCCGTCGTTCCCGCAATGATCAGGCTCGGCGGCAGGCCTGTCCGTCAGCGGGTTTCGACATTCACTGCGTGACGTGCCGACCCGCACGTACCGGATTCCCTGAATCGACCCACGACTGGCGCGCTCGATGTGAGCACTTGCGGCGTGCCTGAGCCATAGAGTAGGGATTCGCGAAGATGGGCACAATATCGAGGTGCACCCCAGGTGTCCCGATTCGCCACAGGTCCACGAGGGGCTT
>JBGQJV010000067.1:0-19487 GCA_041499215.1 Gemmatimonadota bacterium | reverse complement strand
GGTGCGGTGCTGGTGCCGGTGCCGCTCGCGCCGGGGCGCCTCCGCCGCCGCGGATACAACCAGGCGGAGCGACTTGCCGAGTCCCTGTCAGAGCGAACGGGGCGCCCCCTCAGGCGTGACCTGCTGGCACGGGTACGGGACACACGGACCCAAACGACTCTCGCTCCCGAAGCCCGCCAGGCCAATGTTGCCGACGCCTTCAGCAAGGTGGGGGTGGCGGAGGCACAGGTCGTGCTGGTCGACGACGTCTTTACCACCGGGGCGACTCTGGTCGCGGCCGCCACGGCGCTCCTGGAGGGTGGAGCGAAGCGTGTGGGGGCGGTTACCTTTGCCCGGGCCAAACCGCCGCTAGGTTGATGCCGGCGTGCGGCTCCGATTCCCGAGGTCCGGGTAGGGGCCGCACAGCTGTGCGGCCCTACACTCGGAACTCGGAACTCACAGCTGACCCTGACCTCTCGAGGGAGCCCGCATGTCAGTGAAAGTCGCCATCAATGGATTCGGCCGGATCGGCCGGAACGTGCTTCGCGCCGCCAAGAAGCTGGGGGTCAGAGAACTGGACTTCGTCGCGGTAAACGATCTCACCGACACGAAGACCCTGGCTCACCTGCTCACCTACGACTCGGTGCATGGCCGGTTCGCCGGGACGGTCGAGGCCAGGGGCGACGCGCTGGTCGTCGACGGCGACAGCATCAAGGTGCTTGCGCAGAAGGATCCGGCGGCCCTCCCCTGGAAGGATCTGGGCATCGACGTGGTGCTCGAATCCACCGGCCTTTTCACCGACCGGGAAAAGGCGGCCAAGCACCTGGATGCTGGCGCCCGGAAGGTGATCATCTCCGCCCCGGGCAAGAAGGAGGACATCACGATCGTGTACGGGGTGAATCACACCAAGTACGATCCGAAGGCACACCATGTGATCTCCAATGCCAGCTGCACCACCAACTGCCTGGTGCCCGTGGTAAAGGTGGTGCTGGAGAATTTCGGATTCGTGAACGGCTTCATGACCACGGTGCACTCCTACACCAACGACCAGCAGATCCTCGATCTGCCGCACAAGGATCTGCGACGGGCCCGGGCCGCGGCGATATCGATCATCCCCACCACCACCGGCGCGGCCAAGGCCACCGGCCTGGTCATCCCCGAGGTGAAGGGGAAGATCGACGGGGTGGCCCTCCGGGTACCGACCGCGGACGTCTCCCTTGTCGAGCTGACCTGCACGGTCCAGAAGTCCACCACGATCGACGAGGTCAACAATGCCTTTCGAGCCGCTGCGGCCGGCCCCCTCAAGGGGATTCTCAGCGTCTCGGACGAGCCGCTGGTGTCGGTGGACTATATCGGCAACCTGAATTCCAGCACGGTGGACTCCGCGCTCACCAACGTCATCGACGGCAAGCTGGTGCACGTGTCGTCCTGGTACGACAACGAGATGGGCTACTCCGCCCGGTGCGTGGACCTGATCCGGTACATCGGTCAGACGCTATGAAGCGCTCGCTCCGATCGCTGGGGGCGGCCGCCCTCGACGGCCGCCGCGCGCTCGTGCGGGTGGACTTCAACTGTCCCGTCAAGGACGGGACCGTCACCGACAACACCCGCATCCGGGCCTCTCTTCCCACCATCCAGTTCCTGCGCGACAAGGGCGCCCGAGTGGTGCTGCTGTCGCATCTGGGGCGTCCCAAGGGACCCGACCCCAAGCAGAGTCTCCGGCCCTGCGCCACCGAGCTCGAGCGGTTAATGGGGGCGCCGGTGACCTTCATCGCGGATGCCCTTGCACCCGAGGCGGTGACGATCACCAAGCGACTCGCCCGGGGCGGCGTGGCCGTGGTGGAGAACACCCGGTTTCATGCGGGAGAAGAAAGGAACGACCCGGAACTGGCGAAGGCCTTCGCGGCGCTGGGCGATTTCTACGTGAACGACGCCTTCGGCTCCGCCCACCGGGCCCATGCCAGCACCGAAGCGGTGGCCAAGCTGATCAAGCCGGCGGTCTCCGGCTTCCTCATGGAGAAGGAGTTGCAGTATCTGGGTGCGACCCTGGAGAATCCCAGCCGCCCGTTCGTCGCCGTGCTTGGCGGTGCCAAGGTCTCGGGGAAGATCGACCTCATCGAAAACCTGCTGCCGCGGGTGGATGAGATCCTGATCGGTGGCGCGATGGCCTGCACCTTCTTCCGTGCCATGGGTTTCGAGACCGGGACGTCGCTGGTCGAGGCCGACCGGGTGGAGCTGGCCAAGTCGCTCATCGCCAAGGCCGGGCCCAAGCTGGTGCTGCCCGCCGGCGCGACCATCGCCCAGAAGCTGGAGGCGGGCGTACCGGTCCAGACGGTCCCACGCGAGAGGATCCCGCCCGGGTGGGCCATGTTCGATATCGATCCGGGGAGCGAACAGGACTTTGCGGCCCGGATCACCCGCGCGAAGACCGTGGTATGGAACGGTCCGATGGGAGTGTTCGAGACCCCGCCGTTCGATCACGGCACGCTGGCGGTCGCCCACGCCATGGCCGCCGCGACGGGGCAGGGTGCCACCACGGTGGTAGGCGGCGGCGACTCGGCTGCGGCGGTCGCCCAGGCCGGGCTCGAGGCGCAGATGAGCCACGTTTCCACCGGTGGTGGCGCGTCACTCGAGTTTCTGGAGGGGAAGACCCTTCCGGGCGTTGCCGCCCTCGATGATGCCTAGCAGCCATCAGCCTTCAGCCGTGAGCCGTCAGCGGCCCACGAGTTGTCAGCTGACGGCTGATGGCTGACGGCTGACGGCCTCCCTCACCCGCAAGGCCGATGAAACACCTGACCTACGCCGCCAACTGGAAGATGCACCTCCCCCCACGGGAGGCACGCGCCTTCGCCCAGCGTTTCCTGACACTGACCCGGCCCCTCGAGAGCAGGAGCCTCTGGTTCTTTCCACCGGCGGTGTCGCTCCTGGCGGTCGCCGAAGTGTTCGGCGGGCGGCCTGACATTCGGGTCGGAGCGCAGGACGTGCACTGGGAGCCCAAGGGGGCATTCACCGGGGCAACCTCGGTGCCGCTGGCCCAGGGAGCCGGCGCCACGGGCGCGCTGGTCGGTCACTCCGAGCGCCGGCATGTCTTCGGCGAGACCGACGCCGAGACCGGGCGTAAGGTGCGGGCGCTGCTTGCCGCCGACCTGGCCCCGATGCTGTGCGTCGGCGAGAAGCTGGATCAGCGCGAGGCGGGTGAGACCGAACCCGTAGTAGTACGCCAGCTCCGCGCCGGACTGGAGGGCATTGCCCCCGCGGACCTGGCCTGGGTGAGCATCGCCTATGAGCCGGTGTGGGCGATCGGCACCGGTCGGAACGCCACCCCGCCCGACGCCGCCCTGGTTCACCTGGCCATCCGGCAGGAGCTCGCGCGACTCGGCGCCATCGGCCGGATGGCCGTGCTCTACGGCGGCAGCGTGAACCAGGGCAACGTGGCCGCGCTCATCGCGGAACCGGAGATCGATGGCGTGCTGGTCGGGGGGGCCAGTCTGGATGCGGATGGCTGGGCCGCGTTAATAGAGCGGCGGTAAGGCGGGAACGCGGAAGCATGACCAGGCGTCCTGTTCCCGCCATCCGCCCAGCACTACCGTCAACTCACCACCACGACTAATTTTGCACGGCTTTCAACCGGACCGAACATGTACTACCTCCTCCTCACGCTGATGATCCTCGACGGGCTCCTGCTCGCCACGGTCGTGCTGCTGCAGGCCGGCCAGGGCGGAGGGCTCGCGTCGCTGGGTGGCGGCACCACCGACTTGGTCGTGGGCGGTCGCCAGGCCGCTACTCTGCTCACCAAGATGAGCTGGATCTGCGGCGGGCTGTTCATGGCCCTCGCGCTGATCATCTCGGTGGTGGCTCCCGCACGCGGTGGCAGCAGCAGCGAGGTGCTCCAGCGGATCCGCCAGACGGCCCCGGCCAGCCAGCCCGCGACCAACCTGCCGATCGAGGCCGCGCCGACCCAGCCGCAGGCCGCACCCCAGAACGGGGCGACGCCGCCAGCGCCAACTCCGCCCGCACCCGCGCCCGGTGGGGCGGCACCCGCCAAGCCGACCAACTGATCCCGATGATGGTGTGTGACCGACGCGGGGTGACCGGATGACCGATCGCCCCGCGTTTGTTTTGCTGGAGGACGGGACCTGGTACGCCGGTACCACCCTGCGTCCGCTCGAGGCCGCGTTTGGCGAGGTCGTTTTTACCACCAATCTGAGCGGCTATCAGGAGGTCTTCACCGACCCGAGTTACCTCGGGCAGATCGTGGTGATGACTGCTCCCATGATCGGCAACACCGGAGTGAACCTGGATGACATGGAGTCTGCCGCTCCGCAGGTCGCGGGAGTGGTGGTACGCGAGATGTCGCGGCGGGCCTCCAGCTGGCGGGCTACTCGCTCGCTCGACGATTGGCTGGGGGAGTTCCGTATCCCGGTGCTGGAGAACGTCGATACCCGGCGGCTTACGCGCCACATCCGCGAGCGCGGAGCAATGCGCGGGGTGATCGCGGAAGGGCCAGAGCCCAGTCCCTCGCTCACGTTGCGGCTGATGGAATCGCCGTCGATGGCGGGGCGCGACCTCGCCTCCCGAGCGTCCGTGGGCCAGTCCTGGCAGGAAGGCGCCGACGGGCCGCATGTCGTGGCCTATGACTTCGGCATGAAGCGGAACATCGTCCGGATGCTGGCAGCGGCCGGCTCTCGCGTCACCGTGGTGCCTGGCTCGACTCCGGCGGCTCAGGTCCGTGAGCTCAAGCCCGACGGGTTGTTCCTCTCCAACGGCCCAGGAGACCCCGCCGCGGTGGGCTACGCCGTGAAGAACATCCATGAGCTGACCTCGGTCGGCATCCCCACATTTGGCATCTGTCTGGGTCACCAGCTCCTGGGGCTGGCTTTCGGTGGCCGGACGGTAAAGCTCCCGTACGGACACAGGGGCGGCAATCACCCCGTGCGGGATCTTGTTACCGGACAGGTACTTATCACATCACAGAACCACGGCTTTGCGGTGGAGGGCGAGGGTCAGTCCGTGCCCGGCGCCCCCGGGCTCGCGATCACCCACATCAACCTGAACGACGGAACCGTGGAAGGCATTCGCCACAAAGAACTTCCGGTATTCGCCGTGCAATACCATCCGGAAGCCTCTCCCGGACCGCATGACGCCTACCCTCATTTCCAGGAATTCCTCCGTCTGCTGCACGTGGGCACCCCCTCCGGTGGCCCAACCCCTTGACAGTCAACGGTTAAGACCGTAGTCTCTCAAGTATTCCGGTGGCCCTGATTGGGGCCCCGGGCGCGCAGACCCTCGGGGGAGAGCATGACCAAGGCTGATCTCGTCGAACGGGTGACCGAATCGATTGCCCGGACCGCCGGTCCTATGATCTCGAAGAAGGACTGCGCACGCGTCGTGGACGCGTTCCTCGATGCGGTCAAGGAAGCGCTTAAGAACCAGCACAACATCGAGGTACGCGGCTTCGGCACCTTCAAGATCCGACGCCGGAAGACCCGCATGGCGCGGAATCCCCGCACTGGCGATCCGGTGGAAGTGGCCGCTCGTCCAGTCCCGGTGTTCAAGCCCAGCAAGGAGTTGCGGGCGCTGGTGGCGGACGAGCCCTACGAGGAGGATTCCTCCGCCGAGAGCCCGATCGCCTGAGAATCACCGCAGGCTCGATCCACCCACGGGGCGGGTCTCTGACCCGCCCCGCGTGCTTCTAAGCTCCGACGTCCATTATCTTTCGCCCCATGAACACCAGCTCCGAGGCCAGCGGCCAGCACCTCGCCGTTCGGGTCCTCCTGTTCGCCACATACGCCGAGCTCGCCGGGCGAGCCCTGGTCGAACTCACGCTTCCCTCGCCAGCCACGGTGCAGGACGTACTGCGTCGCTTGCGGGCCGCACTCCCCGGTGCGGAATGGCTGCCCGACCAGCCCCTGGCCGCGGTGAATCGGTCACACGCGCGCCTCAGCACTCCGGTGCGTGATGGGGATGAGATCGCGTTCCTCCCACCCCTGGCCGGAGGGTAGCGGGTGACTCGCCTCCGCCTCGGCTGCTGGCGACTCCTTGGTCCGATCGACCCATGAGCCCCTACCTCACGCACGCGCCCGTGGACCTCAACAGCCTGCTCGCGGCCGTCTCCGCGCCGGAGCGCGGCGGCGTGGCCACCTTCCTTGGCCTGGTGCGGAACCACCAGGACGGGCGGACGGTGGCGCGGCTGGTGTACTCGGCCTACGAGCCCATGGCGGAGGCCGAGGCGGCCAGAATCGCGGCGGAGGCGGAGGGTCGATGGCCGGTACGGGTGGCGCTGTCACACCGGCTGGGGGATCTGGCGATTGGAGACGTCGCCGTCGCGGTAGTTGCGGCAAGCGCGCACCGGGCGCCAGCGTTCGAGGCCTGTCGCTACGTCATCGAGGAGCTCAAGCGGCGAGTTCCGGTCTGGAAGAAGGAGTTCTACGCCGATGGCTCGGTGCTGTGGGTCAATCCCACCCGCCCAGGAATGGGCGCGCCGCCCGAGTCGGTCCCCACTACATGACCCGCGCCGTGCCCGTCACGGACCGGTTCGACCGGCCGCTCGGCAGTCTTCGAGTCTCGGTGACCGACCGATGCAACATGCGCTGCCGGTACTGCATGCCGGAGGCGAACTACGTCTGGCTGCCCCGGGCCTCGATCCTCTCGTTCGAGGAACTCAGCCGGCTGATCGGGATCTTCGCTCCGCTGGGGGTGGACAAGATCCGGCTGACCGGTGGCGAGCCGCTCTTGCGGCACGATCTTCCCGAATTGATCCGGATGATCGCGGCTCACCCCGGGATCAGCGACCTGGCGCTGACGACCAATGGGATCCTGCTCGCTGAGCATGCGGCGGCACTCCGGGCCGCCGGCCTCCGCCGGGTCAACGTGAGTCTCGACACCCTGCAGGCGGAGCGGATGAAGCAATTCGCCCAGTCGGCCCGCCACGCCGATGTGCTGCAGGGGATCGAGGCGGCGCAGGCAGCCGGCCTGGGCCCGGTCAAGCTCAACAGCGTGATCATCCGGGGCTACAACGACGACGAGCTTGTGCCCCTGATCGAATTCGGGCGGACCCACGGGGCGGAACTGCGGTTCATCGAATACATGGACGTGGGCGGCGCCACCGGCTGGTCGATGGCAGAGGTAGTGTCCCGCCGGGAGATCCTGGAGCGGCTGGCGGGGCGCTACGGGCCGATCGAGGCGTTGCCCGAGAACCTGGAGAGCTGGGCGCCGGCCGACCGCTTCCGGCTGCCGGACGGCACGGTCTTCGGGGTGATCGCCTCGACCACGGAGCCGTTCTGCCGCACCTGCGACCGGGCGCGGCTCACGGCGGACGGACATTTCCTGTTGTGTCTCTACGCCGAGAGCGGCCTGGATCTCCTCGCGCCGCTGCGGGACGGCACCACGGACGCAGAGCTGACGGCGCTGATCCGCGCTGCCTGGGCGGCCCGGGCCGATCGGGGGGCGGAAGCGCGCGCAGCCGAGGCGGACCGCGGCGCCCTGTATCAGATCGGCACCCTGCGCGCCGACCCGCGCAAGGAAATGCACACGCGGGGCGGCTGAGCGCGCCCGGCCCAACCCAGAGCCTCCATGGCCCTGCACATCGCGCTGATCGAACCCCGAATCCCACCGAACACCGGCAATGTCGCTCGGCTGTGCGCGGCAACGGACACGCCGCTGCACCTCATCGAGCCACTCGGGTTCAGTCTGGACGCCCGGGAAGTGAAACGCGCCGGGCTCGACTACTGGGACCGGGTGGACCTGTGGGTCCATCCCAACTGGTTTCGCTTCCGCGACGCGATCAGCCGGGACCGGTGTCTGTACTTCTCCGCCAATGCCGAACGGGATTATCGCGACGCGCCCTACGCCGCGAACAGCGTGCTGGTATTCGGGAGCGAGACCGACGGCCTGCCCCAGAAGATCCTGGAGAAACACCCCGAGCGGTGCTTCCGCATCCCGATGCCGGGCGATGTGCGTAGCCTGAACCTGGCCAACGCGGTCAGCGTGGTGTTGTACGAGGGTCTCCGGCAGCTTGGTGTGAAGGATGTTCCGCCGCCCCCCGAGCCGGAGCCTGACACCGACGCCGGCGTGGCGGGAGACGGGCCGACGGCGCGGGGCGCGCCACGCGGCCGAGGCCGGGGTCGTGGCCGGGGACGCGGGCGCGGAAAGAAGTGAAGCGGCCTTGTGGCGCCACAGTCTTGCATACGTCCCTTTGCCGTAGTCGGAGTGCCAAGGTAACTTTAGCGCCCGGAACGCCGGGCTCCCCGCCGTTCACACAGCGACTCTTGACCCGCACATTCTCATGTTGAACAAGATCACCGTCGTCGGTGCCGGCAACGTGGGCGCCACCGCGGCGCAACGCGTCGCGGAAAAAAACCTGGCACGCTCGGTCGTAATGGTGGATGTGATCGAAGGGATTCCCCAGGGCAAGGCGCTCGATCAGTGGCAGTCGGCTCCGATCGAAGGCTTCGACAGCCGGGTCGTCGGCAGCAACGGGTACGATGCCGCCGCCGGCTCGGAACTGTTCATCGTCACCGCGGGCATTGCCCGGAAGCCCGGAATGAGCCGCGACGATCTGGTGAAGACCAACGCCGGGATCGTCGACTCGGTATCGAAAGAAATCAGACGGGTCGCCCCGGATTCGATCATCATCGTCGTGTCCAATCCGCTCGACGTGATGTGCTACGTCGCGATGCGGGCGAGCGGGTTCCCGCGGGAGCGGGTGATCGGGATGGCCGGTGTACTCGACACAGCCCGCTACCGCGCCTTCCTGGCCGAAGCGCTGGACGTCTCGGTGGAAGACATCCAGGCCATGGTGCTCGGTGGCCACGGCGATACCATGGTGCCGCTGGTCTCCTATACCACCGTGTCGGGGATTCCGGTGACCCAGCTGATCTCCAAGGACCAGCTGGACGCCATCGTCACGCGGACCCGTAACGGTGGGGCCGAGATCGTCAACTTTCTGAAGACCGGGTCCGCGTACTACGCGCCCAGCTCGGCCGCGGTGCAAATGGCCGAGGCGATCGCGCTCGACAAGAAGCGCATCCTTCCCTGTGCCGCTTGGCTGACCGGGGAGTTCGGACTGAAGGATGTGTTCTGCGGGGTGCCCTGCAAGCTGGGGCGCCGGGGACTGGAGCGGGTCATCGAGGTGCAGCTGACCGCCGAGGAGCGTACCGCGCTGCACCAAAGCGCCGAGGCCGTCAGGGACACGATGAAGGCGCTGGGGTAGGCGTGGGCCGCATCCTGACGTTCTGGCGCTCGACCCTCGGCAAGAAGGTCGTGATGGGCGCGACCGGCCTGATCATGGTCGGATTCGTGATCTTTCACATGCTGGGGAACCTGCAGGCGTTCGAGAGTGCCGAGAAGTTCAATGCCTATGGCGCCATGCTGCACGGCCCCTTGCGCGAGGTCGTGCTGGTGCTCCGGGTGGTCCTGCTGGTGAGCGTGATCCTGCACATCATCGCCGCGGTTCAGCTGACCCTGCTCGATCGCGCCGCCCGGCCCGTCGGATACGCCCGGTCCGAGGCGCAGGCGGCGACGGTCGCGTCCCGGACGCTCAGGATCGGCGGAGTGCTGCTGCTGATCTTCATCGGCTACCACCTGCTGCACTTTACCACCGGCGACCTGCACCCCGACTTCATACCGGGTGACGTGTACCACAACCTGGTCACCGGGCTCCAGCGGCCATGGGTGGCGGGATTCTATCTCGTGGCCATGGCCGCCCTGGGGCTGCACCTGTACCATGGTGCGTGGGCCGGATTCCGCTCCCTTGGCGTGGGCCCGGCGTCGCCCCGGCCGCGGCATCGTCCGCTCGCGCTGCTCGTGGCGGCGGTGGTCTGGCTGGGATTCTCGGCGATTCCGGTGGCGGTGATGGCAGGGTGGTTGCGGTGAGCGCCGGGCCGTTGGCCGTTGGCCGTCGGCTGGCCTGGCGCAGGCGCCTCATATCGCAGTGGCAACCCTGGTCCAATGTCCAACGGCCAATGGCCAAGGGCCAACGGCCAACGGCCAACGGCTGACGGTCAGGACACCATGGAACTCAACGCCAGAATCCCCTCCGGACCCATCCAGGACAAATGGGATCGGCACCGCTTCGAGATGAAGCTGGTGAATCCCGCCAACAAGCGGAAATACACCGTGATCGTGGTGGGATCGGGCCTGGCCGGCGGCGCCGCGGCGGCGACGCTCGGCGAGCTGGGGTACAACGTCAGCTGCTTCTGTTTCCAGGATTCGCCCCGCCGGGCGCACTCCATCGCCGCACAGGGCGGCATCAATGCCGCGAAGAACTATCAGAACGACGGCGATTCGATCTGGCGGCTGTTCTATGACACGGTCAAGGGCGGCGACTTCCGGGCCCGGGAGGCCAACGTCTACCGGCTGGCGCAGATCAGTGTCAACATCATCGACCAGTGCGTGGCGCAGGGCGTGCCGTTCGCGCGGGAATACGGCGGCCTGCTGGCCAACCGCTCGTTTGGCGGCGCGCAGGTCTCGCGTACGTTTTATGCCCGGGGACAGACCGGCCAGCAGCTGCTGCTGGGCTGTTACCAGGCGCTGGAGCGGCAGATCGCGGCCGGAACGGTGCGGATGTATCCCCGCACCGAGATGCTCGACCTGGTGCTGGTCGACGGAGTGGCCCGCGGCATCGTCACCCGGGACATGGTCACCGGGCGGATCTCCTCACACGTGGCCGACGCCGTCATCCTCGCCACCGGCGGGTACGGCAACGTCTTCTATCTCTCGACCAACGCCAAGGGCTGCAACGTCACCGCCAGTTACCGGGCCTACAAGCGGGGCGCGGCGTTCGGCAACCCCTGTTTCACCCAGATCCACCCCACCTGCATTCCGGTGAGCGGCGACTACCAGTCCAAGCTCACCCTCATGAGTGAGTCGCTTCGGAACGACGGACGGGTCTGGGTTCCGAAGCAGGCCGGCGACAAGCGTCCCCCTGACCAGATTCCCGAGGCGGAACGGGACTACTATCTCGAAAGGAAGTATCCCGCCTTCGGCAATCTCTCTCCCCGCGACATCGCCAGCCGCGCGGCCCAGGAGGTGTGTGACGAGGGGCGGGGTGTGGGGCCCAGTGGTCTGGGCGTGTACCTCGACTTCGCATCGGCGATCGGCAGGGTGGGGGAGCAGAAGATCAGGGAACGGTACGGCAACCTGTTCGAGATGTACCAGCGGATTACCGACGAGGACCCCTACCGCGTCCCGATGCGCATCTTCCCGGCGGCGCACTACGCCATGGGCGGGCTGTGGGTCGACTACAACCTCATGAGCACCATTCCGGGGCTGCACGTCCTGGGCGAGGCCAACTTCTCCGACCACGGCGCCAACCGGCTGGGGGCAAGCGCCCTGATGCAGGGACTGGCCGACGGCTACTTCGTGATCCCCTACACCATCGGCGACTATCTGGCGACCGCGGCCTTGCCGAAGATCGCCGCGACCCACCCCGCGTTCCGCGCGGTGGAGGCCGAAGTGACCGCCCGGACCGGGCAGCTGCTGGCGATCCGGGGCAAGCGCACGGTGGACGCGTTCCACCGCGAGCTCGGCAAGCTGATGTGGGAGAACTGCGGCATGGCCAGGAGCGCGGCGGGCCTGCGTACCAACCTGGAGAAGATCCCGGTCCTCAGGGAGGAGTTCTGGCAGAACGTCAACGTCCCCGGCAGCGGCGAGGAGCTCAACCAGTCACTGGAGAAGGCGGGCCGGGTGGCCGACTTCCTGGAGTTCGCTGAGCTCCTGTGCCGCGACGCGCTGCACCGGGAGGAATCCTGCGGCGGACACTTCCGGGTGGAGCACCAGACCGAGGACGGCGAGGCCAGACGGGACGACGAGCACTTCTGCTACGTCGCCGCGTGGGAATACCAGGGCCAGGACAAGCCGCCGGTGCTGCACAAGGAACCGCTGGAATTCGAGAACGTGCATCTCTCGACTCGGAGCTACAAATGAGTTCAGAGTTCCAAGTTCACAGTTCCAAGTGGTGGCCGCACAGCTGTGCGGCCCCACACGCGGGAACTTTGAACTTGGAACTTCGAACTGAAAGCCTGCACCTGCCATGAACCTCACCCTCCTCGTCTGGCGCCAACCCTCCAACAGCGCCACCGGGAAGCTGGTGCGCTACGACGCACCCCATGTCAGCCCGGACATGTCGTTCCTGGAGATGCTGGACGTGGTCAATGAGGGGCTGATCCAGAAGGGTGAGCAGCCCATCGCGTTTGACCACGATTGCCGCGAGGGGATCTGCGGCTCCTGTGGCATGATGATCAACGGCGTGGCACATGGTCCCATGAAGGGCACGGCCACCTGTCAGCTGCACATGCGCAGCTTCAAGGATGGCGACACGATCTACATCGAGCCGTGGCGGGCCCGCGCGTTTCCCGTCCTCAAGGACCTGGTGGTCGACCGGAGCGCGTTCGACCGGATCGTGGCGGCCGGCGGGTTCGTGTCGGTGTCGACCGGCAGCGCGCCTGACGGCAACGCGATTCCGGTGGCCAAGACCGAGGCCGACATGGCCATGGACGCTGCGCAGTGCATCGGCTGCGGCGCATGCGTGGCGGCCTGCCCCAACGCGTCCGCCATGCTGTTCACCGCGGCCAAGGCCGGGCATCTGGCAATGCTGCCGCAGGGCCAGCCGGAGCGCCGGCGCCGGGCGCTCAGCATGATCGCGCAGATGGACCACGAAGGATTCGGCGGCTGCACCTGGCACGGCGAGTGCCAGGAAGCTTGCCCCAAGGCCATCCACATCGACTGGATCACCCGGCTCTACCGGGACTACCTGACGGCCGCAGTCACCCAGCAGGCGGAGAGCGCGGCCGAGGTCGCCATCTGAGTCCGGTAGCAGTGCGGCTGGCAGCGGCTCGGTCGTCTCCCCACGGCCGGGCCGCTTGGCATTTCATCTCCAACCCTGAGGCTACGATCGGGCTCTCCGCTCGGGTGCTGTGGCGTCTGACCGGAATGACCCTGTGCCTCGGGGTGGCGCGGTCGCTTCAGGGTCAGGAGCGGATCGAGCTCAGGCTCTCGGCGCAGGCAATTCCCAGCATCACTGCCGTCGACCCGATTCCCGGCAAGGGGTCGCTTACCGAGGCGCGGGTGGTACAACCCCTGGTGATGCTGCATGCGGGGGTCCTGGGCGGCCATCTGCGGTTCCTCGGCACGCTCGACCTCGAAGGCGAAACGATGCCGCACGGGGAGCTCACCCCCGGCGCCTGGGGCGAAGGGTTCAACGACCGGCGGCACCCCCATACCTACGCCCACGAGCTGCTGCTCTCCGGTGTGGATCTCCTGGGACGGCGTGATGGCAGCGCGGTCGTCTCGCTGACGGCAGGGAAGGGGTTTGTGCCGTTCGGTTCGGATGACCCCATGAGCCGCCCAACGCTGCACTATCCGGTGAATCACCACCTGGCGCAGATCCTCGAGCGGGCGGTGATCCAGGCAGGAGTTCGGGTCGGGCCGGTGGCGCTCGAGGGCGGGGTCTTCAACGGCGACGAGCCGGAGCGTCCCGGGCAGTGGCCCAAGGTCACCGGCCGCTTCGGCGATTCGTGGTCGGCCCGGCTCACATTGATGCCATTGGCCGGTGTCGAGCTCTCCGCCTCGCGGGCCAAGGTGCACTCACCCGAGCATCGCCCGGGTGCGGGGACCGACGCCTGGAAGTGGCACCTATCCGGCCGGGTCGACCGGCCCCTGGCCGGCGGCCGGCTGTACGCACTTGCCGAGTGGGCCCGCACCGAGGAAGCCCAGGGGTTCTTTGTGTTTCGGAGTGTACTTGCCGAGGGAGCCTGGAGCGTCGGCGGCCACCGGCCGTACTACCGGTTTGAGCAGAGCGACCGGCCTGAGGACCTGCGTGAACTGGATCCGTTCCGCTCGGTCCGGCCCCATCTCGAGAACTCGATCCTGGGCACCACCCGATTCACGCTCCACACTCTCGGGTATGGTTACGGATTCGAGCTGGCCCGGACCCGGCTGGAGCTGCGGCCGTTCATCGAAGGCACCCTCGGCCGGGCGAAGAGCGTTGACGGCGGGGTGCTGACCCCCCAGCTGCTGTATGGCGCCACCAAGGTCCGATCGGTCGCGGCCGGCGTGCGGCTGATGTGGCAGATGGCCGGCCACCGAATGGGGCGCTACGGTGACCTCCTGGCCCTTCCGGCCGGGGCCGAGTCGGCGCATCATCACCATTGAACTACCACCCACCAGCTTCCTGATGAGCTCGACGATGAATGTTCGATACCTGTTCCTGGCCGGTGGCCTCGCCGCGGCGCTCCTGGCTGCCTGTGGCAAGGACAGCGGCCCCAGCGACCAGGGCCAGATCGCCAAGCAGGCGGGCGACGGACAGACCGCCACGGTGACCACGGCCCTCGCGCCGTACCAGGTCCTGGTGACCGACGTGGACGGGGCCCCGAAGGCGGGGGTGACGGTGAGCTGGCGGGTCGTGCTGGGCGGCGGTGTCGTCGACCCGGCGTCGGTGGTGACCGGTGCCGATGGACTCGCCTCCACGGTCGCGACGCTCGGCACCGTCGCCGGGACCCAGTCGGTGCGTGCCAGCGTCAGCGGTTACAGCGGTTCGCCCGTTGCCTTCCTGAGCACAGGGACGGCCGGGCCGGCAGCGGCACTGGTCAAGGTCGGCGGGGACAATCAGACCGCGGTCGGTGGCACCGCGCTGGCGTCGCTCACGATGGTCGAGGCACAGGACCAGTTCGCCAACTCCGTCGCCGGCGTGACGGTAAACTGGGCGGTCGCCGCAGGGGACGGGACCGTGTCTTCGGCCAGCACCGTCACCGGCGCGGACGGCCGGACAGCGGTCACCTGGACCCTGGGGGCCGGCACGGGAGGCATGAGCCTCACCGCCTCCGCCACCGGGGTGCCTTCGGTGATTTTCACCGCGACGGCCTCCGCCACGTTCTCGATCCTGGGGGGCGGCAACAACGTCGGCGAACGCTACACCAGCGATCTCTGGGTGGCAGACGGCTTCGCCTACAGCGGGACCTGGGGCCTGCGCTCGGCCCAGGGGAACGCCGTGAAGATCTGGCAGCTGAGTGCCGCGGGCGCCCCGGTTCTGCGCGACTCGATCATCACGCCGAACACCGGGACCATCAGCGACATCCAGGTGTCCGATGACGGTAAGTGGCTGGTGTTCACCTCCGAAAGCGGGACTGCCGCGGGGTTGCACGTCTACGAGCTGACTGCCCCGGGCCAACCGGTGTTCCGGGCGGCGGCGACCGGGGTGAATCTGCATACCGGGACGCTTGCTTCGATAGGCGGGAAACTCTACGCCTTTACTGCCAAGGACCCGGCGAGCTGTGCGCTCCGGATCTACGATCTCTCGGCAGCCGCCAGCGGGACCATCGCCCTCGCGAGCGCCACGCCGATTCCGGACAACTATTGCATCCACGATACCTTCGTGCGCGACGGCTACGCCTTCGTCTTCGCGTGGAATTCCGGACTCTACATCTTCGATGTGGGGAACGGCTCGCATGCCGGATCGCCCACCGTTCCGGTCCTGATCAGCCACACAACCGGCTTCGGAGGAGAGACCCACAACGGCTGGTGGTACTGGAGTCCAACCGGCGAGAAGAAGTACCTGTTCATCGGCGAGGAGGGTCCGGGAGCCATCGGCAGCTCATCTTCCGGCGACATCCATGTGGTGGACGTGTCCGACTTCACCCATCCGGTGGAAGTCGCATCCTACAACATGCCCGGCGCGGGAACCCACAACTTCTGGGTGGACGAACAGAACGAAGTGCTGTACGCGGCCTACTACAATGGCGGGGTCGTGGCGCTGGACATTTCCGGCACCCTGAGCGGCAGCCTGGCGTCCAGGGAAGTCGCCCGGCTCAAGCCGGGGGGCAACGGCAATACCTATGTCTGGGGGGTGATGCTGTACGGTGGGTATCTGTACGCCAGCGACATGGTGTCGGGGCTCTGGCAGTTGGGCCTGCCTTGACCCCAGGGCGAGTCCGGCGCAGCATCCCTGCGCCGGTGAGATCCTGGGGTTGCCGCCCACCCTGGTCCTGAGATGATCCGAACGCTGCGAATCGCGGCCGTGCTCGCCCTGGTCACCCGTGGCACGGCTGCCGGCCTGGCCCAGACTCCTACGGGATTCACCGCTGCAACCGGGGCGCGCGAGCGCACCCTCGAGCAGCTTCTGGTGACGCTCGGCGATACCGCCCGCGCCCGGAGCCACAGCCGCATCCTCTCCGCCGTGCCCCACGTGGCCGGCACCCCCGCCCAGCAGGCGACCGCGCGCTACGTACTGGAGCAGATGCGCAGCTTCGGTCTCGATACCAGCCGGGCCGACTTCCAGGTCTACCTGCCGTTCCCCGAGTCCACCGTGGTGGAGATCGTCTGGCCCAACCGGCTCCGGCTCGCGCTGGAGGAACCGGCGTTGAAAGAGGACTCGGCCTCCCAGGGTACCGTGTGGCGCGCGATGAACGGACACGCGGCCCCGGGGGACGTCACCGCGCCCCTCGTCTATGTGAACTACGGCCTGATCGAGGACTACCGTACCCTCGACTCGCTCGGCATCTCGGTACGCGGGAAGATCGCGGTGGTCCGCTATGGCAGGAGCTTCCGCGGCATCAAGGCCCGGGAAGCGGAGGCGCACGGGGCGCTGGCGCTGCTGATCTACTCCGATCCGCAGGACGACGGCTACGTGGTCGGTGATGTCTACCCCGAAGGGCCTATGCGCCCGGCACAGGGCGTCCAGCGCGGCAGCATCCTCAACACCCCCGGCGGCGATCCCGCCACGCCGGGCTGGCCCGCGGTGCGGGGCGCCAGGCGGCTTCCGCTGGAATCGATGGAGGTGCCCCACATCCCCGTGGTGCCGCTGGGCTACGGCAACGCCGCCCTGCTGCTCGAGCCGCTGCGTGGAGAGCAGGCTCCCCCCGGTTGGCAGGGTGGGCTGCCGTTCCGCTATCACCTCGGCGCCGGCGAGGTGGTGGCTCGAGTGGCCCTGTTCGGGGAGCCGCCCGAACGCTCGTTTCGGACCATCACCAACACCTTCGGAACCCTGCGTGGCACGGACTGGCCCGACGAAACGGTCCTGGTCGGGGGACATCGCGATGCCTGGGGTCCCGGTGCCATGGACAACGTGAGCGGGGTAGTGAGCATCCTGGAAGCCGCGCGGATCATGGGCGAAGCGTCCCGGCACGGGTACCGGCCACGACGGACCGTCGTCTTCGCCACCTGGGACGCCGAAGAGTGGGGCCTGATGGGCTCCAGCGAGTGGGTGGAATCCCGCGAAGCGGAGCTCGCCGCGCACGCGGTGGCGTACCTCAACCTCGACGTCTCCGTGTCCGGCCGGGACTTCGGCGCCAGCGGCTCGGCTTCCCTGCATCCGCTGCTCAGGCAGCTGACCCAACTGGTGGGGCAGCCGTACGACTCCCTCTCGGTCTACCAGGCGTGGCGACGCAGGGACCGGAGCGCGGACACCGCCGACGTTGCCCTGGGCGACCTCGGCGGGGGCAGTGATTTCGCCGGATTCTACAACCATCTCGGCATCCCGGCGGCGGGGTTCGGATTCGGCGGTCCGGGTGGGATCTACCACAGCGCTTATGACTCCTATGACTGGATGCGGCGGTTCGGCGATCCGGGCTACCAGGCGCACGTGAGCGCGGGGGTGCTCGGCGCCCTCTTCCTGTCTCGGATGGCCAACGCAGACCTCACACCCTTCGACTACCGGGCCTACGCCGCTCGGTTGCAGAACATGGTTGCCGGCCTGTCGCGCATCCGCGGGACTATCGGGCCCGCCCCGGACACCGCCAGCCTCATGCTGGCGACCCGCAACCTGGACCAGGCCGCGACCACCTGGCAGACCGCCCGGGACCAGGCGCTGGGCGGAGCACCGAACCGGCGGACGATTGCCGCGGCGAATGAGCGGCTGCGACAGGTCGAGCGGGCCCTCACCCGACCGGAAGGCCTCTCGGGCCGCCCGTGGCTTAGGAACCTGGTCTTCGCTTCCGATCGGGACAACGGCTACGCCGACGTGCCGTTCCCGTCGATCGTCGAGGCCTGGCGCGCCGGCGATCCGGATCTGACCGCGGACGAGGTAGCCGACCTGGTGGATTGTCTGGGTGAGGCAGCCACCCGCCTGACCGAGGCCGCCGGGGCGCTTGAAGGGCCTGCCCGCCGCTGATGCAGATCACGCCGAAGTTGGCGGGTGCCCACTCTGTCTGGAGGAAATGGATGTCTCGCCTGTTGACCATCGGGTTACTGGTGGCGCTCCCGGCCGTAACGCACGCGCAGGCACCGGCGGGATGGCCGGCGGCGGTTCGCGCCTTTGACCAGCTGATCCGGACCGACAGCGTGGTCGGCGGGAGTCTGGCGTATCTCCGGGATGGCAAGGTGCTGGCGCGGCATGACACCGGGTTCGCCGACCGGGCCGCGCGGGTGACCATCGGACCGCGCAGTATCTTCCACTACGGCTCCATCACCAAGACCCTGACCGCAGTCGCGGTCCTGCAACTGCGCGATCGCGGACTGCTTTCGCTGGACGACCCGATCACCCGTTGGGTCCCCGAGCTGCGCCAGGTGCACAACCCCTACGGCTCGATGGACAGCATCACGCTGCGAATGCTCCTGTCCCACTCGTCAGGCTTCCAGAATCCGACCTGGCCCTACCGGCAATATGTCGACTGGGAACCGTTCGAGCCGACCCGTTGGGAGCAGCTGGTCGCCATGATGCCCTATCAGGAGATCCGCTTTCCACCCGGGTCGCGCTACAGCTACAGCAACCCGGGGTACATCTACCTGGCCCGGGTGATCGAGGCGATCACCGGCGACCCGTGGCAGTCCTACGTGTATAAGAACCTCTGGAGTCCGCTGGCGATCAGGGAGAGCTACTTCAACCTCACACCGTGGCACCTCGCGCCGTACCGGTCCAGCAACTACACCCTGGTGGCCGACTCGAGCCGGGCCGAGCGAGTAGTGGACAACGGGCGCGACTTCAATCCCGGCGTGACGATCCCCAACGGGGGCTGGAACGCCCCACTGGGGGACCTGGCGCTGTGGATGCGGTTCCTGTCGGGCGCCGCCGGCGGCGATGCCGAACGGGCCCGGCTGGACGAAATCGTGCTGCGGCGGTCGACCCTGGAAGAGATGTGGCGGCCGGTGGTACCGGCCGGCGAAGGCCAGTCGGTGGGGCTGGGCTTCTTCCTGGTTGACCTCGCCGGCACCCGCCTGGTGGGTCACACGGGCGAGCAGGCCGGCTTCCGCTCGTTCCTGTTCTTCAATCCGCTGACTCGAGCCGGCGTCATCGGGGTGGTCAACACCACCGATGACGCGCGCCCGGAGGAATCCGGCCGGGCATTCCTGGCGGCGCTCGCCGCCGCCCAGCACCTGCTGCGCTGAGTCGGCGCCGGGTCCTGGATCCGATCCGCCCCGGCCGGAGGCGCTAGTCGGCCGGTCAGGGTCCCAGTCGCGCGATTCCACGACACTCATCTCCGGGCGACAAGCGCCCGGTCCACAACCTTCCAGCAACGGCGGCGCCGGCGACTGCGAGGTCCAGTTCCATGCGTACGATCGCGAGCATCAGCTTCATC
>JBGQJV010000066.1:0-19810 GCA_041499215.1 Gemmatimonadota bacterium | reverse complement strand
GAACTTCGCGGGGATCTTGCGGAGCCGGAGGGCGGTAAAGGCCTGCAACCCTTCCGACAGGTCCACCCGGAAGTCGTTCTGGCTGTGGACGATCAGCATTGGAGTCGACCAGTTCTGCACGTAATTGGCCGGCGACCACTTCTCCATGAGCGCCCGGGCGGGCGGTGCCAGGAGGGACCCGCCGAACTCCCACAGCGGGAACCACAACTCCTCGGTGGTGCCGGTCATGCTGACCGGATTGAAGATTCCGTCGTGTGCCACCAGAGTCCGGAACCGGCTGGTGTGGCCCGCCATCCAGTAGATCATGTAGCCGCCGTAGGACGCCCCCGCGGCCGCCATGCGGGTGCTGTCGACGTAGGGCAACTTCGCCACCCGGTCGACCCCCAGCATGAGATCGTCGTACGGCAGGCCGCCCCAGTTGCGGCTGATGCTGTTGGTGAAATTCTGTCCGTATCCGGTGGACCCGTGGAAGTTGACCGCCGCCACCACGTACCCTCGGGCGGCGAACATGGCGTAATTCCAGCGGGCGTGCCACTGATCCAGCCAGGAGCCCTGCGGTCCGCCGTGGATCAGATAGATCAGGGGGTAGCGCGCCATGGGGTTGAACCCCGGCGGCTTGACCAGCCAGCCGAACACCGAGTCGCCCCGGCCGCCTACGAACCCGAAGCTCTCCGCCGGCGGCAGGTCCAGCTCCGCGAATCTGGCATCGTTGATCCGGGTGAGCGGCCGGGGGTCACGTCCATCGGCGCCCGCCAGGTAGAGCTCCGGCGCCCGCTGCACAGTCTGTCGCAGGAAGACGATCCGTTCGCCGCCCGCCAGCACCTGCGCCGCCGTGTTGGTCCCTCCTGCGAGGATCCGGCTGCTTCGGCCCGAGGGTACCTCGATCCGGTACAGGTTGTGGCCGCCGCGCTCCTCCACTTCAGCCAGGATCGCGCGGGCGTCGGGAAACCAGCGGTAGTCGGCCACACTCAGATCCCACCTCGGGCTGAGCGGGATCCTGCGCCCTGTGGCCCGTTCATACAGGATCAGCTGCTGCCGGTCGGCCTCGAAACCGGGTGTGGCCATCGAGAGGTACGCGACGTAACGGCCGTCGGGGGAGTACAGCGGGGAGTTGTCGTTGCCGCGACCGGTCGTGATGGGCTGGCGGGTGCTGCCGTCCGGTCCCATCACGAAGATGTCATTGTTGGTGCTGGTAGCGAGGCTCGAGTCCGGGTTGTACACCACGGCCAGCTCGGTGCCCAGCGGCGAGAGCGCGATGTCGCGTCCACCAAGCGCCAGGGGTGGAACGTCGCGGTCGAAGGGCGTCACGTCGACCACGCTGCTGTCGCCCAGCTCCAGACGGAAGACATGGGACCGGAGCCCTCCCCGCCATTCGTCCCAGTGGCGATAGAAGAGATCGGTCCAGATCCTGGCCCGGGTGGGGTAGGGCCCGCCCCGGCGGGCTGCCTCGGTCGAGTCTCCCCAGGCGACATCGGTCCAGAAGTACAGTGCCTTACCGTCGGGTGACCACAGGTAGTCGCTGATGCCGTCATTCAGCTTGCCGATCCTGGCCGGCTCGCCGCGCGGGGCCATCCGCCAGAGCTGGCTGCCACCCTCGCGGGTGGAGATGAACGTCAGTGTCTTTCCGTCGGGCGACCAGTGTGGGGCCCGGTCGCTGCCCGCACCACCGGGGGCCTGCCAGGTTTCGCCGGACCCGACGTCGACCACCCAGACCCTGCTGGTGGCGTGGTCGTCCTCGAGCGAAGGCGTCGAGACCGTGAACGCGACCATCTGCCCGTCCGGAGAGGGCTGGGGGTCGCCGACGATCGGGGTGGTGATGAACTGCTCGATGGTAAGCGGGTGCTTTCCCTGGGCCGCGGCGGGCGCCGCGGTCAGGGCGGGGCAGATGCCGAACAGGAGGAGCCGTCCAGGTCGCATCAGCTGATCACCCCACCGCCCAGCACCTGCGCACCCGGGCCGTACAGCACGCCGGACTGACCCGGCGTGATGGCTCGAACCGGCGTGGCCAGGGCCAGCTCCATCCTACCCCCGTCGGAGGCGAGCACCGTCGCCGGCACCGCCCGCGAGCGGTACCGCACCTGCACCGCGCACTCGTCTCCCTCCCGCAGAGGTTCGGCCAGCCAGTTGAGCTCCTCGAGCGCCACTCGATGGCCCAGCAGGTCGCCGGCGCCCCCCACCACCACCTCGCGGGACTCGGGTCGAATCGCCACGACGTAGCGCGGCTCCGACGCTCCGCCCGGGAGTCGCTTCCGCTGCCCGATCGTGTACCGGGCGAATCCCTCGTGCATGCCGAGCACCTCTCCGCTGGTGCTCACCAGCGGTCCCGGGGTCAGCGCGGGGGCGTCGGCGGGCAGGTGCTGCTCCAGCACGCCGACATAGTCGTCGTCAGGCACGAAGCAGATCTCCACCGATTCCGGCTTGTCGGCGGTTGCCAGTCCCAGCTGCCGGGCGAGGCTGCGGGTCTCGCTCTTGGTGAGGCTGCCTACGGGTGTCAGCATCCTCCGCACCACCGCCCGATCGATGCCCCACAGGAAGTAGCTCTGGTCCTTGGCCGGATCGCTGCCCCGGTAGAGCCGTCCTTCACGGGCAATCGCGTAGTGTCCGGTCGCGATGAGGCCGCAGTCCATCGCCTCGGCGTGCGCCAGCAGGTCCCGGAACTTGGTGAAGGAATTGCACCGCACGCAGGGGATCGGGGTCCGTCCGCGGCTGTACTCGTCCACGAAGTTCCGGATCACATGCAGGTTGAACCGGTCTTCCAGATTGAGGACGTAGTGCGGGATGCCCAGCCGGTGAGCCACGTCCCGGGCGTCGTTGATCGAGTCCAGCGAGCAGCAGGGGCGGTCGGGCACGCGGTCGCCGTAGCAGAACAGCTTCATCGTCGCCCCGACGACATCGTATCCCTGCTCCACCAACGCCGCCGCGGCGACGGAACTGTCCACTCCGCCCGACATCGCCACCAGCACCCGCTCGCCGGTCATCCGACCCTCCCGAGGGCGCCGGCCAGCTGCCGTACCTTCCGCACCACGGCGGGAAAGACCTCCGCGACCCGGGCGATATCGGCGGCGGTCGTCTCCCGGCCAAGGCTGAAACGGATCGCGCCGATGGCCCGCGCGCGGGGGATGCCCATGGCGACCAGCACGTGTGAAGGTTCGATGCTCCCGGTGCTGCAGGCCGAGCCGCCGGAGGCGGCGACGCCGGCGAGATCGAGCTGGGCCAGCAGCGCTTCCCCGTCGGCGCCCGTCACCTGCAGGTTGAGAATATGAGGCGCCCGGTGCGCCGCCTCGGCGGTGACCCGGGTGTCTGGCACTCCCTGCAGCAGCCGTGCGGCAAGTTCATCCCGCAGGGCGTTGAGACGCCGATGCTCCTCCGCCAGCCCAGTTGCGGCGAGGGCGGCTGCCCGGCCCAGGCCCACGATGCCGGCGACGTTCTCCGTGCCTGGCCGGATAGCCCGCTGTTGAGTGCCTCCGTGCTGCAGTGGCTCGAGCGTGGCATGGTGCTGCACGATCAGCGCGCCGACGCCCTTGGGACCACCGATTTTGTGCGCCGAGATTGTAGCGAAGTCCACGGGCAATGGGGCCAGCGTCACGGGGAGCTTGCCGAAGGCCTGCACCAGGTCGGTGTGGAAGGGAACGCCCGCGGCCCCGCATCGCGCGGCGATTTCGGCAATGGGCTGGATCACCCCGGTCTCGTTGTTGACCCACATGACCGACACGACGGCCGGGTGCCTCGCCAGGGCCCGGTCGAGTGCCGCCAGATCGAGCAGGCCGTCCCCGTCCACTGTGATCAGCAGCTCCTCGCCGCCACGATGGCCCACCTCGTGCGCCGCTGCCAGCACCGCCTTGTGTTCCGTCGCCGCAACCGCGGCCAGCATGGGCCGTCCATCCGAGCGGGCCCTGAGACAGGCGCCCAGAACCGCCAGATTGTCGGCCTCGGTTCCCCCGGAGGTGAACACCACCTCCTCGGCCCGTACTCCCAGCGCCTCAGCCACCTCCCTGCGTGCCTGCTCGACTCCCGCCCGCGCGGCTCGGCCAAAGCGATGGCCGCTGGAGGGGTTTCCGAACAGCTCTCCGCCCAGATACGGCAGCATCGCCTCGCGCACCTCGGGGCGAACCGGGGTGGTGGCGGCGTGGTCGAGATAGACCGGCAACGAACTCATGGCAGGAAAATAGCTGGGTCGGGGGTTCTGAGTTCAGAGTTCCAAGTTTCACCGAGGGCCTGACACTCGGAACCTGGAACTCGGAACTAGGAACTGGTTTCACATGCTCTGCCCCTCAAGGCTCAGGACATCGTCGATCCGAACCGTCTCGTCGGTGTAGAACGGCTCGCCATAGCCGGTGCGGATCAGTGAGCCGTAGTGAGCGTTCTGCGTCTCCACCAGGGAGTACAGGTCCTGGCCGGTGGGGAAGATCTCACCCGCGTTCCTGGCCCCTTCGAACTGGCTGCCGTAGCAGCGAATCGTGGCCATCTTGCGGGCGAACTGCTGCGTGATGTCTACCACGAACGTGGGCTTCACCGGATCTTCGCGGTACGCGAGGGCGTACAGCACCTTGTGCGGACGGTGTGGCTCGCCCCCGGCGCGGTAGCGTGCCAACCCCGCCAGGAAGCAGGCATCCCGGCCCAGCTCCGAGGCGATCCGATGATCGGGGTGACGGCCCACGGGGAAGGGGAGGATGACGACCCGCGGCGCGAAGTGCCGGATCAGCTCCACCACCACCCTGCGGGTCTCGTCGGTGTTCTGCAGGTAGGCGTCCGGCAGACCCGCGTTCAGCCGCTCGCTTACGCCGAGGATCTCGGCCGCGCGGCGGGCCTCCTCCGCCCTCAACTCGGCAGTACCCCGCGTGCCGCTCTCGCCGGCGGTCAGGTCCACGATTCCGGTGGCATATCCCGCATCACGGGCCTTGAGCAGGGTGCCGGCGCAGGTAAGCTCGACGTCGTCCCGGTGAGCAGCTACTGCGAGAAGATGAACGGGCATGAGACGGGAACGGGGAAGAGGGAACAGGGAACGGGAACCGGCTGAATCTAATCCCCCTTCCCGGTTCCCTTTCCCCTGTTCCCCCGGCCTGCCGCCTCCCTGCCGCCTCAGGCGAAGCGGCGCCGCCAGGCCTTCCGAATCCCCAGGACTCCCAGCACTCCCAGCAGGGCCACCGGCAGCAGCAGTCCCATCGCCGCAATGGCCGACGCCGCGAGACTCACGCTGTTGCGCCACGCCTGGCGGAAGGCCTCGGCCAACACCGCCATGCTGCCTTCGTCGCCCACCAGCGGCGTCGGCTCGTGGACCCGAATGCTGAGCGTGCTGACAGCCGAATGGGCCTGGAGGTAGCGGAGGCGACCCTCCATCCGCTCGATCTCCTCCCGCACCCGTGCCAGCTCCCGCTCGATCTCCAGCACGTCGGACAGCTTCCCCGTGCGGGTCGCGATCAGCTCGATCAGCCGCTGCTCCAGCCGGCGGCCGTTGGCCACCCGGGCAGTGATGTCGGTGAACTCCTCGCCCACGTCCTGGGCGGAAACGTTGACCTGCTCCACCTTTCCCAGCGGACTGAGCCCGTTCACCAGGTCGTCAAACCGCTCCGCGGGCACCTTGATCTCCAGCACCGCACTCCGGACCCCGCCCTCCACTGCCTGGATTTCGCTGTTGGCCACATAGCCGCCTACCCGGGCGGCGAGGGCGCGAACCCGGCCGATCGCCGTCTCCAACGAATCGATGGCGATGCTGGCGGTGCCACTCCGGATGATCATGGTGGTGCTGGCGATCGGACTGAACTGGAACTGGGCGGGCTCTGTCGCGGCATTGCCCGCGTCGCCCAGCACGGTCCGGCCCAGGGCGCGCCCCTCCGCCGGTGGGGTCGCCGGGGCGTCCTTGGTCTGAGCGACTTCGGACTCGATCGGAGCCTGCATCCGGGAGTCCCGGGTGCAGGCGGTGAGCAACAGGAGCACCAGCAGGGTACGGCCAGTCCCGGATCGCATCGATCGCCTCGGCCTTGTGGAAGTTGCCGGGGGATGCGTGGGGGCCGGAGACTTGCACAACCCGACGCGGGTGCTGCAGTTCCGAGTTCCGAGTTCCGAGTTCCTGCCTCGGGTCCGTAGGAGCGCGGAACTTGGAACTCGGAACTCGGAACCTGGAACTTTGTCTCAACTCATCGGATGGTTGATCGGGTTGGTGGTCGGCAGGTGCTCCCCGATCGGACGCTCGCCGTTGCCGCAGTCGGGGTGACCGAACCCGCCGGCGCTGACGCCGCTGGTGATGTCGTAGATGATGTTGTCGTCGCCGGTGGCGCTGACGCCGCCCGGTACGTAGTCCAGACCCAGGAAGTCCCGCACCTTCCAGGCGATGTTGTGATCCGCACAGGAGGTGTCACCGCTCACGCCTACCGCACCGATGATTCTGCCGCGGGCGTCGTACAGCGCCAGCCCGCCACCGAACACGTTCACCCCGCCGATCCGCTTCCCGATCATGAAGTCGTGCGGGGTACCGTAGTCCGCTGGGCGGCCGCCATAGGCAACTGCCGGATCCACCGGGTTGCTCTCCTGCAGGCCGAACAGCGAGCCTCCGGGCTGGACCGCGGAGAACAGGTTCGCGGTAGACAGGGCCAGGGCGTTGAGGCTGAAGGCGTTGGCGGTATTGGCCTTCTGGGCGGAGATCACCCGGCTCCCAGGCCATTGGTCGCCCCGGCCGTCTCCGGTGAAGGCCACCGCCATCACGAACCCGTCGCGATCGACGACCGTGGCCCACATATCAAGGTTGAGCCCGCCGTTGGCCTCCGCCCTGGCCCGTTCCAGGGCGGCGCGCAGCTCGGCGAAGTCCACGGGGAAGTTCCGGACCCTGAGACTGGCCGCGTCGGGGCCGGTGGTGTCGCTGCAGGCCGTGGCGGCAAGCAGCAGGACGGCGGGGAGGACGGGGGAGAGCCGGGAGATGAGGCTGGAACGCATGAGGACCTCCAATGCCGGGAGGGAAACAATGCGGCAGGGCGCCGCCGGACAAATGCCACTGGTTCGGGGGGAGAGCCCCCGTAGGGGATTACTGAAGCTCGAGAAGCGATACGATGCGGGTCGGTACAGCCGGGCGCAAGCGAGGGCGCCTAACGGGGGAGAGGAAGGGAACGGTGGAGAGGAAGGGAACGGTGGAGAGGTTCGTCCCGGGAGGGCCAGCTTACGCGCTGGCCCCGCACCTCATTCATGCCTCAACGCCTCCACCGGATCCATCTGCGCGGCGCGGTTGGCGGGCAGGAGCCCGAACGCCAGTCCGATGACGATGCTGACCAGCGTGGCCACCGCCGCGCTCCACACGGGCACGCCCGACTGAAGGTTGAGGACGACTTTGAGCAGGTGCCCCAGCGCCAGGCCCACCGCGATGCCGATCAGCCCGCCGATCAGGGTGAGGGTGGCCGCCTCCACCAGGAACTGCCAGAGGATCTCCTTCCGGGTAGCCCCGACCGCCTTGCGGAGCCCGATCTCGTGAGTCCGGTCGGTCACGGAGACCATCATGATTGCCATCACTCCGATTCCTCCGACCAGCAGGGCGACGCTGGAGAGCGCCACCATCACGCCGAAGAACGCGGAGGTCAGGCTGCTGACCGTGTCGAGGATCTGGTCCTGGGTGATCACGTCGAAGGTGTTCGGGACCGCCGGTCTCAGCCGCCGGGCGTTGCGCAGCGCGGCGATGGTCAGGTCCTTCGCCCGGGGGACCGGCACGGTGGCCCAGGCCTTGGCCGAGATGAACAGTCCGTTGGTCTCGTCATAGCGGTAGTTGCGGCGGGCGGTCTCGAACGGCAGGATGGCCCCGATCTGCTGGCCCGGAGGCTCGAAGATGTTCTGTGGGCGCTGGTACAGGCCGATGACCATGAGGGCCACGCCGCCGACCCGGATCGGCTTGCCCATCGGGTCGATCCGGCCGAACAGCCGCTCGGCCGATTCCTCCTCCAGCACCACCACCGGCTCGCCATGCATTTCAGCCGGGGAGAAAAACCGGCCCCTGAGCAGGGTACCCCCGAGAATCTCCATGTAGTGCTGGTCGGCACCGTACACCGTCACCGTCTGGGTGCTGACGCCCTGATACTCCAGCCGCTGAAACAGCTGTACCCACAGGCCGGCGTACTGGATCTCGGGGATGCGGCGCATTGCTTCCGCGTCCCGTTCCTCCAGGACCGGCCGAATCCGGACCTCGTACGGCAGGTTGTCGGGATTGAGCGGGGTCTGGGAGAAGAACCTGACCACGTAGAATGCGGTGGGGCCGGCGGTGTTCATCGCGTTGAAGATCTGCGACCGGATCCCTTCGACGATCGAGGCCATGGCCATGACCGTGGCAACCCCGATCACCACTCCCAGGATGGTCAGGGCCGAGCGCAGCTTGTTGGTCCGCAGGGCATCGAGGGCGATCCCGATGCCTTCATCGACGTTGCGGAGGATCATCCGGTCACTCCGTCCGCAACGCCGTGATGGGGTCCAGTCGGGCCGCTCTGGTGGCAGGATAGACGCCGAACAGGATGCCGGTGCTCGCCCCCAGCGTGAGGGCCACTCCGACCGACCAGGCGGTGATGCGAGCGGGGAGCGGGGTGAGCTGGGCGACCAGGAGGCTCAGCAGCCAGCCAGCGACTACCCCGGCGATGCCCCCCAGGGTGGCCAGGACGACGGCCTCCACCAGGAACTGGCGGCGAACGTCCCGGCGGGTAGCGCCCAGCGACTTGCGAATACCGATCTCGCGGGTCCGCTCGTTCACCGACATCAGCATGATGTTCATGATGACGATCCCGCCCACCACGATGCCGATGCACACCACCGCCGGCACCACCGTGAACAGCACCTTGGTCAGGTCACGCCAGAACGCAACCAGTGCGTCCGCCTTGTCCACCGTGAAGTCGTTCGGTTCAGCCGGCCGGAGCCGGTGCGCCAGCCGCATGGCCTCCTCGGCCCGGGCCATGGCCCCGGGGAGCTGGTCGGCACTGGCCATCTTCACCGACACGGTGGTCGTCTTCCGGCGACCGTAGATGCTCTCGAAGGTGCTGATGGGGATCAGCACAAAGCCGTCGAACGACTGCCCGAGGACCCGGCCCTTCCGCGCGGTGACGGCCTTGACCCGCATCTCCCGGCCGGCCACCCGGATGGTCTTTCCGATCGCCCGGTCCGGGTTGCCGAACAGCTTCTCCGCGATTTCGTAGCCCAGCACCGCCACCAGGCGGCGCTCCCGCACATCCGGATCGGCCAGGGGCTCCCCCGCCGCGAATCGGTAATCCTGCACCGTCTGATAGGGAGGAGTGACGCCAAACACCAGCACATCGCCGACCGTGCGATTGCGATGGACGACGTCGCTGGTCGGGGTGGGCCAGCCGGACTGCATCGACACGGCCATCGCCTCCGGCACCGCCACTCGCACTACCTCGGCATCCTGCTGGCTCAGCACCGGGCGCTTGGCCAGCTCCCGGACCTCGTCGTCCGACAACAGTCCCATGGCGATCGGCAGCCGCCGCACCTGGAACGCATTGGTCCCGATGACGGCCCCGGTGATGTTCTCCTTCACATAGGCGTTCATTCCCTGAATCACCGCGACCACGGTGACCAGGAATCCGACCGACACGATGATTCCGAGGAGGGTGAAGAAAGAACGAAGCTTGGCGCTCACGACCGACTGCAGGGCCAGGCGGATGGCTTCCCGGAGGGGCATGGTCAGGAATCTAAGCCGGGCCGGGTGAAGAGAGGAGTGAGGAGTGAGGAGGCCTGAGGAGTGAAAAGGAGTGAGAAGTAAGAAGTGAGAGGGGGGCGTTCAGGCTGTCATCCCGAGCGCAGCGAGGGACCTTGAGGTTCGCACCTTGAGAGATCCCTCGGTCGCTCCCCTTGCTCGGGATGACAGCCTGCACCCTCCTCACTTCTCACTTGTCACTTCTCACTTCTCACTTCTCACTGCGGTCACTCATACCGCAGAGCCTCCACCGGATCCAGCTTGCTTGCCTTACTGGCCGGGTAGAGGCCGAAGCAGATGCCCGTGACGGTCGAAGCGACCACGGCGAGCAGCACCGACCAGAGCGGTACTTGCGCCGGGATGGGGGTCAGTTTGTTGACCCCGAGGGCGATGAGCCCGCCCAGGACCATGCCGGCGATGCCGCCGACCAGGGTGAGCGTGGCTGCCTCCACCAGGAATTGAAACATGATCTCCCGGCGGGTGGCGCCCAGTGCCTTGCGCACGCCGATCTCGCGGGTCCGCTCGGTGACCGAGATCATCATGATGGCGACCACCCCCACGCCGCCGACCATGAGGCCGACGCTGGACAGGGCCAGCATCACCAGGAAGAACCCCTGGGTGATGCTGTTGAAGCTGTCCAGCAGCTTATCCTGGCTCACCAGTGAGAAGTTGTTGTCTTGCGCGGGCTTGAGCCCGCGATAGGCACGGAGGGCCGAGGTCACCCGATCCTCCGCCTCCGCCACCGTCAGCTCCGGCTGCGGGATGACCGAGAACATCATCCATCCCTTCCAGTAGTCCGCCACCTTGATGAAGGTGCTGTGGGGGATGGCCACATAGGGCGACTCGGAGTCGCCGAACAAGCTCTTGGGCTCGCTGTAGAGACCCACCACGTCGAATGGCTCGCCGAAGATCTTGATTCGCTTCCCGATCGGGTCCAGGCCGGGGAGGAGATCCCGCGCCAGCCGGTCGTTGATCACTGCCACCCGGGCGGCCGAGGCCACCTCCAGGTCGGTGAAATTGCGCCCCGTGACGATCGTCCCGCCCTGGGTCAGGATCCAGTCCGAGCTCAGGCCCAGGACGTTCACGCCCTTGAGGTTGTGGCTGCCCGCCGCGACCGGACCGTTTGACTGCTCCTGCCAGGTGACGCTCCGGATTCCCGGGACCCGCTGCAGCATTTCGCCCTCGGCCACTTTCAGCCAGGGATTCCGGCGCCAGGGCGACATCTCGTCCGAGCCGTCGCTGATGTTGATGCCGGCCTGGAAGAACCGGAACACGAAGAAGGTCTTGGGGCCGAGGGTTTCGATCTGGGCCGTGACGCTCCGGTTGATCCCGGTGATCGCCGCCGCCATCGCGATGACCACCATCACCCCGATGGCCACGCCGAGGATGGTGAGGGCGGCGCGGACCTTGTTGGCGCGCAGGGAATCGAGCGCGATGCCCATTCCCTCGAAGATGCGGGTCACGGACATGGGGGCTCCCGGTCCTTACTCCGCCCTGAGGGCGGTAATCGGATCCAGCTTGGAGGCACGAGTCGCCGGATACACCCCCGCGACGACCCCCACGATGATACCCAATGCTACCCCGACCAGGATCGACCATGGGGCGACTGCCGCCGGCAGCGGGGTGAACGCCCGTACCACGAAGGCGAGCCCGATGCCGGTGCCGATGCCGAGCGCGGCGCCCACGGTGGAGAGGGTCGCGCTCTCGATGACGAACTGGGCCAGGATGTCCCGCCGCTTGGCGCCGAGCGCCTTGCGGATCCCGATCTCCCGGGTGCGCTCGGCGACGGCCATCAGCATGATGTTCATGATCACGATGCCGCCCACGACCAGGGAAATCGCCACCAGCCCGGGCAGCGCGGTGAACAGCACCTTGGAGATCTTCTTCCACCCGTCCAACGCGCCGGATGCGTTCTGCAGGTCGAAGTTGTTCTCCTGGCTGGGCTTGAGCCCCCGCCGGCTGCGCATGATCGCCTCGGTCTCGGCCATGGCAGCGAGCATGAGCGTGGGATTGGCAGTCTTGACCTGCAGCTCGTCCAGGATGTTGAGCGGGCAGATGTACCGCCGTGCGGGCGCCCGGAAGGGCATCACCGCGAACTTGTCGAGTGAAATCCCGAAGAGCGTGCCGCGCTTCTTGGCCACGCCGATCACCCGGTAGGGCAGGCCGGCGATGGTGACGTCCTTGCCCAGGGGGTCCAGCCCGGCAAACAGCTTCTCCCCGAGCTCGCTGCCCAGCACGATCACCGGGAGCCCCGCCCGGACCTCCTGCGGAGTGAAGATTCGCCCGGTGGCGATCTCGACGTTCTTGATGTCGAAATAGCTGGGCTCCGTGCCCATCAGCTCGATGTCCTTCGCCTGCTTCCCGTTGTAGCTGAGCACCATGCGGTCGGAGCAGAACCGGGCGATCACCGCGGGCGTCTCCAGCCGCGCGGCGACGTAGTCGGCGTCGCCGTAGCTGATCCGGGGACGACGCTGCCAGGCACGCCAGGTGTCCTCGGTGACGTTGCCGGTGTTGATCCCTGGCTGGCGGCGGAGCGTGAAAGTGTTCAGGCCGATCAGCCGGTTGGCGAACTGGTCTTCCATGTACACGTTCATGCCCTGCACGATCGACACGACCGCGATCAGGAAGGTCACGCCGATCAGCACCCCGATCAGGGAGAAGAAGCTCTTGAGCTTCTGCGCCACGATGGTGCGGAGGGCCATCCGGACCGCTTCGAAGATCGGCATGTCAGGCCGCGACCTTGCTGTTCCGGGTATCACTGTCCAGCCGGCCGTCGCGCAGCACCACCACGCGCTCGGCGTGCTCCGCGATGGAGGGCTCGTGGGTCACTACGAGGATGGTCTGGCCCTGGGCATGCAGCTCACCAAACACCCGCATGATCTCTTCGCTGGTTGTGCTGTCCAGGTTTCCGGTTGGCTCGTCCGCCAAGAGAAGCGAGGGCTCATTCACCAGCGCCCGGGCGATGGCTACCCTCTGCCGCTGGCCGCCGGAGAGCTCGTTGGGCCTGTGGTGCATCCGCTGCTCCAGGCCGACCCGGATCAGGGCATGCTCGGCCCGGGCCTTCCGCACCCGGGCGGAGACCCCGGCGTAAACCAGCGGCAGTTCCACATTGTGCAACGCGCTTGCCCGGGGGAGCAGGTTGAACGTCTGGAACACGAAGCCGATTTCCTTGTTCCGCACCCGGGCCAGGGCGTCGTCGGACAGCCGGGAGACCTCCTGCCCGTTGAGCCAGTAACTCCCGCCGTTCGGAGTATCCAGGCAGCCGATCAGGTTCATCAGGGTCGACTTCCCCGAGCCGGAGGGTCCCATGATCGCGACGTATTCGTTGCGCCTGATGGCGAGCGAGAGGCCCCGGAGCGCCATCACCCGCTCGGCGCCCATCTGGTACTCGCGGACCAGGTCTTCGACCTGAATGACACGATCGCTCATGACTTCTTCCCCTTGCCGCTGTCCGGCGCGGAGGATTTCACCCGGGTGCTGTCCTTGAGGTCACGAATGGCCTGGTAGGTCCCGGCCACGATCGAATCCCCCTGCTTGACCCCTTCCAGCACCTCGAAATACTCGTCGCCGGCGATACCGACCTTGACTGGCCGGAAGTTGGCGATTCCGTTGGTCACCAGGAACACCCCCTCTTTCTCCTTCTTCTTGCCGGCGGCCGCGGTATCGGTCTTCACCGGGGCCGACTCGTTGGGTACCACGTGGTGCTCGCGCACCGTCAGCGCGATGATCGGGATGCTGAGGACGCCCTTGCGCACATCGGTGACCATCCTGGCGGTGCAGGAGAGGTCCGGCCGGATGTCCCTGGGCGGATTCTGCAGGGTGACCTCGACGTCGAAGTCCACCGCCCGGTCGTTGGAGCCGGAGGCGGTCGAAGTGGCGGTGAGCTGGGCGCTGTTGCTGATCTTGGTCACCCGGCCGATGAAGGTCGTGTCGGGGAAGGCGTCGATCGACACCTCCACCGAGTCGCCGTCGGCCAGCCGTACCACGTCGGTCTCGTCCACCTGCACCTTGGCCAGGATCTTGGTCATATCGGCGATGGTCATGAGCAGGCCGACATCCCGGCTGAAGGTGCCAGGCACCGCGACTTCACCCTCCTCGACCGCGAGCCGGGTTACCCGGCCGGCGATCGGGGCCATGATCCGGGTCTTGCTCAGGTTATCGCGCGATTCCTGCAGCCCGGCGCGAGCCTGGTCGACCGTCGCCTGGCTGGCCTTGGTATTGGCGACCGCCACATCGAAGGCGGTCTGCGCCTGCTCAATTGACTCGGTGGTGACCAGCGTAGGGCTCGACTTCTGCAGCTCCAGCGAGCGGTCCAGGGCGCGCTTGGCCTGGTCCTGATTGGCCCGGGCCCGGATCAGATCGCTCTGTGAGGAGGAAAGCAGCGCCTCCGACCGGCTGACCGCGGCCTGGTAGATCGCCGGGTCGATCTGGATCAGGAAGTCTCCCTTGCGGACCAGGTCGCCTTCCTTGACCCCGATCCGGGTGATCCGCCCCTGGATGTCGGAGAGGATATCCACCTTGGTATCGGGCTCGATCTTCCCGCTCGCGGTCACGACCGCGACCAGATCGCGCGTGCCCACCTGCTCCAGGCGAACCTCCACCGCCTTGTTCTTGCTCTTGGCGGCGCCCAGGGCGACGATCGCCCCCACTGCGACCACCAGCAGGCCGGCGAACAACCCGAGCTTCATGCGACGCGACATGGTTTCTTCCTCTTCTTATTGACGGAGCGGGCGTCCCACGGCCGCCTCCAGGGCGGCCAGGGACTTGTGGTAATCGTAGATCGCGTTGACGTAGTCGCCCTCGGCACGCTGCACCGCGTTCTGCGCGTCCGACACTTCCAGGGCGGTGCCGCTGCCCAGCCGGTAGCGGTCCTGTGCCAGCCGCAGCTGGTCCCGCGCGGCGTCGCGGCTCGAGGCCTGCACCGCAATTGCCTTGTAGTTCGTCTCCAGCGCCAGAAACCGGCTGTGCACGTCGGTCCGCACCTGGATGGCCTGCGCCCGCACGCTCTCCTCCGCGTCCAGCTCCTGCTCCCGCGCCTGCTGCAGCCGGAGGGAGCGGCCGAACCCGGTGAAGATCGGCAGGGAGATCGTCAGGCTGGCGCCGAACGGCTGCTTGTCGAAGTCGAAGGGGAACTTCCCGTTGAGGTCGAGAATTGACCGGCGGGCCTGGGCGGTGAGCCGGGTTCCGGTCGGGTCCAGCCCGTTATTCGAGAAGCACGCGGCCGCTCCCTGCAGCGGGTGTCCCGGCAGGAGGTTCTGGATCGAGTCCTGCACGATGCAGCTCTGGGCCGAGGCGATCGCGCCGGCCTGCGATTGCTGGATCAGCAGGCCCTGGTCGGTCTGCTGCTGGGTGAATCCCCCCCACCCCGCCCGCGCCGACAGGGTGGGAAGGAAAGCCGTCTTGGCCGAGGTCACACCGACCGAGGCCGCCTTGCGGCGATCTTCCAGCGCCTTGAGCGAGGGGTTTTGGTCCTTCGCTGTCTCCAGCAACTGGTTGAGGTCATACTCCGGCTGTTGCACCGGGAAGGAGTCGCTGAGTCCGATCCCGGTGATCTCGATCGGCGGTGCCACCCCGATCCGGCGGAACAGTTCGAGCTTGGCCTCGCTCTCCGCCTGCAGGTTCCGGAGCAGCGCCACGTCCGACTGGGCCTTCTGCACTTCTGCCTGGCGCACCTCGATGAGCGTACCCTGACCCACGCGATACTTGGCGTTGGCGAGGTCGAGGAAGTTCTGGTTGCGCTCCACCTGCTGTCGTGCCACGGCCACCTGCGCCGTGGCCTGCAGCACGGTGAGATACTGGGTGGTGATACTGAACTTGAGGTTGCTCTCCTCGCTGGTGATCTCCGACTCAGTGGCCCGCTGGTTGGCCTTGCTCTCCTTCGGCGCCACCAGCCGCGCCCCATCGAACTGCCAGCTGAGGCCCGCATTCCAGCTCGACCCGATGACCGCGGAGGTCTGCTGGGTCAGGCCCTGGCCGAAGTTGGCCCGGCCGGATCCGGTGTAGTCCATGCCGCCCGAGACCTGGGCACTGGGCAGCAGCTGGCCGTACGCGTTTCGCACCGACCACCGCGCCGTAGCCGCGTTGTTGAGCCGCTGGAGGTATTGCGGGTTGTTGTTGTGGGCCTGTTGCAGGGCTTCACTCAGGCTCAAGGTCGCAGCGGGCGGCGTGGGCGCGGCCGGACCCCTGGCCTGGGCCATGGCCTGGGCCGGCACGGCCAGGACGGAGACGAGCAACCAGCAGCGTCGCATCTAACGATCCTATTTGTGAATGAGTGAAATCGGCTGCCCCGCTTACGGAGGGGGCAGTCGCGGAGTTTCAGGATGGGACGGCCGTTCAATCCAGCTTGCGGACAGCCTCCAACCCCAGGGACGGCAACTGGATGCGCAGCAACTCACCGTGGTCGCCCAGCTCCACCACTCCCTCCAGGCCGCCCCGGAACCGTACCACCGTCTCGGCCCCGGTGGTAACCCGCTCGAGAGTCAGGGACAGGCGGCGGGTCCCCTCCGGAAAGAGGACCGCTACCGGGCTACCGGCACCCGCGAGCGGCACCAGCTGGTAAAAGAGGCTGAAGACACTATCTGCCAGCAGCACCGTGCCGGGGCCGCCCGGCAGCTCACTGGCCTGCTCGGCCCCGCGTTCCACCCGCCGCACGGTGATGCGATTCCGCTTCTGCACCGCGTACACCTGGCCGCCCTGGGTCCCGGCCCGCCGGTCGAGCTGGAAGGCGAGCTCCCCATCCCGGCCACGATCGAGATTCGCCGTGAGCTCGAGGGCCGGACGGGTGGCGTAGACGGCTTTTGCGGTCACCCGGACCCCTGCCGAATCCGACACGATCCGGAAGCTCTCGCTGCCGACCTCCCGCGTACCGGAACGGATGCTCAGGATGCCGCGATCCACGCTCTGTGCCGCCAGCGGGAACGCGGCGAGCGCCAGAACCAGGACCCCGGAACCCGTGCCGCCCAGCTTGAGAAGGCCTTTCATGGCAAAGAAGAATATATCCCGGGTAACTTGGGAGCGATGCCGACTGAACCGTGGTGGCGGGTGCGGCGCGGAATCTGGCTTGCGCTGCTGGCGTTTCTGGCCGGGGCCGAGTGGCTGCGCGAGCCCAGGATGTTGTGGGTGGTGGTCACCCTGGTCCTCGCCGGCGTGGCCCTGACGGACCGGCTCCGGCAACGATCACGCGCCGGAAGGGGGGAGCGAGCCTGGTCACAGGTGCGCGAACTGCTCCCCGCGCTCGCCATGCTGTGTCTGGCGATCACCCTGGTCCTGGCCCAGCGTCGGATCGGCCCGGTGGGCAGAGACTGGCCGGCCGAGCGCGAACGGCGGGTCAACGCGGCGTTTCAGCGGCTCAGCGGCGAGCTGCGAGCGGCGGTGAATCGCGCAGATCGGCTGTCGGCCGAGGCGGTCCCGCTGGCTGCGGGCGACCGCGCCGCCGCCTTCGCGGCGCTGGAGCGGGCCCTGCCGCGGGGTCAGGCCGAGATGGCGGTCGTCATTCTCGAGTCGACCGGGGTGCCCTGGGCGTGGGCCGGTCGGCATCGGCTCCCGCCGGAGGCCGACGGCGATTCCATCGCCGCCAGGTTCAGCCGGTTCTACTCGGTGCTGGAAAGCCGCCGCCACCTCTCCGAAGGTCGCGTGGTGGTTTCGACCGTGCTGGTCTGGGCCGATTCCGCGGTGCCACGGCCGGACCGGAGTCTGGCGGCCCGGTTCGGCAGCGCCGCAGGGGTAGAGCTCCGGATCTTCCCGCCGGGTTCTGCCCCCAAGAGCAGCGAGATCTTCGACTACGTGGTGCCCTCCCCCAAGGGTGACCGGGTCCTGTTCAGCGTGCAGCCACTCCCACCTAGCCAGGACGCCGCGGAACGGGAAGTCTCCTACGAGGTCGAGGTGTGGGCCGGGTTCGGGCTCCTGGCGCTGCTCGGCCTCACCCTCGTTGGCGCGCACACCCCCGCCGAACGATCGCTGCTGTTGTTCGCTCTCCTGGGGAGCGCCATCCGGGCGCCACTGGGTGAGGCAGTGGGTCTGGGCGATCTGTTCTCCCCGGCCAACTTCCGCCGCGCCGCGCTGGGACCGCTCTCGGCCTCGCCCGGCACGCTGCTCCTGACCAGCTCGCTGCTGCTCCTGCTCGCCATCTGGCTCGCGGGTCGGCGACTGCCCTACCGCGGTGCCCGGGCGGTGGCGGGCACGGTGCTGTTGCTCGGTGCTCCCTACCTGGTCAGTGAGCTCGGACGCGGCATCACCCCGCCGATCAACGGGGTGCCGCTCGATCTGTGGGTCACCTGGCAGCTTACTCTCACGGTCGCGACTTCCTCGCTGATCGCGCTCGCGGCGGCGCTGTTCCGCGGGCCGGAGGAGCCTTCCGGTGGAGCACGATGGGTGGCCCTGGGCGTGGCGATCGCGCTCGCTGCCGCGATCGTCGGGGTGCTCGTCTGGACCCCGCGCGTGGGGTGGCCCGAGTGGTACACCTTCCTCTGGACTCCGGCGCTCTTTCTCGCGGCGCGGCCCGCGCCACGTTGGGCCGCGGTCGCGGGCACGGCGGTAGTCGCCGGCAGCGCGGCGGCGCTGGTCACATGGGGGGCCGAGCTCCACGGTCGGATCACCGCGGCCCAGGCGGATCTCTCGCGGCTGGGGGACGTGGAGGATCCGCTGGCCGAGCCGTACCTGGAGCGGTTCGCCGATCAGATCGCCGCCGGACCGGAGCCCACGGCACCGGCGGGAATGTTCATCGCCTGGCGGAGCTCGTATCTCGCAGGGCAGGAGTTCCCCGTCCGGCTGGCCCTGTGGGAGCGGGATGGCCTCCGTCGGGCGGATCTCTCGCTGGATTCGCTCAGCATACCCACCCCGCTGCTCGCCGCGCTGGTCAAGTCGTTCGACTCCACCGCAGTGCGCGCGGTCGTCCGGCTGTTCCGCGTGCCGGGGCGATACTACGTCCTGCTGCAGCGCCTCCCGAGCGGCCGGATCCTCACGGCGGCGGTGGGCCCCCGGAGCCGGCTGCTCGCGCCCGCGCGCGTGGCCCGGCTGCTCCGCCCACCGGCCGAGGGGCCGCCATTGTACGAGCTGTCGCTGTCGCCGCCATTCACGACGGGACTGGTGGAGCAACCGGTCACCAGCTGGGTGCGGCTGGGATCGGAGGCCCGGGCCGACCGGCTGTTCAATTTTCCGGATGGAGCCCGTCACGTCCGCGCCAGCATCCAACTGCGACCCGTCCCACTGCTCCTGATTCGCGGCGCGCTGCTGGTGGCGCTGGACGCAGCGGTGCTGGCGTTCCTGTGGGGGATGGCGACCATCCGCCTGAGCCGGCTCCGCTGGCTCAGGGTCGGCCGGCTGTGGCGCTCGTTCCAGGTCCGGCTGGCGCTCACGCTCGCCCTGTTCTTCGTGGTTCCGGCGGCGGGGTTCACTGCCTGGGGGCTCGGCCGCCTGGGAGACGAGGCGGACCGCACCCGGGACCTGCTCATCACCTCGGTGCTGCGCGATGCCGTGCTCACTGCGGGCGGGCTGTTGCAGGAGCCGACCGATGTCCTGGCGGAGGGAGTAGGCGACCTGTCGAACCGGCTGGACGCCGACCTGGTGCTCTACAGCGGCGGGCGACTGGTCGCAGCCAGCGCGCCGATCCTCGAGGATCTGTCGCTGGTCGAGCCGCTGATTGACGCCCGTGTGTTTCAGCGTCTCACCGCCGGCGACGAGCTGGAACTGACCCGGCAGGCAACCACCTACGTGGCCCCGGTGCGAGTCGGGTATCGGGTGGCTCAGGCGGGCCCCCCCGGCGGCATCGGGATCCTGGCGACGCCTCAGCTCGCGAGCGACTGGCGCCGCACCCAGGATCAACGTGACCTCGCCTCAGGTCTTCTGCTCGCTACCCTCGCCGGCGTGGGGGCGGCGCTGCTCGGTGCCCAGCTGGTGGCCCGGGCGCTGTCGCGTCCGGTCGCAGATCTCCATCGCCTCGCCGGCGCCGTGGGGCGGGGTGAGCCGTTGCCGGTGGTGCCGACACCACCGGCGGAGTTCGAACAGGTCTTCAGCGGGTTCGAGCGGATGGCCGCCGACATTCGTACCAGCCAGGCGGCGCTCGAGAGCGCCCGTCGTCGCACGGCCGCCGTGCTCGCGAACGTCGCGACCGGGGTGGTGGCACTGGATCCCTCCGGCAGGGTG
>JBGQJV010000065.1:0-19856 GCA_041499215.1 Gemmatimonadota bacterium | reverse complement strand
TCGCGATCGAGCGGTGGATGCAGGAGAAGCAGGGCATCCAGCAGGAGCTGCTGGCGGGCGCCACCCCCCCGGCCGGCACACCGATTCCCACGATAGCCCAGGTGCAGCAGGTGGCCACCCGGAGCGGGGAGCAGCCCCAGTCGAGCCATCAGCAGCCGGTGCTGACTGGCGCCTGCCCCGACTGCGGCTCGCAGCTGGAGTTCGCCGAGGGCTGCATGAAGTGCCACGTATGCGGGTTCTCGGAATGCGGGTGACTATTGCAGGCCCGCACAGCTGTGCGGGCCTACAATAGTCACCCACCAGCGGGGGCGGACATGACATCCGCCCCCGCTGTTTGCTTCCCACCTCATCGGATCGCGCGAACACGACATCCACCTCCCCATGGACGTTGCGGTGCCACTCGGCTAGTCCGGCAGCTTCTCGCACGGCCGCTTGTCAGCCGGTCAGCGTCGGATCGGAGCCGGCAGTTATCGCCTCTCACTGCAGTGCGCCACCGCTGGCGCCGGCGCGGGCTACCGAGCCAGGGCCGGGTGGGGCAGGCAGGTCCATGAACCCGAGCTAACGGGCCCTGCCCGAGCGACGCCGGCCAACGGCGTCGTCCGCCACCTCCCGAGCCGCCCGGATCCGGGCATAGTGCCGCCGCGCCTTCTCCCGGCCGCCGCACATGTCCATGGCGCACCACCGGCGGAGCCCGTTCCGGCTCCGATCGACATACATCCATCCGCAGGCCGGCCCCTGGCACACCCGGATCCGCTCCGCATCGGGTGAAGTGAGCAGGGCAGCGCTGGCGATCGCCACCCGCCAGAGCGGCGCGTCCAGCGCCTCCGCCTGATCCACCCACTCCCACCGCAGGGCAACCTGTCGCCGCAAACGAGGCGCGGTCTCGAGCCGGCGGTGATCGAGCGCCTGCGCCACCACCCGGTTGAGCTGCTCCAGCTCGACCGGCTGAGGGGCGCCCCGAAATACCCCGACGGAGGTGCTCCGGATCAGCTCACGGAGTCGCAGCCCCTCTGCATGGACCCGACCCGCTTCGACCGTCCGGGCGGCGGCCTTCCGCCGAAGCCGGGCGGCCTCGGCCGGCTGGATCAGCCCGGCTCCCTCCGCCCAGGAGAGCAGCGCAGGGTAGTCCACGAGGCGTTCATCGGCCAACCCGTCCGGGGTCCAGTCCACGGTATTCACCAGGTCGAGACTGGGGTCGCCGCCGACGTAGCGGAACCGCCGAGGATCGGGGGCGGGGAGAGAGGGCATGAACCCAATATACAACTGGTATACATCAGTTGACAGGTTAGAGGCACCGGCATACGTTGAAACCTGTATTATAGCTTTTACTGGTTACAATGGAGCCTGCCATGCCCGCTACTACCTTCGCCTCCGCCCTCGCCATGCTGCTTGCCGCCGTCGATGGGGCCTACGCGGGCCCCGGAGCGCCGACCCGCGGCCGCGCGCGCCGCGCCGTGGCCCGCACCTGGCGCGGTGCTACCCGGCTGGAGGATGCGGAGAGCTACCTGGAGTACCTCAGGCGTACCGGACTCCGATCCTACCGGGAAACGCCGGGGAATCTCGGGGTCATTGCCCTGAGGCGGAGCCGCGAATCCACCGCGGAATTCCTGCTGCTGAGTCTGTGGGAGTCGGAGGAGTCGATCCGGGGGTTTGCCGGTGTCCCGATCGACCGGGCCGTGTTCTATCCGGAGGACGCTCGCTTCCTGGTGGATCGCGATGAACACGTCGACCACTTCGAGGTGGTGTTTCAGGACGGCGGATTCGGTCGATGAGACGCGCGTGGGCCTTCGCCGCGATCTACGTCTGCTGGGGCGGGACCTTCCTCGCCATCCGCTACGTGGTCGCCGAGATGCCCCCATTCCTGGGGATTGCCCTCAGGTGTGCCGGCGGGTCGCTGCTCTTCTTCGCCTGGCTCTCCTGGCGGGGAACTCTCGAGCGGGCCGACGTAGCCCAATGGCGGACCGCTCTCGTTGCCGGTGTGTTCCTCTTCCTCGGCTGTCATGGGCTGCTGGCGCGGGCTGAGCAGCGGGTCTCCTCCGCGGAGGCAGCCCTGCTGATGACGTCGATCCCGCTCTGGCTGGTGCTGTTGGACGCGGCGCGCCGTCGGGAGTGGCCCGGGCGGCGCTTGCTGGTCGGCCTCGCCGCGGGGACCCTCGGTGTAGGGGTACTCACCTTCGGGGGCGGTGCCTGGTCGGGTGGCTCACTCGATCGGCTCGCCCTCCTGTTCAGCGGATTGTGCTGGGCGGTGGGATCGCTGGTGGGCCGAGACGGGGCCCGGCCCGGGTCCGCCGCGCAGGCCACGGCCATGCAGCTCACCGCGGGAACCGTGGCGCTACTGGTCGTCAGTCTGATCCTGGGCGAGTAGAGCGGATGGACCCCGCTGTCCCTCTCCGCTCGCGCGCTGGGTTCCCTGGCGTTCCTGATCGTGGGCGGCACCGTCGTCGGATTCGGGGCATACACCTGGCTGCTCCGGGTCGCGACCCCCGGCGCCGTCGGCAGCTACGCCTTCGTGAACCCGGTGATCGCGGTGCTGCTGGCGGGAGCAGCGGGAGATGGACAGGTCACCGGCCGTACCCTCCTCGCCGGCGCTCCGGTGGTTGGAGCGGTCCTGCTCACCCGGGCCTGACGTTTCCCTTCACCCGGCTTTCATCGCTCCGGGTCGACGGCGCGGCTATCGTTCGGCGCGGACCGGACAGGTGTCGGCGGGAACCGGGTTCTTCTGATCGCCGCTCCGGCTCCGCCCGGTGACCCGGCGGATGAGCAAGCTCGCGCGAGAAGCAGCCGGCGGTGCGAACGGGGCTTCGGCCTATGTCCGCGAGCTGGCCTATCTCCCAGAGTCGGAGGCGCTCGACCGCCTGAGCTGCCGGCTGACCGGACTCGGCGAGGATGAAGCAGAGCGCCGGCGGGCGGAGTACGGCCCCAATCTGGTGGCCAGCGAATCGCCACCGACGTGGTATCAACAGCTGTGGGACTCCTGCCAGACCCCCTTCAACTACATCCTGATCGCGCTGGGGGCGCTTTCCTACCTCACCGGCGACGTGAAGGCGCTGACGGTGATCGGCGGCATGGTGGCGCTCTCCACCCTGCTCCGGTTTCTCCAGGAATACCGCTCGGGCCGGGCGGCCCTGGCGCTGCAGGCGATGGTGAAGACCCGGACGACCGTGCTGCGCGCCGGGCCTGCGGGGGATGCGGGTTCCGGCCAGGGTCATGAGGTCGGGATCGAAGAACTCGTCCCGGGTGACGTCGTCCTGCTCTGCGCCGGCGACATGGTCCCCGCCGATGTCCGGCTGCTCTCGTCCAAGGATCTCTACCTCAGCCAGTCGGCCCTGACCGGCGAAGCTCAGCCGGTGGAGAAACGGGAGGTTCCGCCGCCCGGCCCTCCCGGCGACCTGGCGCTGCCTGACCTCCCCACCATCTGCTTCATGGGCACCAACGTGGTCAGCGGTTCCGCCACGGCGTTGGTGGTCGCGACCGGAGGCCGGACGGTCTTTGGCGGAATAGCCCGTGACCTGCTCGGCCGCAGCCCGCCCACCGCCTTCGATCTGGGGGTCAACCGGGTCAGCTGGCTGCTGATCCGTTTCATGGTGGTGATGGTGCCCGTGGTGTTTCTGATCAATGGGCTCACCAAGGGCAGCTGGATGGAGGCGTTCCTGTTCGGTCTCGCGGTGGCGGTGGGGCTCACTCCGGAAATGCTGCCGATGGTGGTCACGGCCAATCTGGCCAAGAGCGCGGTGGTCATGTCCCGGCGCAAGACCATTGTCAAACGACTCAACGCGATCCAGAACCTGGGCGCGATGGACATCCTGTGCACCGACAAGACCGGCACGCTGACCCAGGACCGGATCGTGCTCGAGCAGCACTTCAACGCGGTGGGCGAGGAAGACGACCATGTCCTGGATCTGGCCTACCTCAACAGCTACCACCAGACGGGGCTGCATAGTTTGCTGGACAAGGCAGTGCTGCAGCACGCCGAGGTGCATGCCGCGCTGGCGGTTGACCGCGAGTACCGGAAGATCGATGAGATTCCCTTTGACTTCTCGCGCCGCCGGATGACGGTGGTCGTGGAGCGCGGGCGGGAGCGGCATCTGCTGATCAGCAAGGGGGCCGTGGAGGAGATCCTGGCGGTGTGCCGTCAGGTGCAGGACGAAGATCGGGTGCTGGAGCTGACCGACCGGGCCCGCGCCGAGGTGCTGGACCTGATGCGGGAGCAGAACGAGGACGGCCTCAGGGTGGTGGCCGTGGCCTACCGGGAGTTCGAGCCGGGCCCCCGGGCGTACACCGCGGTGGACGAACACGATCTCGTCCTGGCGGGCTTCATCAGCTTCCTCGACCCGCCGAAGGAGACGGCCGGGCCGGCCCTGACGGCGTTCCGGGACCACGGCATCTCCGTGAAGATCCTCACCGGGGACAATGAGCTGGTGGCCCGGAAGGTCTGCCGCGATGTGGGGCTGGAGGCTGGCCGGGTGCTGCTGGGATCCGAGCTGGCCGCGCTGCCGGACACGACGCTGGCCGAGGTGGCGGAACGCACCACGGTGTTTGCCAAGCTGACCCCGGATCAGAAGGTCCGCGTCGTCCGGGCGCTCCGGAGCCGGGACCACACGGTCGGGTTCATGGGCGACGGGATCAACGATGCCCCAGCCCTGCGCGAGGCGGATGTCGGCATCTCGGTGGACACCGCCGTGGACATCGCCCGGGAGTCCGCCGACATCATCCTGCTGGAGAAGAATCTGATGGTGCTGGTGGAAGGAGTCGAGGAGGGCCGCCGCACCTTCGGCAACATCATGAAATACCTGAAGATGACCGCCAGCTCCAATTTCGGGAACGTCTTCAGCGTCGTGATCGCGGGCATTCTCCTGCCGTTCCTGCCGATGCTCCCGATCCAGCTGCTGACCCAGAACCTCCTCTACGACTTCTCCCAAGTCGCCATCCCGTGGGACGGGATGGACCCGGAGTACCTGGCAGTCCCACGCAAGTGGAGCGCGGACGACATCGGGCGGTTCATGCTGTTCATCGGGCCGATCAGCTCGGTGTTCGACCTCCTCGCGTTCGCGATCCTGTGGTTCATCTACGGGGCCAGCTCGCCCGCGCACCAATCGTTGTTCCAGTCCGGCTGGTTCGTGGTGGGGCTGCTCACCCAGACGTTGATCGTGCACATGATCCGTACCCGGCGGGTTCCCTTCCTCGGGAGCCGGGCCGCTACTCCGGTTCTGCTGACCACCGGATTGGTGATGCTGGCGGGGGCACTGTTGCCGTATAGCCCCCTGGGCGCAGCCCTCTCCATGACGCCGCTGCCGGTGAGTTTCTTCGGGTTCGTGTTGCTGCTGCTCGCCGGCTATGCCGGTCTCACTCAGCTGATGAAGGGGTGGTACTACCGGCGGTTCGGAGTCTGGCTGTAGCGCGGGGTGACAGGCGTGGCGTGAGACGAGAGGTCGTGAGCCGCGTCCGCGACTCACGACCTCTCGCCTCACGTTTCACGCTCGGGACGGAGCCTCAGTAACCGGGCTTGCCCCAGGTCGCTTTCACCTTGTCGAGGTTCTTGTCGAAGATCTTCTGCTGATCCGGGGTGAGGATGTTCCTGAGCTCCTTGGCAGCCTCGACCCGGTGGTCCACCGCGCCGGCACCCATTCCCGGCTTGGCGGAGTCGGGCTTGGTCTGCGCCATGCTCATGTGCTTCTGCACGATCGTGACCGCCTGGCGGTTCTGCACCTCGGTCAAGGTGATGCCATCGAACAGTGGCTTGAAGTCGGCCGGCAGCTCGGTGGCCTGGGCCGGGGCGGCCGGCGAGGCCGGGGGAGCCGGGTTCTGGGCCTGCAACATCGACGCCCGATTGATGCCCGGGCCGACGGCAAGCATGGCGAGGGCACCCGCAGCAACGCCGAGTGTGAGAGCGAATCGGTTCATGGTGGGAATCTCCACAGCGATGGGTTTGCGTCTCCGCGACGACGCGTCGGCATGGAGGAACGGCGCCGACGCCACACCATGTGTAGTGAGGACCGGGCCGTCTGCCGGTGATCGGAGTCACTCCGGCCACTCCCGACTCCCCGGAGACGTGCCCATGGACCGATCTGGCAGCGGAGCCCAGCCAGTCCAACCGGGCCTCAGGCTTGCCCCCCGCCGTACCGGGTGACACCGTAATTGCCTCCCGCTGGGCCGGGCCGGCGACTCTGGCGGGACCTGCCCGAAAACCGCATCGCTTCCTCACGGCGTACCAGGACATCACCGGCCAGAGGAGACCCACCATGCTGCTCGGACTGCTGCTGGCGGCCGCCACCCTGCGTGGCACTGCCGATACCGTCCCGCTGTACCGGGATCTCGGAACCCATCATGTCGGGGTCACTACCCGCATCCCCCGGGCACAGGCGTACTTCGACCAGGGGATACGTCTGGTCTACGGCTTCAACCACGCGGAGGCGATCCGGGCCTTTACCGAGGCTACCCGGCTGGATTCGACCTGTGCGATGTGCTATTGGGGCATTGCCCTGGCGTACGGGCCGCACGTGAACGCCGGCATGGACTCGGCGGCGGGGGTCGCTGCCTGGACTGCTCTGAGACAGGCACAGCGCCACACGGCCCATGCCACGCCGAGAGAGCGGGCCTATATCACCGCGCTCGCGCGACGATACGCGGCGGTGCCACCCGCCAACCGGGCTCCGCTCGACTCCGCCTATGCCCGCGCCATGGGAGAGGTGGTCACGCAGTACCCGGCTGATCTCGATGCGGCGACCCTGTACGCCGAGGCGCTGATGGACCTGTCTCCCTGGTTCTACTGGACGCCCGCCGGAGAGCCGCGACCCGACACCCCGACGATCGTCGCGCAACTGGAGCGGGTGCTGGCCAGGAACCCCGAGCACCCGGGGGCCTGTCATTACTACATCCATGCCGTGGAGGCGGTGGCGCCCGCAAAGGCAGTGGCCTGCGCCGAGCGCCTTGCCGCGCTGATGCCCGGAGCGGGGCACATGGTGCACATGCCCGGCCACATCTACATCCGGGTGGGACGCTACATGGACGCGATCCATGCCAACGAGCATGCGGTACACACGGACATGGTGTACATGGAAGGCCAGAAGCCGCCCATGGGGGTCTACCCGATCGGCTATGTGCCCCACAACTACCATTTCCTTTCGTTCGCATCCACCATGGCCGGGCGGAGCGAGGAGGCGATCGACGCCGCGCGGAAACTCCGCCAGACCACCCCGGCGGAGGTCGCGCTGCAGGTGCCGCTCGCGGAGCCCTATGTCCCCTACATCTTCCTGGCGCTGACCACCTTTGGGCGGTGGGAGGAGGTCCTCAAGGAGCCGGTGCCACCCACCGACCTGAGCTATTCCTACGGACTGGCGCAGTACGCCAGGGGGGTCGCCTACGCGGCCACGGGTCGCCGGGCGGAGGCGGAAGCGTCGCTCGACTCGCTGATCCGGGCACGGGCCACCATCAATCCCGGCTACGCCACGGCGGGGTGGTCCACCCCCGGCACGGTGCTGCAGATCGCCGAACACTCGCTTCGCGGGGAGATCGACCTCAGATCCGGCAGCGCAGACAGCGCCGCGGCACACTTCCGCAAGGCGGCCGATCTCGAGGATGGACTGCTGTACATCGAACCGCCGGACTGGTACTACCCGGTGCGGCACTCCCTCGGTGCGGCGCTGCTCAAGGCGGGGCATCCGGCGGAGGCGGAGACCGCCTATCGCGAGGACCTCAAGCGGTTCCCCTCCAACGGCTGGTCACTGTTCGGGCTGGCCCAGAGCCTCGAGGCGCAGGGGAAGAGCGCGGATTCCGCCCGGCGCGAGTTCCAGCGGGCCTGGAGCGATGCGGACATCGTGCTGACCGGATCGCGGTTCTGATCTACGGGTTTGCCCAGGGTCCCATCGACCGATCCACGGAGTGCGCCGATTCCGCCGAGGGTCGTCCGATCGGCGGAATCTGCGCTCTCCTGAGGGGCAACTCTGGTCCTGCGTCATACCACGAGATCAGCAAGGCAAACGGAGGAGGTTCAGTGCGGTACGAGCGAATCTTCATCGAGGAATCCGCGGTGCCGCGCGCGCTGCCCCTGTTTCGGCATCTGGTGGAGACCTACGCCTCGGAAACCAACAAGACCGCGGCTCTCTGGAGTGAGCTGGCGGACGAGCAGCTGGACTTCCGGCCTCACACCAGGAGCGCCTCGGTGCGCGAGATCCTGGCGCACCAGATTCTCTCCGAGCGGCGCTTCTTTGCCGAGTTCATCGGACTCTCCGAGCCGCCGCCGGCCACCCTGCTGCCCGCCGGGGATCGGCCCGGGCTGGGTGGGTACCGGAGCCGGTATGTTGAGCTCGCCCTTGCCCGGCTACCCGCCCTGGCGGCGGGGGATGAGGATTTCTGGCTGGCGCAGGTGCCTTTTTTCGACGCGACCAGGGAGCGGATCTGGGTCTTCTGGCGCAGGGTGCTCCACACCGCGCACCACCGCGCGCAGGTGGGGGTCTGTCTCAGGCTGCTGGAAGATCGCGTTCCGGCGACCTACGGTCCGACCGCCGACGTCACCTGGAAGGGCGCGGATCCCACTCGAACCGTGGAAGCGGCCGGGCGGAGGGGGGACCCGTCCCGGCCCGGCTGAGAACCCTCGGCTGTCGCTCGACCCTTACTGGTGCGGGGCGCCGGCTCCGAGTAGCTTGGCACCAGTCGCGGTTCGACCGACCCTTCCCCCGAGGCACCTGCCATGAGCGAGCAATCCGGGGAGCTCACCCCCATCAAGCCCGCCCGCATCGCCCAGGAAATCGCCAAGCTCAGCGCGTCGCGCCGCAACGGCGAGCTCAAGCCCGAGGCGTACGATCAGCGGTTCGCGAAGATCATTCACGAGCTCCGGGAACGGCGGATCGATGGCGGCCGCGCCGAAGTGAGCGCGGCGCTGAAGCCGCTGCTCGATTCCGGCGACATCACCGCCAAGGAGTATGACCGGCTGTTGACCATGCTCGGCATGGCCGGGTAGCCCGTCTCGCAACAGAGCGCCCCATCGGTTGTTCCGCGTTCCGCGTTCCCCGTTCCGAGTTGCCTCCTTTCGGCGGACCGGCTGCCACTCTTCAGGCGGAGGAACGCGGAACTCGGAACGCGGAACGCGGAACTCAAATGCGAAGTCTCCCCCTCGCCACTACCTCCGTTTCCGTCATCGGTTACGGCGGCATGCATCTGTCGATTACGGACCGACCTCCCGAAGGGGAGGGGGTTCGGGTCATCCATGCGGCGCTCGACGCCGGGATGACCCTGATCGACACAGCAGATGCCTACTGCCTCGACGGTTCGGAGACGGGACACAACGAGCGGCTCATCGCCCGCGCCCTCCGGGAGTGGAGCGGGGGCCGCGAGGCGGTCCTGGTGGCAACCAAGGGCGGAATCGTCCGGGATGGGGGGCAGTGGGATCAGGACGGACGACCGGACCATCTGCGGACGGCGTGCGAGGCGTCGCTCAAGGCACTCGGTGTCACCCAGATCGGGCTGTATCAGCTGCACGCCCCCGACCCGGCCGTTCCGTTCGAGGAGAGCGTGGGCGCCCTGGCCGAGCTGCAGCGAGGCGGCAAGATCCGCTGGATCGGGCTGTCCAACGTCTCGGTGGACCAGATCCGCCGGGCCGAGGGTATCGCACCGATCGTCGCGGTGCAGAACCGGCTCAATCCGTACTTTCGTGAAGCACTGGCCGACGGGGTGGTGGAGTACTGCGCTTCCCGTGGTATCGCCTTCCTGGCCTACAGCCCGACCGGGGGCGGCCGACTGACCCGCAAGCTGCCCGGCCATCCGGTTCTTACCGAGATTGCCCACCGGGTCGGCGCGAGCCCTCATGCCATCTGCCTCGCGTGGGTCCTGGCCCAGGGACGCTCGGTGATCGCGATCCCCAGTGCCCGCCGGGTGGAGCACGCCCGGGACAGCGCGGCTGCCGGGGATCTGCTGCTGTCCCCGACCGATCTCGCCGGCATTACCCAGGCGCAGTTCGACCGCCGCTAGACGGTCCCGCCCGTCCCGTTCGATCGCCGACACCCGATATATTACCCGCCATGCCTCCCGCTCCCCGTCGCCGTACCGTCACCACCTTCGTCGGAGGTGTGCCGGTCGGCAGCGGCCAGCCCATCGTGGTGCAGTCGATGACCAACACCGACACCGCGGACGTCCCCGGGACGATCCGGCAGGTGGCGGCGCTGGCCCGGGCCGGGAGTGAGTTGGTCCGGGTGACGGTGAACAACGATGAGGCGGCGGCGGCGGTGCTCGCAATCGTCTCCGGGCTGGCGGGCGAGGGGGTCACCGTCCCCATCATCGGCGATTTCCACTACAACGGCCACCTGCTGCTGACCCGCTACCCCGAGTGTGCCCGGGCGCTGGCCAAGTACCGGATCAATCCCGGCAATGTGGGAGGGAAGCGCGCGGACGAGAATTTCCGGGCGATCATCGACGTGGCGCTCCGGCACGAGAAGCCGGTGCGCATCGGGGTGAACTGGGGCTCGCTCGACCAGATCCTCCTCACCGAGCTGATGGACGCCAACGCCCGACTCGCCACGCCCCGGGACGCCCGCGACGTCATGATGGACGCGATGCTCGAGAGCGCGCTCCGGTCGGCCGAGCTGGCGGAGGCCCAGGGGCTCCCGCATGACCGGATCATCCTCAGCGCCAAGGTCTCGGGGGTGCAGGACCTGGTAGACGTCTACCGCATGCTCGCCGCCCGGTGCGACTACCCGCTCCATCTCGGTCTCACCGAGGCGGGCATGGGCATGAAGGGGATCGTAGCCAGCGCGGCCGGGGTCTCGATTCTGCTGCAGGAGGGGATCGGCGACACTATCCGGGTTTCCCTTACGCCCAAGCCGGGGGGGGATCGTACCGAAGAGGTGCTCGTCGCGCAGCAGATTCTCCAGTCCCTGGGGCTCCGGAGCTTCACTCCGCAGGTCACCGCCTGCCCGGGGTGTGGCCGTACCACCAGCACTTTTTTCCAGCACATGGCGGAGGACATCCAGCAATACCTCCACAGGCAGATGCCAGTCTGGCGCTCGCGCTATGCCGGGGTGGAGGAGCTCAAAGTGGCGGTGATGGGATGCGTGGTGAACGGGCCAGGTGAATCCAAGCATGCCAACCTCGGGATCTCCCTCCCCGGGACGTTCGAGGAGCCGAAGGCCCCGGTGTATGTGGACGGTCGGCTGCTGGTGACCCTGAAGGGAGACGCCATCGTGGCGGAGTTTCTCAAGATTCTCGACCAATACGTGGAGACCAGGTATGGCGGTGAGATGGCGCGTTCTGGCGGGGCACGGTCCGGTCCGGTAACGGCGGACAGGGGATGAGCGCTCCGTCAGGTCGGCTCCATCACTTCAGTCTGCCTGTCCGCCGATGATTCCCCTCGACCAATTGCTGCAGGAGAACCGGCTCGCCGCGCTGGGGGCGATGTTCGGAGCCGGGCTGGTCACGAGTGTGCTCCCGTGTGTCTATCCCATGATCCCGATCGTGGCGGGGGTCCTGGGCGGCGCCGGAGCCGCCGAACGGTCCCGCGCCAGGACCGTGGGTTACACGCTGACCTACGTGGTTGGCCTGGCCCTGGTGTACGCCAGCCTGGGGCTCGTCGCCGGGCTCACGGGCTCCCTGTTCGGGGCCATCAGCTCCAACCCATGGGCCTACTTTGCCATCGGCAACCTGCTGCTGGTTGCCGCGCTGGCGATGCTGGATGTCATCCCGGTGACCGTGCCGAGCCGGCTGATGGCCTGGGCTGGCCGGTTCGGCACCGGTTCCTGGGCCGGAGTCTTCGCCATGGGGGCTACCTCAGGCCTGGTGGCCGCCCCCTGTGGCGCTCCGGCCTTTGCCGCGGCCCTGACCTTCGTCACCACCACCGGCAGTGCCGTGTGGGGTTTCCTGTACTTGTTCGTCTTTTCCCTGGGCATGTCGGTGCTGCTCGTGGCCGTGGGGCTGGTCACGGGGCTCGGTGCCTCCCTCCCCAGGGCCGGTCGGTGGACATTGTGGATCAAGCGCGCCGCCGGCGTGGTACTCCTCGGCATGGCCGAGTATTACTTCATCCAAGTGGGGAAGGTGTCATGAAATTACGTCTTACACGGGCGGTCCCAGGGGCCGTTTTCGCTTTGCTGCTGGCCGCCAACACGGCGCGGGCGCAGGGAGACGCGGGGATCCGGATTGGCAGCACGGCGCCCGTTCTCTCCGTGAACGACCTCGATGGCAAACCGGTAGACCTCGGGCAATGGATTGGCAGGAAGCCGGTGGTTCTCGAATTCTGGGCCACCTGGTGCGAAAACTGTGAGGCGTTGCTGCCCCGGTTCCGCGAGGCCAAGAAGCTGATCGGGGATCGTGCCGAGTTCATCGGAGTCAACGTCACCGTCAACCAGACGCCGGCGCGGGTGAGGAAGTACCTGGAGCAGCACGATGTTCCGTTCCGCGTTCTGTACGACGATCAGGGGGCAAGTATCCGGGCATACCAGGCCCCGGCGACCTCGTACGTTGTGATCGTGGACAACACGGGCAAGGTGGTCTACACTGGCGTCGGACCGGACCAGCAGTTCGAGCCGGCGCTCAAGCGAGTTGCGGGGGTGCGGGAATGATCAGCAGAATCGAAGTACTGCCGCCGGCCGGACGATCACTGACTTCCCTCGCGCTCGTTCTCTCCAGCCTCATCGTTCTCCCCCTTGCCAGGGCCGCGGCACAGGACTCCACGGTGGGGCCTCCGACGGCCATCCTGGTAGACGGTCCCCGGGAAGGAGACCGGGCCCCTGACTTCTCGTTGCCCTGGGCGTCCAAGGACACCACGGGAGGGGCATTCTGGTTCGGGCTTTCTGCCCAGCGGGGAAAGGTCGTGGTCCTGGCGTTCTTCCCCCGCGACTTCACTCCCGGCTGTACCGCCGAAATGAAGACCTTCACGGAGCAGTATGCCGACCTGTTCGGCGGGGACGTGGTCGTGGTGGGGATCAGCGCCGACTCGCTGGGGACCCATCAGCGGTTTGCCAGCAGCCTGAGTCTGCCGTTCCGCCTGTTGAGTGACCCGGACCAGAAGGTATCCCGCAAGTATGGCAGCGCCGACCGAAACGGATACAACCGCCGCACGGTCTACGTGATCGACCCCTCCGGCCGGGTGAGCTATACCGATCTCCGCTTCGGCGCGCTTGATCCGAAGGCCTACTCGCGTCTCAAATCCGCTGTTCAGACTGCTCGTCGCGGGGCCTGAGCCCCAGGAGCCTTCATGCGCCCTCTCCGGGTCCGCCCCGGGACACTTCTGCCCGGGATGGTCGGCCTGCTGCTGTCCAGTCTGAGCGCGGCGGTACCCGCGCAGGAGGGGGGGCCGCCTGCCAACTCGATCACTTGGGAGGTGGGTACGCCCAAGGCGGGCTGGTGCATCCATTTCCTGATGGAGCCCACGACCGCGTTGCAGGACCTGGCGAAGGGACATCGGCTGGTGCCGGCACATGAGGCTACCGGCTTGCCAACCGCGGTACGCCGGGTGGTTGCGGATGAGCCGCAGTATGGCGACTGGACTCCGGCAGAACTGTGCACCTACGTTGCCGAGGCCATCTGGCTCGACGGCCGCCGATTTGACAGGGGCGACGGAGGGCGCCCGATCGCCCTGCTGTACTGGGGCGTCTCAGCGGCGAGCGCCGACGGAGGCGGATCGGACAGCGGACGAGTGTCGCTCCGGGTCCTGGCCACCAACAGCTCCGGATTGCAGCGAGCAATGCAGGTCCGGCAGGTTCCCATCGACAGGGTCGATATCGATCTGCTTCCGGTCAAGGAGAGCGATGACCAGCAATTCCTGCTGAAGCTGGAGGGAGCTACGATCGCCTTCATCGGGCACTCGCGGCAGGACTCGACCTTGACCGTGAGCACGCGCAGCCAGACGGGCGCCTACATGGGGAACAACAAGGCGCTGTGGACGGTGCGGTTCAGCTTCGAGCCCGGGGAGGTGGCGGCCATGGCCGGTGCGCTTCGGATCACCGGCAAGCGCGGATTGGCCAAGGCGCTGGATCGTTCACCGATCCGGCTGTTGAGTCCGATACTCTCTCAGGGGAAGGGGACCGTCAGCTTCGATCGTTGAGTTGCGGCGGGCGGCGGGGCTGGCTTGTGGATAACACCCTATTACTCAGTCCTCCCGCTCCGCCAGGCCCCAAGTGGCGCCCAGCCTGCACGTTAAGCCGCCAGACGACCCCCATCGCGTGTTGACGACCCTGGCCTCCCACGCACCTTCCGGCCCGGTATACACACTCTGTGCATACTTAACACGTCACTGGCGACACTGTCGTTAGTGGGATTTTCAACATCTGGTGGTGGCTGTTTCTCATTGTGGAATATGTGGTTAGCCGATTGAGCTTAAGTGGAAAAACAGGGAAGCCCGTAGCTCTTTCTAGGGCTTGGGCCTTTGGACGGTTTCGGCGCACTTTTCCCATTCCACATGTGGATAAGGATCGGAATCCACAGTCGTGGGTGACTCGACCAGGTCAGCTGGCAGGATCGACTGAAGTACCATGCGCAATGTTAACAATTTGCATTGGGCCTCCTTCGTCACATATCGACAACTAAGCGGAATGGCCTGGTCCCTTTCCCCGGGCTATGATTGGGCGTGCAGCCCGCCGACTCCTCTTCCAACAGCGGCTTCATACGCGCCCACACCGTCCTGAGCCTCGTCCCCGGTGTTGCCGGGGATGCCATCTGGTGGCAGGAGGGCAGGGTGCGCGCGGTTGGCCGAGCGGAGGACCTCGAGCGCCGGGTGCCGACCAAGGTCCCCCGGTATCACCTCCCTCGCGCCATCGTTACCCCGGGGTTCGTCGACGGCCACACTCACTTCGGGATGTGGGCGCTCGGCCGGCGCCGAGTTCGTTTGGCCGGTGCGCAGACCCGTGACGAGGCGGTGCGCCGGGTGGCCATGGGCGTTCCGGAACAGGGGTGGATCCTGGGTCATGGCTGGGACGCCAATCGATGGGAAGCACCACCCGACCGGTGGTCGTTGGACCGGGTCGCTGCCGGGCCCGCGTTCTTCGAGTCGATCGACATCCACGCGGCCTGGGCAAACACGGCTGCCTTGTTGGCAGCCGGGATCGACCGGTACACTCCCGATCCCGCCGGCGGACGCATCGTTCGGGATGGCTTGGGAGATCCCACTGGATTGCTCCTCGAGCGTGCCACCCAGTTAATGACCCCGGTCTTGCCAGTCCCTGCGCCAACCGATCAGCTGGCGGTGGTGCGGGACGCCCAGGGGGTGGCACACCGGCTGGGGGTCACCGGGATTCACGATGTCGAGGGGCCGGACGTCCTGCGGGCGTTCCGGACTCTGGAGGCTGACGGGGGGCTTCGCCTCCGGGTGCTCTTCTCCCCCCCCGTGGCCCAGCTCTCGGCGCTCCTCTCCCATGGAGTGCGGAGTGGGCAGGGCACCGAATGGCTCACCCTTGGGGGCGTGAAGATCTTCCTCGACGGCAGCCTGGGGAGCCGGACCGCATGGATGCTCGAGGCGTACGAAGACGGCCGGGACAACGGGATGCCGCTGGCCACCGAGGCGGAAGCGCGCGCAGCGGTGGAGCAGGCGGCGGCGGGAGGCCTGGCCTGCACCATTCACGCAATCGGCGACGCCGCGGTACGTCGGGCGCTCGATCTGCTCGAGCGGGTGCCCGCCGCGGCTCTGCCGCACCGAATCGAGCACCTCCAGTGCATCCACCCGCAGGACCTGGCGCGGGCGGGGCGGGCGGGCATCGTCGCGTCCATGCAGCCTGCGCACCTGCCGGGGGACGTTGCCCTGGCCGAAGAGCGCTGGGGCAAACGGAGCCGCGGCGCCTTTGCCTTTCAGAGCCTGCTGCAGCGGGGGGCGGTGCTCGCGTTCGGAAGCGATGTGCCCGTGGTCCCGCTCGACCCACGCCAGGGGGTGATCGCCGCAATGGGCAGGGTGGGGATCGATGGGAGCTACGCCGATGGCTGGCAGCCGGAGGAGCGGCTGAGCTTCGAGGAGGTGGTACGGGCATATACCGAGGGCAATGCCGTTGCCGCCGGGGTGGGCGGGCGCCGGGGCCGCCTGGTTCCGGGGAGTGATGCGGACCTGGTGGCCTGGGAGGTGGACCCCGCCGTACTGCGCGGTGATGCGACCGCGTTCGGGGAGTCGCGGGTGGAGCTCACCGTAGTGGGGGGCGCCGCCGTCTATCGGAGGGAATGACTCGCCGCCCGTCCTTCAATCCCTCAGGTTCCCAGATTAGACTCCCCGTCGACCTTCCTCCAGGAATCCCGTGCCCGCCTCCGCTATCCGGCATACCAAGATCGTCGCAACGCTCGGCCCGGCGTGGGCCAAGCCGGACCAGGTGCATGCGTTGCTCGATGCCGGGGTCAATGTCGTGCGGGTGAATGCCTCGCACGGAACTCCCGAGCTCCGGCAGGAATGGATGTCCCTGGTCAAGCAGGTGCGGGACCAGCGCCGCGACTCGATCGGCCTGCTGCTCGACCTGCAGGGGCCGCGGATCCGGGTAGGCCGGCTGGAGCGTCCGATACAGCTCGAGCCGGGCCAGCTGATCACCTTCGCCCCGGAGGAGGATGCCGGGCCGGGCGAGATTCCGACTACCTACGCCGCCCTTGCCCGGGACGTCCGCGAGGGCGCGCGGGTCCTGCTCGACGACGGCCTGCTGGCCGTCAGGGTGCGCGGCGTTTCCGCCGACCGGGTGAAGGCCACCGTGGAATACGGCGGCGAGCTCAGGTCGAACAAGGGGATGAATCTCCCCGGGGTCGATGTGAGCGCTCCGGCGCTCACCGACAAGGATCGGGAGGACGTGGTGGAGGCCGTGGCGGCGGGTGTGGACTACATCGCGCTGTCCTTCGTGCGAAAGGCCGCCGACATGGAAGTGCTCCGGCGGCTCGTCCCGCGGAGCATCAAGCTCATCGCCAAGATCGAAAAGGACACGGCGCTCCGGGACTTGTGTGGCATCCTGGAAGCTGCGGACGCGATCATGGTGGCGCGCGGGGACCTCGGAGTGGAGCTGCCGTTCGAGGAAGTTCCGCTGATGCAGAAGCGGATCATCCGCGAAGCCAACCTGCACGGCAAGCCGGTGATCACCGCCACCCAGATGCTCGAGTCCATGGTCAATGCCCCGGTGCCCACCCGGGCCGAGGCCTCGGACGTGGCGAATGCCATTCTCGATGGTACCGACGCGGTGATGCTGTCGGCCGAGACGGCGGTGGGCAAGTATCCGGTCGAGGCGGTGCGGGCGATGGACCGGATCGCGCGGGAGATGGAATCGCACCGCCAGGGCCGGAGCGCCGCGTTCGATGCCGCAGTCGGTCGCCGCTCGCGGGGCACGGACGATGATCTGCACCCCCGCCCAGGCGCGGGTCAGCCGGCCCGCACGGAGGACGCCATCGGCGTCGCGGTGTGCGCCGCGGCAGACCTGCTCCACTGTCCGCTGATTCTGTGCTTCACCAGCAGCGGTTTCACCGCCCGGAAGGTGGCGACCTACCGGCCCAATGTGCCGATTGTGGCCGCGACACCCGAGCCGGAGACCTGGCGCCAGCTCTCGCTGGTTTGGGGCACCGTCGCGGTGCTGACCCCGCATGCCGCCGACTACGATACCCTGCTCAATGCCGGCCGTCAGCAGATCTTCTCCCGCGGTCTGGCACAGCCGGGCGAGCGGGTGGTGGTCACCGCCGGCGTGCCGTTCGACGTGCCGGGGACGACGAACCTGCTGAAGATCGAGGCTCTGTGAAGCCGTCAATCATCAGCCGTCAGCCGAAAGATCGGGGCCGACAGCTGACGGCTGACGGCTGAGGGCTGCGATGCGGCTCACCTTCCTCGGGACGGGCACCTCTTTCGGAGTTCCCCAGATCGGGTGTGACTGCGCGGTCTGCCGGTCTGCCGATCCGCGGGACCGGCGTACGCGCTCCGGCGCGTTGCTGCAGGCGGGCGAGGGAACCCTGCTGATCGATACTCCGCCGGAGCTCCGGCTGCAGCTGCTTCGGGCGGGTATCTCCCGGGTGGATGCCGTGCTCTACACCCACGAGCACGCCGACCACACCAACGGGATCGACGACCTGCGAGTGTTCTCGGTGCGACACGGGCGGTCACTGTGCTGTTACGGCCCGGCGGAAGGCCTGGACAAGATCCGGACCGGATTCGGCTACATCTTCAACGACGAAGTCCGGGCCTTCGAGGGGACCTCCAAACCCCAGCTCGAGCTCTGCCCGGTGGAGCCCGGAGTCGAGCTGCAGATCGCCGGCATCCCGGTCCTGCCGCTCGCGTTCGAGCACGGCTTTGTCCGGGTGTTCGGCTATCGCTTCGGTCCGGTGGCGTACCTCACCGACGTGAAGTCGGTGCCCGAGGCAGCCCGGCGCCAGCTTACCGGTCTCAAGGTGCTGGCACTCAACGCGCTCTGGTGGCGGCAGCACCCGACCCACCTTTCGATCGGCGAGGCGATCGAGACCGCGCAGGCCATCGGCGCGGAGCAGACCTTCCTCACCCATCTGACCCACGAAACCGGGCACGCGGAGCTGGCGGGACAGCTCCCGCCCGGAATCAGCCCCGCCTACGACGGACTCACGATCGAGGTGAGCGGATGAAGTTCCACTACGGTCGCCTGTTCTCCGACCGGCTCGACGGCGAACACGGAATCCCACGGGCCCGCCTCGCGGAGCTGGCCCGCCGCTTTGGCGACGTCCAGGCGGAGGTCCGGCGGCGCCGGACTCAGGGGGAGTACGGCTTCTACGGGCTGGGCAACCAGCCCCAGGCGGTGCAGACCATCCGGCGGTTTGCCGAGGGGGTGGGTCAGGCGTTCGACCACGTTCTGGTCCTCGGGATCGGCGGGTCGGCGCTCGGCGCCAGGGCCCTGCTCAACTCGCTGCGCCGGCCGGCGTGGAACGAGCTGGACGACGAGGGGCGGGACTTCTTTCCCCGCCTCACCGTGCTCGACAACGTGGATCCCACCAGCGTGGCGGAGGCGCTCCGCCGGATCGATCCGCGTCGAGTCCTGGTGAACGTCATCAGCAAGTCGGGTGGCACCGCGGAGACGATGGCCCAATACCTGGTGGTGCGAAGCTGGCTGGAGCAGGCTCTGGGGCCGGCGGCCACCCGCCATCTGGTCTTCACCACCGATCCGGCGAAAGGCGCCCTGCGCGAGATCGCCCAGCGCGACGGGATCGCCGCGCTCGAGGTTCCCCCCGACGTCGGCGGCCGCTTCAGCGTGCTCTCGCCGGTTGGACTGCTGCCGGCGGCGCTGGTAGGGATCGACATCGAGGCGCTGCTCGGCGGCGCCCGGGAGGCGCTGACGCGGGCGGAGCATGATGACCTGAGACAGAATCCCGCGGCGCTGTACGCGGGGCTGCACTGGGCGGCGGATACCACCCTCGGAAGCAGGGTGCACGTGCTGATGCCGTACAGCGACCGGTTGCGGGAGCTGGCCGAGTGGTACCGGCAGCTGTGGGCCGAGAGCCTGGGGAAGGCGCACGACCGGCGCGGGCAGACCGTGCACCTCGGCCCCACGCCGGTCGGAGCGGTCGGCGCCACCGACCAGCACAGTCAGGTGCAGCTGTTCATGGAAGGGCCGTATGACAAGGTGATCACCTTCATGGCGGTGGACCGCTTTGCCGAGGACGTCACCATCCCGCCGGGTTCATCGCTGCCCGCCGATCTCGCGTATCTGCCAGGACATACCCTGGGCAGCCTGCTTCGGGCCGAGTATCAGGCGACCGCGGCCGCGCTGGCCGGGATGGGGAGGATGAGCTGCTCCCTCCACCTTCCGGAGCTATCCGCCGCGGCCATCGGCGAGGTCATCATGTTCTTTCAGATCGCCACCGGGTACGCGGGCGTGTGGTATGGCGTCGACCCCTTTGACCAGCCCGGCGTCGAGCTGGGCAAGAAGCTCACCTACGCGGCCATGGGTCGCCCGGGTTATACCGGGGAGCCGCTG
>JBGQJV010000064.1:0-19976 GCA_041499215.1 Gemmatimonadota bacterium | reverse complement strand
CAGATCGACGAGCCGCTGCTGCGCGACATCGCCGCGACCACGGGCGGGCGCTACTTCCGCGCCAAGGACAGCGAGGCCCTCGCCCGGATCTTCCAGCAGATCGACGGACTGGAGAAGACTCCGATCCAGGTGACCCGCTACGTGAAGTACGACGAGATCGCGAAGCCGCTGGTGCTGGTGGGGCTGCTGTTGCTGGGTCTCGAATTGCTGCTCGGGGCCACACTGGTGGTGAGGACGCCATGAGGGCGGACCGGCGGGCCGGCGGACCGGCGGTCGGTAGTTTCGCCGTGGCATCGGGGACCCCGCGAACCTCGATTCGGGCATGCCCTACCGTCCGCCCGTCCGCCCGTCCGCCCGTCCGCCTGACCGCCTGTCCGCCCGTCCGCCTGACCGCCTGTCCGCCTGCCCGCCTTATATGACTTTCGACTCTCCCATTCTCCTCGGGCTCGCCCCGCTGCTTGGGGCCGCGGTCGGCGCCGTGGCTCTGCTGGTGCGTCGCCGCCGGATCAGCCGGGCGCAGGCCTGGTCCGAGGATCTGGCGAAGCGCGCCCGAGGCACCGGCCGCTGGGCTCCACTCCTCCTCGCGCTGGCCGGGGTCGCGGCGGGAGTGGGGCTCGCGGGACCACGCGGGGGACGCGCGATGGTCCGGACCGAGAGCCAGGCATTGAGCGTGGTATTCGCTGTGGACATCAGTCGCTCGATGCTGGCCGAAGATACCCGGCCGAGCCGGCTGGAGCGCGCCGCGAGGGAGGCTCGCCGCCTGGTGCAGGATCTCGGCCACGACCGGCTGGGGCTGATCGCCTTTGCCGGGCGGAGTTACATCCTGAGTCCGCTCACCCTGGACGGCGGGGCCATCAACCTCTTTCTCGACGCCTTGTCCCCCGAGCTCGCCAGCCAGGGCGGCACCGGCCTGGCTTCGGCCCTGGCGCAAGGCGCCGAGCTGCTCAACGCCTCACGCGAGGCAGGGGACCGGGTCCTGGTGGTGTTCACCGACGGCGAAGCCCACGACACGGTGTCGGATATCCTGGCCCAGGCCCGCGCCCTCAAGGCGCAGCAGATCCGCCTGGTCCTGGTGGCCGAAGGGGGCACCAAGCCGGTGCCGATCCCGCTCAGGGACAGCGCCGGGACGCTCACCGAGTACAAGGCCGACGCCGCGGGTCACACCATCGAGACCCGGCGACGCGACGACCTGCTGCAGCAGGTAGCGGATGCTGGAGAGGCGGCCCTGGTCCCGGCGGAGCTGCCCGACCAGGCCGGCGCGGTGCGCGATCTGCTCTCGGCCTTCCAGCGCGCGCCCATCTCGTCTTCGAGCACTCAGGATCTGCTGCCACTGGTCTGGATTCCCGCGTTGCTTGCGGCGCTCCTGCTCGCGGTGCAGACCGCCACCCGGCGCACCGCGGCGCTGGTGGGTCTGGCGCTGGTCTTCTTCGGAGCCCGGGCCGACGCGCAGCGTCCCGTCCCCGGATCGCGGGAGTACGCCGCCGGCCGGATGAAGGAGGCGGCCATGATGCTGGCGGGTCGGCTCAGCGCCAGCGCCTCGGACACGACCTGGTACAACGCCGGCACTGCGCAGCTCGCCGCCGGCGACTACGTCAAGGCGCGCCAGAGTCTGACCCGTGCAGCCCGATCCCTCGACCCTGACCTGCGCTATCGCGCGCTCTACAATGCCGGGGTGGCCGCGCTCAAGCAGGTGGCCGCTGACACCGCCGGACGGGACTCGCTGCTCAACCAGGCGTCGGATTACCTCAAGGACGCACTCAGCCTGTCTCCGTCGAGCGCGCGGGCCAAGTGGAATCTCGAGCTGGCCCAGCGCCGGAAGCCGCCCCCCACTGGCGGCGGGAGCAAGAACCAGCCGCCACCACCCTCGGGCGGGCAGCCACCGCCGGATCCGAGCCGCGGACAGGCGCCACCCCGGTTGGGCATGCCCAACCTCAGTCAGGCGCAGGCGGAGCAGATCCTCAACTCGGTAGATCGCGAGGAGCGGGACACCCGCACCCGACGGCTGGGGAAGACCCGCGCGGCCATGAACGGAGTGAAGGACTGGTGATCGCCTCCCTTCTTCTCCTGGCGCTGCTGCAGCAGGGCGGCCGTCCGACCGTGATGGTCTCGGTCGACCGCGACCGCGTGAGCCCCGGCGAGGTCATCGTCTTCACCATTCGGGTGGCCAGCCGGTGGGCCGACCCGATCCGGGTGGATCTGCCGTCGCTGGGCGGGTTCGAGCTGGAGTCCCGCTCCGAGCGAAGCGACGTCACCACCGGCGCGAACGCGGGGCGCACCACGGTCATCGAGTTCCACCTCCGCGCCAACACTCCGGGCGAATGGCGGCTCGGTCCTGTGACGGTGCGGCAGGGAACCGCTCAGGAACAGTCGGAGACGGTGACGGTACAGATCGAGGGCGGATCCCCCGCGCCAGTGACCGCGAGTCTGAGCCCCCGGCTCGCCCGCCTGGTGCAACGGGCTCCGCCTCCGGATGTCCTCGGGCAGGGTGGCATCACCGTCGCGCTGTCGGACAGTACCGTGGTGGTTGGGGAACAGGTGGACGTGGTCACCATTGCCTGGTTCGATCGCGAGGTGCGGCAGCAGCTGCGCCGGGCCCCGACGGTCGAGTCTCCCCGGCTTGAAGGCGTGTGGAGTTATCCCCAGCCGGTGCCCGGCGGAATCGCCGCCAGCCGAGAGGTCGGCGGCAAATGGTACGACCTGTTCGTGCTGCACCAGGTCGCCTTCCCCCTGACTCCGGGGAAAGTGGTCGTCTCCGCCGCCCGCCTGCAGTACAGCGTGCCACTGGCCTTCCAGTTCTTCAGCCAGGAAGAGCGGTACAAGCTGGAGACCGAGCCGACCAGCTTCATGGTGCGGCCGCTGCCCGATCAGGGCCGCCAGCCGGACTTCGCCGGCGCCGTCGGCCGAGGCATCACCCTGGAGCAGACGGTGACCCCAGGCGCCGGCCGGCAGGGAGAGGCGTTCACCGCCGAGGTCGACGTGCGCGGCGAGGGGAACGTTGCACTCTGGCCCCAGCCCGACGTCCGCTGGCCAGGCGGGGTGCGGATCTACCCTGAGGCCGCCGAGGAGCGGGTGGCCATGAAGGGCGGTCACCTGGGCGGTGCCAAGGTCTTCCGCTTCCTGCTGCTGGCGGACTCGGCCGGGACCCTCGCGCTGCCGCCGCTCCGGTACTCCTACTTCGATCCCTCCACCGGGAAGTATGAAAGCGCCGCTGCCGGAGGGGTCGGGTTCGTCGTGGCGCCACGAGGAGAGGGCGGCGGATCCCGCGCCGAGCCTCCGCCGGTACGGCTCGACAGCCGCCGCCCCCTCGCTCACCTGATTCAGCAGAGTCTTCCCCCGGCCGCATGGTGGGCGCTGCTCCTGCTTCCACCGCTGGCCCTGTTGCTCCGGCGGATCCCCCGCGGTGCCCGGGTACCGAAAGCCCCGCGGTCGGATCCGGGCAACTCCCTGGCCGGGGCGGAGCGCCGGCTCGATGCCGCGCTCCGTTCGTTGGTGCCCTCGGCGGAGGAGCGAGACGATGGCAGCCTGTCTCGCGCCCTGCGCCGCGCCGGCCTCGAGCCCGCCACCGCGGAGGAGGTCGCGCATCTCCGCGACCGGCTGCGCGCGGCGCGCTTCGCCCCCGACGGCGGCACCGCGACCCAGACGCTCATTCGCGAGGTGGACACCGCCGTGTCACGGCTGGGTTCCGCTGCAGGACCCGGGCAGTCTCGGTGGCGCCGGCGCGCCGGTCTGGGCATCGTCCTGCTGCTGCTCGGCCAGGGCTGGCCTGGACGGGTCGCGGGTCAGGCCGCCCCCGAACAGCTGTACGAGGCCGGAGCATATCGCGCCGCGGCGGACGGCTTCCGCCGCCGGGCCGAGGTCGAGCCCGACGTTCCCACTCGCTGGCTCAATCTGGGCGACGCGGCCTACCGCGCCGGCCTCGATGCCGCGGCCCTCGCCGCGTGGACCCGCGGGGCACGACTTGCGCCGCGCGATGCCGGCCTGCGCCGCGCCCTGCTCCTGCTGCCACCCGCTGACGCTGCGGCCGCGCGCTGGCTGTGGATTGCGCCCTTTACGCCCGAGGAGCTGTGGCTGGTGGGTGGCGTGGTCTGGCTGGTGGGCTGGGCAGGGGTGGTCTGGACCCGCCGGCTGCGGGGCCGCTGGGTGGTCCTGCTGGCCGGCGGCGTGGTGCTGTTCTGCACCAGCCTGGCTCTGGCGCGCTGGTATCGCCTGCCGGTCGCGTTTGCGGCCGGCAACGCCGTGCTCCGGTTATCCCCGCACGAGCTCGCCCCGACGGTCGGCGAGGTTCCCGCCCTTGGCGCCGTCCGGCTCGAGCTCGAGCGCGGCGCCTGGTACCGGGTCGAGGCCGCCGGAGGTCAGGAAGGGTGGATGCGGGCCGAAGACCTCGAGCCGGTCTCCCGCCCGGGCCGGACCTGACCGACCCCGCCGGCTTATCTTTGCGCCATGCCCCGGCGCATCGCGATTCTCCCCGATGTCGTTGCCGACCAAATCGCCGCTGGCGAGGTGGTCGAGCGTCCCGCCTCCGCCGTCAAGGAACTGGTCGAGAACGCCCTCGACGCTGGCGCCACCCGGATCCGTATCGCGCTCGAGCAGGGGGGAAAGACCCTGATCGATGTGAGCGACGACGGCTGTGGCATGGGACGGGAAGACGCCGTGCTTGCGCTCGACCGCCACGCCACGAGCAAGATCAAGAGCGCCGCCGATCTGGTCGGTGTTCGCAGTTTCGGGTTCCGGGGCGAGGCGCTGCCCGCGATCGCGTCGGTCTCGCGGATGGTGGTATCCACCTCCGAAGGGCAGGCCGAGGGGACCGAGGTGGAGGTGAACGGTGGTCGGGTCGAGCGGGTGGACCCGGTCGCCCGGCAGCGGGGGACCAGCGTCATCGTCCGGAGCCTGTTCTTCAATACGCCGGCCCGGCGCAAGTTCCTGCGCTCGGCCTCGTCCGAATCCCGGGCCTCGTACGAGGCGGTGGCTACCCTGGCGCTGGCCCATCCTGCCGTCGCCTTCGAGCTGACCCTGGATGGCCGCGCCCGTCTGATCACTCCTCCGGGCCAGGACGTGGGTCGCCGGCTGGAATCGGTGTGGGGCGCCGACCTGGTCCGGACCCTGGTGCCGGTGGAATACGCGGTGGGCGGTTTCCGGGTGTACGGATTCATCCAGCGCCCGGCCGACGCACAGCCCACCGGACGGCGCACCCAGCTGTTCATCAACGGCCGCCCGTTTCGTGACCCTTTCCTGGTCCGCGCCGCGGAAGCCGGGTACCGCTCGGCGATCCATCCAGGGGACCGACCGTCGCTGTTCCTCAAGCTCGAGACCGCGAATGAGGACGTCGACGTGAACGTCCACCCGGCGAAGCTGGAAGTTCGGTTTCGTGACCGAATCGGTGCCGAGCGGGTGGCAGAAGAAGCCGTCCGCGACGCGCTTTCGAAGATTGCCGCGGCGGCGGTCGTCTTCGCGCCATCGAATGACGTTCCGCGTTCCGCGTTCCGCGTTCCGCGTTCCGAAGATCGGGAGTCGTCGCATGACAACAGCATCGAGCTGTTCAAAGTTGACGAGGATATTAGCCCCGAGCCTGACCAACGCGGAACGCGGAACGCGGAACGTGGAACGGGGTTGCCCGAAGTTCTCCAGGCCTACGACACGTACCTGATTTACGAAGGCCCCGAGGGCGTCGTCTTCGTGGACCAGCACTCCGCCCATGAACGAGTGCTGTACGAGGCGGTGATGCAGCAACTCCAGGGCGGCTCGGCCCAGGGACAGCGGCTGCTGCTGCCCTCCACGGTGGAGCTGACCGACGAGGAGCTGGATGCGGTCGAGGCCCACCGGGACGTGCTCGAGCGGATCGGCTTCGAGGTGGAGCCGTTCGGCGGAAGAACGGTGGCGTTGCATGCGGTGCCGTCGCCCCACCCGCGGTTCGATGCCGAGCGCTGCTTCCGGGAGATGGTTGCCGACCTGGCCCGTGGCCGTTTCGGCGGCTGGGCCAACCGGCTGGAACGCTTTGCCGCCACCTATGCCTGCCGTGCGGCGGTGAAGGCGGGGGAGCCGCTGGCAGACCGGGAACGACAGGAGCTGCTGACCCGCCTGTTCGCCTGCGTCCTCCCGCCGCACGACGTGCACGGTCGCTCCACCATCGTGCAACTCCCGCGGGAGGAGCTGGAGCGTCGCTTTGGCCGGCGTTAGAATCCCGGTCATCGTCGGACCCACCGGAATCGGAAAGACCGCGGTCGCCCACGCCCTCGCGGCCCACTGGCCGCTCGAGGTGGTGTCGGCCGACTCCCGCCAGATCTACCGCTTCCTCGACATCGGAACCGCCAAGCCCCCACGCCGCTGGCTCGCGGCCGTGCCACACCACGGGTTGGATCTGATCCGCCCCGGTGAGCGGTACAGCGCCGGCCGATTTGCCAGGGATGCGCCGGGGTGGATCCGGGATATCCTGGCCCGTGGGCGGCTCCCCGTGGTGGTGGGCGGCACCGGTCTGTACGTGAAGACCCTCACCGATGGGCTCTTCGCGGAGCCGCCACTCGATGCCAACCGCCGCCGGGAGCTGGAGCAGTGGACCGCCGCCCTGGAGCCCACCGACCTGGTGCGCTGGGCCGGCCGGCTGGATCCGGGGTTCCGGGGTGGCGGGAGGCAGCGCGCGTCACGCGCGGTGGAGGTGGCGCTTCTCACCGGGCATCCCCTGAGCTACTGGCAGGCGGTCGCCCGCTCCCGCGGAGTCATCGACCCATGGTATGTGGTGCTCACGGCACCTCGACCGGTCCTGCATCAGCGGATCCTGGTCCGCGCGGAGGAGATGGTCCGGCGCGGCATGATCGAGGAAGTGGCCGCGGTCCTCGCGGAAGGTGTCCCGGCCGGCGCCTCGGGACTCGACGCCATTGGCCCGCGGGAGGCGGTTGAATACCTCCACGGCCTGCGGGCGCGGGAGAGCGTGGCGGAGGCGGTCGCCATCGCCAGCCGGCAGTATGCCAAGCGGCAGGAGACCTGGTTCCGGCACCAGCTGGAAGGACCGGTACTTACCCTCGACGCCACCCGGCCGGCTGAGGAGGTGGCGGCCGTCATCGCGGAGGCGTGGGCACGGGCGTCAGAGGACCGGCGCCAGGTGTCAGGCGATGCGGAGCGCACGTGACAGGGGAACCGACCCCCGCTATGATCCCGTCGCTATTTCCCTGACGTCTCTTGCCTGACACCTCGCCGATGCCCGATCTCAGCTCCGATCTCTCCGACGCCGCGCAGAGCGGCGACCTCACCCGGCTCAGGGCTCTGCTGGAGCGAAATCGGAGCTTCGCCTCCATGCCGGATGACCAGGGATACACCCCGCTCCACTACGCGGCCTACTTCGGCCACGTCGAGGCCGCCCGGTACCTGCTTGGAATCGGCGCGGACCTGACGGCCATTTCACTCGATCCGCTGCGGAGCCAGCCATTGCACGCCGCCGCCGCGAGCGGCCAGCTCGAGATTGCCACGATGCTGCTCCAGGCCGGCGCGGACTCCAATGCCGAGCAGACCGGACAATGGACGCCCCTGCACTCGGCGGCGGCTGGCGGGCATGCGGAGATTGCCGCGCTGCTCCTCGGGAGCGGCTCGGACCCGAGGCGGCAGAGTGCCTCCGGTGCCACGCCGCTGGCGCTGGCGGAGGAGCGGGGGCATGCGGCGGTGGTGGAGGTGCTCAGAGGGGGAATGGGACGGTAGACGGCTGACGGCTGACGGCTAACGGCCAACGGCCAACAGCCAACGGCCACGGAGTAGTCATGAAGATCGGCATTACCTGTTACCCGACCTACGGCGGATCCGGCGCCATCGCCACCGAGCTGGGGCTCGATCTCGCCCGGCGGGGCCACGAAGTGCATTTCATCTCCTACGCCTCGCCGTTCCGGCTCCGGGGGTTCGCCGAGCGAGTCTTCTTCCACGAGGTGGACACCACCATCTCGCGCTATCCGCTGTTCGATCATTTCCCCTATACCCTCGCCCTCGCGGCCAAGCAGTACGAGGTGGCCCTGCGGGAGGAGTTGGAGGTCCTGCACGTTCACTACGCGATTCCCCATGCCACGACGGCCTGGCTCGCGCGGGAGATGCTGGCGGCCGTGCGCAAGGTGAAGGTGATCACCACGCTGCACGGCACCGACATCACCCTGGTCGGGCAGGAGAGCAGCTTCTATGCGATCACCAAGTTCTCCATCGAGAAGTCGGATGAGGTCACCGCGGTCTCGGCCTTCCTCCGGGACGAGACCTATCGCACCTTCGGCTGCGTAGACTGCAATGTGCGGGTGATCCCCAATTTCGTGAACCTCGAGGAATACCGGCCGGCCGCCTCGGTCTGCGAGAGCAGCCTGGCGCCGGCCGGCCACAAGGTGATCACCCACGTGTCCAACTTCCGTGAGGTGAAGCGGGTGAAGGACGTGGTCCGGGTCTTTGCCCGGATCCGAAAGGCGCTCCCCGCCACCCTCATCATGGTGGGAGACGGCCCCGACCGGGGGGAGGCGGAGCGCGAGGCCGAGCAGCTGGGCGTGGCGGAGAGCGTGCAGTTCCTCGGCCGGCTGGATCGGGTGGCTTCGATTCACCAGGCCAGCGACCTGTTCCTGCTGCCCTCACAGACCGAGTCGTTCGGACTCGCCGCGCTCGAATCGATGGCCTGTGGCGCGCCGGCCGTCGCCAGCCGGACCGGCGGGCTCCCGGAGGTCATCGACGACGGAATCAACGGAATCCTGGAGCCGGCCGGCTCAGTGGAGGCGATGGGCCGCCGGTCGGTGGAGCTGCTGCTCGATCCGGCGCGTCACAAGGCGATGCGGGATGCCGCCGTCGCCAAGGCGGCGACCTTCTCCTCCGAGCGGATCGTGCCGATGTACGAGGCGCTGTACCACGAGGCCATGCAGTGATCCTCCCCGACATCGTGGCGGCCGCGGTGCAGGGGGTGGTCGAAGGCATCACCGAGTTCCTGCCGGTCTCGTCGACCGGGCATTTGATCCTGAGCGGTCACCTGCTCGGGTTCGACGACGACCGGGCCAAGACCTTCGACATCTTCATCCAGCTCGGCGCCATTCTCGCGATCGTCTGGATCTATCGTCAGCGGTTTCTCCAGGTTGCCCGCACAGTCGGCCGGGAGCCCGCCAGCCGCCGGTTCGTCTCCAACCTCGCATTGGGCTTTCTCCCCGCCGCGGTGCTTGGGCTGCTGCTGTACCACTGGATCAAGGCTCATCTCTTCTCGCCGATCACGGTGGCCTGGGCCCTCCTGGTCGGTGGGGTGCTGATTCTCCTCGTTGAGCGGTGGCATCCGACGGAGCGGGTCGGTGACGCCCGCGATCTCCCACCGCTCACCGCGCTCGGCATCGGGCTGGCACAGACCCTCGCGCTCTTCCCCGGGATGTCCCGCTCGGCGGCCACGATTCTGGGGGGCTACTCGCTCGGGCTCTCGCGCACCGCGGCCACGGAATTCTCCTTCTTCCTCGCCGTGCCCACGCTTGCCGCCGCGGCCGGATACGATCTGCTCAAGAGCCTGCCATCGCTCGCGCCGGCCGATGCGCCGCTGTTCGGCCTCGGTTTCCTGGTGGCGTTCGGCTCGGCCTTCGTGGTAGTCAAGGCGTTTCTCCGGTACGTGGCGCACCACAACTTTTCGGTCTTCGCCTGGTACCGGATCGCGCTCGGGGGCCTGCTCCTGTGGCTGGCCTCACGGGGCACCCTGCCGGGCGGCTGAAGCCGGTGCCACCGACCCTCCAGCTGCTGGATTCGGTGCCGTCCACCCAGGACCGGCTGCATGAGCTCGCGGGCCAGGGCGTCCCTGCGGGGACCGCCGTCCTCGCCGCCGAACAGACCGAGGGACGCGGCCGCCGGGGGCGGTACTGGGCTTCTCCCAGAGGCGGCCTGTGGCTCAGCGTGCTGTGCCGCCCCGCCGCCGCCCTGGCGACCGAGCTGCTGAGTCTCAGGGTGGCGCTCGCGGTGGCGCGGGTGATCGAGGCACGCGTCGCCACCGTGGCCGTGAGACTCAAGTGGCCCAATGATCTCATGCTCGACGACCGCAAGCTGGGCGGCATTCTGTGTGAGGCCCGCTGGCAGGGTGACCGTCCCGCCTGGGTCGCGGTCGGAATCGGTCTCAATCTCCGCAATCCGATCCCGAGAGAGCTGGCCGATCAGGCGGTGAGCCTGGCGGGGTACGCTCCGGAGGTGACACCGGAGAACCTTGCGCCGGACCTGGTGACCGCGGTCCTCGCGGCCGGCGAGCCGGACCGGGCGCTTTCTCCGGCGGAGCTGACCAGCTTCGTCGAGCGCGACTGGCTGCGGGGGCGGCGGATCCGGGAGCCCGAGGCCGGTACCGCGGAGGGTATCAGCGCCGAGGGTCTGCTCGCCGTGCGGCGGGATGACGGAACGCTGGCGCTGGTGCGGAGCGGGACGGTGGTACTGGCGTAGCCACAGCAGCGTTCCGCGAGACTGTCATCCCGAGGGCCGGAGGCCCGAGGGATCCCTCAAGGTGAACAGGGTGCCCACCCTGAGGGATTCCTCGCTTCGCTCGGAATGACAGCGGCAATGCCGGTTCATGTCTGGACCTTCCGTCTCTGACCGATACCTTCCACGCCATGCTTCTCGCCTTCGATGTCGGCAATACCGAGATCACTGTCGGGCTGTTCGGGGGAGAGCAGCTGGAGGGCCACTGGCGGCTCACCACCAATCCCGATCGGACCCCCGATGAATGGGGTGTGGCGCTCGGCGCCTTCCTGCTGCACGCCGGCCATTCCCCCAACGAGATCCGCGCCAGCGTGGTTGCTTCGGTGGCGCCCGGCGTCACCCAGAGCCTCGCGGACGGTGTGCGGGGTCTCACCGGGGCCGAGGTACGGGTGGTCGACGCGACCTCTCCGCTGCCAATCCGGCTGGACGTGGACGAACCGCTCACGGTAGGGGCCGACCGGATCGTCAACACCCTCGCGGCGGTCGAACGATTCAAGGCCGACACCATCGTGGTGGACTTCGGTACCGCCACCACCTTCGACTGCATCACTGCGGACGGGCGCTTCATCGGCGGCGTGATCATGCCCGGGCTCCGCACCTCGGCCGACCAGCTTACCCGCCGCGCCGCGAAGCTGCCGGCCACCGAGCTGCAGCCGCCGACCCGCGTGATCGGCCGGCGAACGGAGGAGTGCATCCGCGCAGGGGTGCTGCTGGGCACCGCGGACGCGGTCGACGGCATCGTCCGCCGCATCTTGGCCGAGTGGCCGACCGGCCGGATTCCCAGGGTGGTCGCCACCGGCGGGCTCGCGGGGACGATCGTGCCGCTTACCTCCAGCATCGAGCTGGTGGACCCGGACCTCACCCTCCATGGGCTCCGCCTCGCCGCCATGCATCTCGGGGTCTCCTGGTGAGCCCGGGCGGCCGGGCAGCCACCACCCCGCTGCGCCGCGCCGGCTACCGGCTGCTGGGACCCGCCTTCGACTACATCCTCCATCTCCGGCCGGCGGAGTGGCCGATCATGGCGGCCCACACCGCGCTCGGCTATTTCCTCGCCGTGGGCGTCACCGGAGCGCTCTCGGGCGAGCGGCTCAAGCCGGCGGTCTCCGGCCTGCTGGTCTGGGTGGTGCTGCTCAATGGCGGAACGCTGGCGATCAACTCCGCGTTCGACCGGGACGAGGGTGATATCGGCTACCTCAAGGCCCCGCCGCCGGTCCCCCGCCACCTCGCACTGGTGTCGTTCCTGCTGCTGGCGACGGGGCAGCTGCTCGCGCTCAGGCTGCCGTGGGGATACACGCTGGCGTACGCGGCCTGCTTCATGATGTCGCTCTTGTACTCGGTTCCGCCGATCCGCCTCAAGGCCGTCGCCGGCCTCGACTGGGTCATCAACATGGTCGGGTTCGGCACCCTGACTCCGTATGCCGGGTACGCCGCGACCGGGACACCGGTAAAGCCGGCACACCAATTGGTGCTGCTCGCCTTCCTGCCGCTCTTCGCCAGCCTGTACCCGCTCACCCAGCTGTACCAGTTCGAAGAGGACCAGCGCCGGGGCGATCGTACGCTGGCGCTGATCCTCGGCATGCGCCGGAGCCTGCAGCTGGCGATCGCGGCCGCGGTCATTGCGTTCGCCTTGTTCTGGTGGGGCGGAGTGCGGGCGGGGTGGAGACTCTCGGGGACCGGACTGCCGCGCTGGGCCGGTCTGGCGGTGGCCGCGGCTCTGTGGGCGTCCGTACTGCTGCGCTGGCTCCGCAAGCATGAAGCGATGACCCCGGCCCAGCACCAGGCGGGAATGTACGCCGCGCTCTTGGCCTGGGCGGTCACCGACGTGGTGGTCATCCTGGCCTGGGGTCTTTATACTTAAGCCGCTGTCCCACCTCGTTTTTCGGGAGTTGCTATGAGCGCTGCGGTCCAGCCCCGCACGGGGGCCGACCAGACCGACATTCCGGGCATCGTGCGGGCGTCGGTCAAGCTGGGCATCATCGAGTCCATCTTCGTGCTGACCATCGGGCTGGGGTCGATCTACCTCGAAGGCACGCTCGAGACTGCGGTGATGGGCGCACTGCTGCTGCTCGGCGTGCTCACCGTCACGCTCCTGCCGGGAGTGTGGACCCGCGCCGAGACCATCGAAGGCATCGCTGGCGCCGCCGGGATCGGTCTGGCGGCCGCGTGGATCTTCCTGCTGGTCGACGTCGCGCTGTTCCAGCCCTTCGGCCTCTACACCAATCGCTGGCTCGCCATCGGCGGGGGCAGCAACTGGTGGTACCACCCGGTGTGGTGGATGGTGGGCACCTTCCTCCCATGGCTTGGGGCGTGGCAGCTGGCCAACCAGGCGGCCCGCGGCCAGGAACCCAATCCACTGGCGGTAGCGGCCTCCTCTCTCGCTTTCACCGCCGTATGTGGCGTTGCTGCGGTGATCCTTCACTTCCCCGGCGCGGGCTGGAACCTCGGTACGTTCGGCGTGGCGTTCCTGCCGGGCCTCGCGCTCGCGACGCTCGTCTCCGTGCTGGGAGCCCGCGGGAAGTAGGAGGGGATGCGCTGGGCCGGCATCCTCCTCAGGATCGTCGGATGGCTGCTCACGCCCCTGGTGGTGTGGGCAGCTTCGCTTTGGGCCGCCTGGGTTGCGCTCAGATTCAGCGGCGGATTCGACCATCCGCGCACCGCGCTCTACGCCGCGCTTGGCATTGCCGTACTCGCCGGAACCATCACCCTCTACCTCTGGATGCAGCTGCTGCGGCGCTCTCCGCGGCTGCGCAAGTCGCTGCACGTCACCCGGGAGGGGTTGCCGGACATCGAGGACCCGGGGCCGCCGCCGGGAGGTTCCACGCCACCCGGCGGGACCACGCCATGAGGAGTCCCCGGTCACTGGCCGCTGCCAGTTCGGGAACCATCGCGGTGCTCCTCGGCCTGGCCCCCGGTTGCAGTCCGAAGCAAGAGTCACCGCCCGCCGCGGATAGCGTCGTCCAGGCACCGAGGCCGGCCGATTCGCTGGTCCTCACCGCGCCCGGAAATGTCGAGCTGTGGTTCACCGACGCCCGTTCGGCCCGGGACTCGGCGGGCCGCGGGTGTGTCGAGCGGGTCATGCAGATCCGCCGCGGCGGGCAGCGCATCGCGATCCCGCTGCTCTACACCGGGTCCACCCCGCGCCTGGTCAATGACAGCACCATCGAAGCGCCGATCTGGCTCAACTGCCGCCCGGGCAACCTGTATCAGGTGGATCTCAAGACCGGCAGGCCGGTGCGGGTGAAATGAGATCGCCGATCCGCGCCACGCTGCTCTGCCTGCTGCTCAGCCGGCCCCTCGCGGCCCAGGGCCCGGGCTTCCAGCTGGCGCATCTCTTCACCGATCCGCCTGGCAATGCATATCGAGTCGATTTCGCCACCGGGCTGGTGGGTCCGGTTGGCATCGCTCCTTCCGCCCTGATCGTGGACGGCGGTGGTTCGCTGGGCAACCTGTGGGGACTCGGGGTCGACCTGTCGCTCTTTCGGGGTGGTCGTCCCGGGATCTACCTGATCGGCGGAGTCGACGGCGGAGTGGTGACTCAGGGAGGCCGTACCTTCTGGGGCTCGTGGTCCGCGGGCCTCGGGTACGAGCTGTTCCCGTTCGGCGGGTTCTCCCTCGCCGCGGAGGGCCGCTATCGACACGTCGGGCCGCGGGACTATCACGGCATCCAGATCGGCCTCCGGGTCGGACTTGACCGAGGCGGCCGACGCTCGGACGGGGGCTCCGGCCCGACTGCCGCCACCACCGCCTCCGTCCCGGCGGCCGACGCACCTCCCGACTCGGGCGAGGTCCGGGCGGAGCTCGGCAGAAGCGGCGTCCCCGAGGACCGCGCCAGCGTGATCGCCGGTGTGGTGCAGACCGCCCTCGACGTCATGGGCATGCCGTACCGCTGGGGCGATGAGGGCGAGGAAGGCTTCGACTGTTCCGGGCTCATCCGCTACGCCTTCGGCAAGCAGGGCATCACCCTTCCGCGGCGGAGCCGCGACCAGGCCCGGGAAGGCAAGGCAGTCGAAAAGAGCCTCGACTCCCTTCAAGCCGGGGATATCCTGACCTTCGGCACCGAGGGAGGGGCTGTGTCTCACGTCGGGCTGTATGTCGGGAATGGGAAGTTCATCCACAGCGCCCGGCAGGGGGTGCAGATCAGCGTGCTGAGCCCGGAGGACGTGTCCGGGCGGTGGTGGTATCGCCGGTGGGTGGGGGCGAGGCGGGTCGTACGGTGAGGTCGGAAGCAGTGAGCGGTGAGAAGTGAGAAGTGAGAAGTGAGAAGTGAGAAGTGAACGGTGCGTTCGTCCGCCTTCTCACCTCTCACTTCTCACTGCAGTTGCCTCACCGGTTGTTGTGTGACGAGCTGTCCGGCTGCGCGTGGTCCATGTGATCCATGTGGTCCATGTCCATCCCCTCGTCCGAGCCCTGGGCCTCGAGCGCGGCGAGGTCTTTCTGATACATTGGATCGCTCTCGTCGATCGCTGGCCAGTCGGCGGCGTGGTCGGGTGCGAAGATGCCGGTGATATGGGCCATCGCGCCGTTCTTCAGCATTCCGCCGGTCGGGTTGTCATACACCGCGATGATCCGGTACCTGCGGCCGGCCCGCAGGCGCACCCCTGCACCCTTGACGCCGGGGAGGCTGCGGCTCACGCTGAGCACCTTGCCGGTCTTGTCACGCTCCGAGTGGACCTGGGCGATCACCTTGCCGGTCTGGACGTCCACCAGTCTCACGCCCACCCCATAGTCGTGCAGATGCCCGCCGTAGCCGAGGAGCCGGCCGTCGATGGGGAAGTCGAACTCCCAGGCCTTCTCCGAGCGCCCCGGCGGCACATCGAAGGTGTTGGTGCCGCCCACGGTGAGGTTCACATCCATGTATAGCGGCAGCACCTCGACCGGGCGGGGGTTCTGGTTCTCGGGCGAGTACTTGAGGGCGATGGTCATGTACACGCCATCCATGTCGGCGCCGCTCTCGTTGTGCCACATGATGTAGAAGCCGAGGTCCATGCCCGGCTTCATCGGCACGCCGATGGTGGCGGGGATGGTGGCGTCCGCGGTCTCCGCCCCGGCGCCGAACAGCCGCTCCGCCGCGGCGTACAGCGCCTGCCGCCGGCTGTAGTTCACCCCGATCATGTGGTGCATGAGGTGCTTGGGGAGCGGCCGCCCGAGCGAATCCTCGACCCCGCTGTCAAAGCCCCTGAGCCAGCCGTCCACCGGCCAGCTGAAGTGGTACACCGGGGTCATTGCGCCGGCGCCCATGTCCATCATGCCGTGATCTTCCATGTGCGGCACGTTGGGCAGAAAGAACGGCCCGGCCTTCACCCGGACGATCTTCTTGGCGGAGTCCACCGTGACGGTCACCGTCACGTCGCCGTGCGGGCGGGGAGCGGGGTGGCCGGACGAGGTGACCAGACCGGCGAGAAGGGCGAGGGCGAGCGACATGACATCTCCACGTAGGTTGCGGGCCGGGCGGTAATCTAGAAGGGGCCGTGGGCTGTGGGCTACCGGCCACGAACCCTAGACGGCAAGCGTGCGCGGTGCCACCCGAATTCCGACCATGGCGCTAGCCATGGCCATCTGCCAGCGCAGCGCCCGCACCTCACACCCCACTTCTCCCTTCTCCCTTCTCCCTTCTCCCTCCTCACTTCTCACTTCTCACTCCTCACTCCTCCCTTCTCACTTCTCACTTCTCACTTCTACTCATGGTGGTGCTGATGCGCCGACTCCGCCGCTGTGTCGGCCGGGACCGCGGAGCTGCGGCCCATCGCGGTGTAACCCCGGCGGGCGAGGAAGCGGAGGTCGCGCTGGAAGGTGGTGTCACCGGTCTCGACCGTTGGCCAGCGGGCCAGGTCGGAGGGGGCGAAGATCCCGACCATGCTCCCCATCGCTCCCTTGATCAGGGTCTCGCCGGTCGGGTTGTCGTACACCGCTACCACCCGGTAGCGTCGCCCCGCCCGAAGCTTGAGGCCGGCGCCGGAGACCCCGAACAGGTGCCGCTCCATTTTCCGCACGCTGCCGTCCGGCCGCTGCACCGCGGCCACCCGGGCCAGCACCTTGCCGCTCGCGACGTCCTCCAGCCGGACCTCCTTGCCGTACTGGTGCAGGTGCCCGCTCACGCCGAGGATCCGTCCCTCGGTCGGGACCACGAACTCGTGGGCCTGTTCGGAGCGTCCCGGCGGAATGTCGAACTCGTTGGCGCCGCCAACCGTCAGGTTCACGTCGAAATAGACCGGCAGCACGTCCACCGGCGGGGGCATCTGGTTCCTGGGCATCCACTCCATGGTCATGCGCAGCTTCACCCGGGGCAGCTCCTGACCGGTCTGGTTGTGCCACGCGATGTACAGCCCGAGACCGGTGCCCGGCCGGAGGGGCACTCCGATGGTCTTGGGCAGCTGCGCGCTTCCGGTCTCCACTCCCGCACCCCACAGCCGTTCCGCCGCCCGGTAGATGAGCTGACGCCGGTCGTAGTTGATCATGATCAGGTGGTGCATCAGGCGGCGCGGGAGCTGCCCGCCGGCGCTGTCCAGCACCTCGATCGCGAAGCCCCGGAACCAGCCGTCCACTGGCCAGTCGAACCGCTGCACCGGGGTATCGTGACTCATGCTGTGGTCGGCGTGGCCGGACATGTCGGGCAGGTCGAACGGGCCCGCGGTGATGACCACCTGGTGACGGCTCGAGTCGATCGCCACGTCCACCCTGCCGGCGGGCTCCTCGGCGCCCGGCGCGGGGGCGGGGGCAAGGGCGGGGGCCTGCACGGAGATCGCGACGGAGAGGAGCAGGGAGGCAACGATCATTGCTGGGTCCTGAAGGGGTTCGCGAGTACGCCGTCGGCGGCATCCGCACCACGCAGCGGCGCCTGTATGCGGCCGGGAAATTCGGCCTGCAATGTAATGCGGCAGGTCACTTCGGGGTGGTGCGGTAAGTGGTGCCCAGGCAGGGGATACGCCGTGTCGCCCCGAATGGATCCGCCGGATTCACGGTATTGGCACTCCGGCTTGACAACTGCCAGATCACGACTATCTTCGGTGCCAGTTTAGCGGTCTAGGCATCAGACTGCCAAAGCGCTGCAACTAAACACCTTACATACACGAAGACGTGGAGGTATCTCAATGGCTACCACGAAGGCCGCCCGGCCGAAGATCAAGATCCAGCCGCTCGAGGACCGCGTGGTCATCTGGCCGGATGACGAGGGTGAGACGATGCGGGGTGGACTGTACATCCCGGATACCGCCAAGGAAAAGCCCACCCAGGGCGAGATCCTCGCGGTCGGCCCGGGTCGGGTCGAGAAGGGCGCCCGCGTCCCGATGGACGTGAAGGTGGGCGACAAGGTGCTCTACGGGAAGTACAGCGGCACCAACATCACCGTCGATGGCGAAGAGGTGGTGATCATCAAGTCGTCGGACATCCTGGCGAAGATGGGCTGAGGGGCCGTTGGCCATTGGCCGCTGGCCATTGGCGGGAACGGCTGAAGGGCTCACCCAACGCAGGGACTCAGTCTAACGACGATCAGCTAACGGCCAACGGCTAACGGCCAGACGCCGAACCTGACTTAAGGAGTGACACAACATGGCTGCCAAGGAACTGCTGTTCAACACCGAAGCCCGTGCCAGGCTCAAGAAGGGCATTGACGCCCTGGCGGACGCGGTCAAGGTGACGCTCGGCCCCAAGGGCCGGAATGTCGTGATCGACAAGAAGTTTGGCTCGCCGACCGTGACCAAGGACGGGGTCACCGTGGCGAAGGAGATCGAGCTGGCGGACCCGATCGAGAACATGGGCGCCCAGATGGTGAAGGAAGTCGCCACCAAGACCAGCGACCTCGCCGGCGACGGCACCACCACCGCCACCGTGCTGGCCCAGGCGATCTACCGCGAGGGCCTCAAGAACGTCACCGCCGGCGCCAACCCGATGGAGCTCAAGCGCGGCATCGAAAAGGCCGTCGAGGCCGTCGTCGAGGAGCTGAAGCGGCTTTCGACCCCGTCGGCCGGCAAGAAGGAGATCGCCCAGGTCGGCACCATTTCGGCCAACAATGACGCCGAAATCGGCAAGCTTATCGCCGACGCGATGGAGAAGGTGGGCAAGGACGGCGTGATCACGGTCGAGGAGGCCAAGGGCCTGGAGACTACGCTGGAGACCGTGGACGGCATGCAGTTCGACCGCGGTTACCTCTCCCCCTACTTCGTGACCGATCCTGAGAAGATGGAGGCCGTGCTGGAGGACGCCTACCTCCTGATCCACGACAAGAAGATCGCCGCGATGAAGGAGCTGCTCCCGGTGCTGGAGAAGATCGCGCAGACCGGCAAGCCTCTCCTGATCGTCGCCGAGGACGTCGAGGGCGAGGCGCTGGCGACCCTGGTGGTCAACAAGCTTCGGGGCACCCTCAAGGTCTGCGGCGTCAAGGCGCCGGGCTTCGGTGATCGCCGCAAGGAGATGCTGACCGACGTCGCCAAGCTGACCGGCGGCACGGTCATCGCCGAGGAGCTGGGCTTCAAGCTGGAGAACGCGAGCCTGTCCCAGCTGGGCCGGGCCAAGCGGGTGGTGATCGACAAGGACAACACCACCATCGTCGACGGCCGTGGCAAGAGCGAGGACATCCAGGGCCGCATCGCCGAGATCAAGGTCGCGATCGACAAGTCGACCAGCGACTATGACCGCGAGAAGCTGCAGGAGCGGCTGGCCAAGCTGTCCGGCGGCGTCGCGGTGATCCATGTGGGCGCCGCGACCGAGACCGAGATGAAGGAAAAGAAGGCCCGAGTCGAGGACGCGCTGCACGCCACCCGCGCCGCGGTCGAGGAAGGCATCGTGCCGGGCGGCGGCGTCGCGCTGCTGCGCGCCCAGTCCGTGCTCGACAAGGTCAAGGGCACCGAAGACGAGAAGATCGGTGTCGACATCGTCCGGCGAGCGCTGGAAGAGCCCATCCGCATGATCGCCCAGAATGCGGGCGCCGAGGGCTCCATCGTGGTGGCCAAGGTCAAGGAGTCGAAGGATAAGAACTTCGGCTACAACGCCGCGACCGACGCCTACGAAGACCTGGTGAAGGCGGGTGTCATCGATCCGACCAAGGTGACCCGTACCGCGCTGCAGAACGCGGCCTCCATCGCCGGCCTGCTGCTCACCACCGAATGCGTGGTGGTGGAGCGGAAGGAAGAGAAGCCGGCCCAGGCAGCCCCGGGCGGCGGCGGCATGGGCGGGATGTACTAGGCTCGGCTGAACTTACGCGATCGCGGCAGTATGCGATCGCGTAAGTTCACTGCCCATCCAGTATCCTGAGCGCGTAGCGCGAAGGATCTCCAATCCATGGAACAAAGCGGGGCCGCGCGGTTCGCGGCCCCGCTTTGGTTTGGCTGACTGCGCGGCCAATCCGGCACCCCGAGCGCGTAGCGCGAGCGATCGACCTTGCAATGGGAATCGGGGTCGCGCAGCTTGCGTTTGCCGCTATCTTCGGTCCGCCCGTCCGCCCGTCCGCCCGTCCGCCCGTCCGCCCGTCCGCCCGTCCGCCCGTCCGCCCGTCCGCCCGTCCGCCCGTCCGCCCGTCCGCCCGTCCGCGACCGAGCCCCCTTGGGAGCGCCTTG
>JBGQJV010000063.1:0-20137 GCA_041499215.1 Gemmatimonadota bacterium | reverse complement strand
GATCAAGCTGGTGCAGCAGAACTTCAACCCGCGGCTGGCCATCGATGGGGTTCTGCTGACGATGTACGACTCCCGGGTCAATCTCTGCCGCCAGGTGGCGGGCGACGCGAAGGAGTATTTCGGGGCCAGGATGTTCCCGACTGTGATTCCGCGCAACGTACGGCTGGCTGAAGCGCCCAGCTTCGGCAGGCCGATCCTGCTGTACGACGTCCAGTCGGTCGGTGCCAAGAGCTACCTCGCCGTGGCACAGGAGCTGGTCCGGCGATTGGAGAATCCCGAACCTACCGACGGGCGTGGCGGGATCAGCGAGCCGCTCCCCGCGGTCGGCTCGACCGTTCCGGTCCCCGGTGGTGAGGATGACGCATGAGCGAAACCAGGCGGCTGGGGCGAGGGCTCGAAGCACTGCTCGGACCAATGAGTCGACAGGAAGCCGAGGCGCAGGGCGCGATGCAGGAGATTGCGGTCGGGTCCATCCGGCCGAATCCCTACCAGCCACGCGTCAAGCTGGACGAGCCTCAGTTCCAGGAGCTGGTCGCGTCGATGGAAGTCGCGGGACTGCTTCAGCCGGTGCTGGTCCGGCGGCACCTGGACGGCTACCAATTGATCGCTGGTGAGCGCCGCTGGCGTGCGGCCCAGAAGCTGGGCTGGAAGAAGATCCCCGCGGTCATCAAGGAAGCAGACGACCGGACGCTGCTCACCCTCGCACTGGTCGAAAACCTCCAGCGAGACGACCTCTCGTGCATCGAAGAGGCGACCAGCTATCAGCGACTGCTCGATGAATTCCAGCTGTCCCAGGCCGAGGTGGCCCGGCTGGTGGGACGCGACCGCTCGACCGTGGCCAATGCCCTCCGCCTGCTTAAGCTGCCTCCCGAAGTCACCTCGATGGTTGATGCGGGTCGGCTGTCGGAGGGGCACGCTCGTGCCCTGCTGAGTCTCACTGATCGGGGCCAGATGACCCGTCTCGCCCAGGATGCCGTGGCACACGGCTGGTCGGTGCGGGACATCGAGTCCAAGGTGCGCGGTGCTCGACCCGCAGGTGCACGGCGCCAGCCGGTGCGGCAGCTCGCACCTGCGCATCGGCGCATCGAGGAGGCGCTGCGGAAGCGGCTGGGCACCGACATCAGCATAACGGCGCGCCGCCGTGGCCGCGGTACCCTCGCCATCAGTTACTACAACGAGGACGACCTCGCCCGGGTCTTGGAGCTCATCCTCGGCGAGCCGTTCGCGGGATGAAACCCTCCGGCAGTCATGTGACCATCGTGGTCCACTCGGATGGCGCGCTCGCCTCGCGCACCTACCGGTTTCCCCGATGGCTGCTCCGCACGGCCACCGGCGCGGCGATCGGATTGGGGGGGCTGCTTCTGCTCAGCTTGGCGCTGTACCTGCCGATCGTCGCGCAGGCCGCCAGGGTACCGGGTCTGGTGCGGGAGGTGGAGCGGCTGCAGACGGAGAATCGGAAAATCGCCGACTTCGTCGCGGCATTGGACAGCGCGGAGCGCCGATATGACCGGATCCGGGCGATGCTGGGCGCGGATGTGGTGCCCGATCCCGTCCGGCTCGCTTCCACCCTTCCAGTCGCCCCTCCGATCCGGGCTGTCCCTACCGGTACTCCTCCGGCATACGAGGAAGGACCATCCTCGCCGACCCACTGGCCGCTGGACGAACCGGGGTATGTGACGCGTGGCCAAGCGGGCTCCGGGTCAAATGACGATACTCGGGACGAGGTCCATCCCGGGGTGGACATCGCCGTCCCGATCGGCAGCCCGGTGCGGGCCTCGGGTGGGGGCACCGTGCTTCAGGCCGGTGAGGATCCGGAGTACGGGCTTTTTGTTTTGATCGAACATCCCGATAGTCTGCAGAGCAAGTACGGCCACTTGAGCCGGACCACGGTCGCCGCGGGAGAACTGGTGGCCGCCGGTCAGGTGATCGGCCTGTCAGGCAATACGGGGAGATCGAGCGCCCCTCATCTGCATTTCGAAATCCGCCGCGAGGGAACGCCGATCGACCCTCGCACCATGCTCAAGGAGCCACGCTGATGGCCATCTTCTCATCCCGCCCCGCCCAGGGCGGACGTCCCGATCCCGCCCGCCGGGGAGAACCCGCGGGCCTGACCATTATCGCGGCCGGCACGACCATCGTGGGTGACGTCGGCAGCGAGGGGGTCGTGAAGGTGGAGGGCACCGTGCAGGGGACCGTCCGGGCTGCAACCCAACTCCTGGTCGCCCCCGGCGCCTTGATCCGGGGAGACGTGTTCGCGCCCGAGATCGTGGCTGGGGGAGAGATTCATGGCTCGGTGCACGCCGATGAGCGGGCCGAGATTCAGGCGGGCGCCATCGTGGAAGGGGACATCCAGACCCAGCGGCTGCACATTGCGGAGGGTGGCCGAGTCAATGGGCAGATCTCCATGGAGCCCAACGCCGGTGAGCGGGGTCAGGGCGAAAGGGAGTCGATGTCCGCCGGGACTCAGTCGACTCCCAGTTGACTTCCCACAATAGTTGAAAACTTCGGCTCTCTTGTGGATAGAGGGCTGGATTCCGCTGTTACAACAGCCTTCGATGGCTATACACTGTCGAGTTGCTACTGTGATACTGCTTCGAGTGGCGACCGCCGTCGGTTTGGCGGTCGCCTTTGTCAGGTGCGCTGCTCCACCATCAAAACCGGGCTTTCGGGTTGGCCTGGTCACACCAGGCTCCATCGCCGACGCAGCCTGGAATTCCGGGGCCTACAAGGGCCTCGAGCAGATTCGAGACAGCCTGGCCGTGGCGGTCAGCCATGTCGAGGCCAGGACCCCTGCCGAGCAGGAAGAGGCATTGCGAACCTACGCCTCGCAGGGGTACGACTTGGTGTTCGGGCACGGCTTCGAGTTCCAGGGGGCGGCCGAGCGGGTGTCGGCGCAGTATCCCAAGACCGAGTTCGTGGTCACGTCCGGCGAGCGGGTTCAGGGGAATGTGTCCCCCCTGATCTTCAGACTGCATGAAGCGAGCTATCTCGCAGGCATGGTAGCCGGGGGCATGACCAGAACGAACACCATCGGGTTCGTTGGAGGCATCGAGCTGCCTCCCATCAAGCTGGCGGAGGATGCCTGGGTCGCCGGGGCCAAATCCGTCAACCCCAAGGTCGTTGCGCGCTCGACCTATCTCAATACCTTCGACGACGTCGCTGCCGGGCGCGAGGCGGCGCTAGCGCAGATCCAGGCCGGAGTGGACATGTTCCACCACAATGCCGACCAGGCGGCGCTGGGTGTGTTTCAGGCGGTCAAGGAATCCAAGAGCGCGTACATCTTCGGCGCAAACGCCGACCAATCCGGCCTGGCTCCCGAGCGGACCCTTGGCTCGGCGGTGATCGATCTTCCGCGCGCGTTCCTCACGGTTGCCCGCGAAGTGAAGGCAGGTGGCTTCGTTCCGAAGGTGGAGTCGTTTGGGCTCAAGAGCGGGGTGGTCCAGTACGACCCCAATCCACAGCTCGACTCCACGGTCCCCGCAGCGCTGCGAGAGCGGCTCTCCGCCGCGCGCGATTCAATCATCCGACTGGACGGCGCACCGGCCCGACCGTGACCCACGAGTCAGTTTCCCTCGCCCAGCTGGTGGCGCATCTGGATGCGTACCTCCGAGTGAGGGAGGTCCCGGACGACGTCAATGCGCTCAACGGCCTTCAGGTCGAGAACAGCGGCGCCATCGGCCGGGTGGTTGCCGCGGTGGATGCCTCGCTTCAGACCATCGAGGGCCTGCCGGCGCGGGGATGCATGCTGCTGGTGCACCACGGGATGTTCTGGGACGGTAACCAGCCCGTCGCCGGCCGGCGCTACCGCCGCCTGAGAGCGCTGTTCCAGCTGGACGCCGCACTGTATGCCGCCCACATCCCGCTCGATCTGCACCCTGAGGTCGGCAACAACGCCGTCCTCGCCCGGCAACTGGGCCTGACCGGGACGGACTGGTTCGGGCTGCACAAGGGCGTCCCGATCGGAGTAACCGGCGCGGCCCCGGCCGAACTCCGCCGCCGGGAAGCCCTGGTTCCCGCGCTCGCCCGCACCCTTGGCATCACGCCAGATGCGGTCCGTCTCGTTCCGGGGGGTCCGGAGGAGGTCCGCCGCATCGGCGTCATCACCGGAGGGGCGGGAAGCGCCATTGCCGAGGCGCACGCGGCGGGATGCGACACGTTCATCACCGGTGAAGGCGCGGCGCACACCTACTTCGATGCCATGGAGCTGGGTGTGAATGTGCTGTACGCCGGCCACTATGCCACCGAGACCGTGGGTGTCCAGGCGTTGGCGCGCCACCTCAGTGAGCGCTTCAAGTTGCCCTGGGAATTCCACGACCACCCGACGGGGATGTAACCGCCACCCTCCAGCTGTCCGCTCGGTTCCAACTTCGCAGGCTCCGGACGAATGCCCGGCCGGGGAAGTCGCTCTATACTTCCGGCATGCCACCCGCACTCGAGCTCAGAGGGATCTCCAAGCGCTTCGGCCAGGTCGAGGCGCTGGCCGGCGTGGACTTTACGCTGAATGAGGGAGAGATCCATGCCTTGCTGGGTGAGAACGGGGCAGGCAAGTCAACCCTGATGAAGGTGGCGTTCGGCCTGGTCCAGCCCGACGCGGGCAGTGTGGCAATCGGCGGAACAGCCATACGGGTGGGCGATCCCACGGCCGCACGCCGCCTCGGGGTGGGGATGGTCCACCAGCACTTCACCTCCATACCCGCCTTTACTGTGGCCGAGAACGTCGCGCTGACGGCGGGGTGGCGGCTACGCCCACGGCAGGTGCTCGAGCGAGTACGCCGGCTGGCGGAGGGGACCGGTCTGTTGATCGATCCCACCTTACTGGTGGCGGACCTGTCCGCCGGTCTCAAGCAGCGGCTGGAGGTGCTCAAGGCCCTCGCGGCGGATGCGCGGGTGCTGCTGCTGGACGAGCCCACCTCGGTGCTCTCGCCTCCGGACGCGGAAGCACTGCTCAGGGGGGTTCAGGAATTCAGGGCGCGGGGAGTGGCAACCGTGCTGATCACCCATAAGCTGCGGGAGGCGGTGGCGATCGCGGACAGGGTCACGGTTCTTCGGAGGGGCCGCGTGGTTCATACCGGCCCCGTGAGGGACGAGACGGCAGAACGGCTCGCAGGCTACATGCTGGGCGAGCCGATGACTGGGGAACCACCCCGACGCGCTCCGGCTGGCCCGTCCACTGGTGAGGTACGTGTGAGGGCCGAGGGCCTTGCGGTTGAGCGGCTCGGGGGGAGTGGCACTGGTCTTCGGTCGGCGAGCTTGTCGGTTCGAAGTGGAGAGGTGGTTGGGGTGGCCGCAGTGGAAGGCAATGGCCAACGGGAGCTGTTGCGCGCCATCGCGGGGCTGAGGCGTCCGGCTTCGGGCCGCTTGGAAGTGGCCCGGCCGAGCGGGTTCATCCCGGAGGATCGCAGCACCGAGGCGCTGATCGGGGAGTTCACGCTGACGGAGAACCTGGTCTTGAGTCAGGGTCACTTGGCACCCTGGATTCGCGGACCATGGGTGGACTGGGGGCGCGCCGAACGGCGCACCATGGAGCTCATTGAGTCGTTCGCGGTGCGGACATCTGGTCCGGGGGCGCCGGCGGCATCACTCAGCGGGGGCAACCAGCAGCGGATGGTCATCGCCGCAACCCTGGAGCGGCGGCCTTCCGTTCTGGTGGCGGAAAATCCGACCCGCGGCCTGGACTTCCGTGCGGCCGGTGAGGTGATGGATCGGCTGAGGGCCGCGGCGACGGACGGGGTGGCGGTGGTAGTGCATCTGAGTGACCTGGACGAACTGCTCGCGGTGGCTGACCGGGTCGTGGTTCTCGCTGACGGGGTGCTCGTGGACCTGCCACCGGACGCCAGCCGGGAAGACATCGGGCGACGGATGCTGGGAGCGACGGCGGGGTGAGCCGGGCGGGGATCAGCCGACTCTGGCTGCCGGTGCTCGCGGTGGGCGCGGGCCTCCTGACGCTGATGCTGGGACTGGCGGCAGGCGGATACGATCCGCTGTTGGCGCTCGCCGCGCTCTGGCGCGGGGCGCTCGGTTCGCCCGACGCGATCCTCTCGGCGCTTCTGCCCCGCGCAATTCCGCTCATCATCATCGGGCTCGGTATCGGACTGGCGTTCCGGGCCGGAGCGCTCAACATCGGGGCGGAGGGACAGTTCTACGCCGGTGCCATTGCGGCTACCTGGATCGGCTTGTCCCTGAGTGCCTGGCCCCGGCCCCTTGCGGTGCCGGTGGTGTTGGCGGTTGCTCTGGCCGCGGGACTGTTATGGGCCTCGGTGCCGGTATTCCTCCGGCTCCGCTTCGGGGTGCTGGAGGTGATCAGCACGCTACTCCTCAATTTCGTGGCCGAGGCGCTGGTCAGCTGGATGGTGCAGGGTCCGCTGCAGGAGTCGAAGCACATCTACCCCCAAAGCGATCCGCTCCCGCTGGCAGCGCGCCTGCCGCAGCTGCCGGGGACCCGGCTCCACCTGGGCTTGGTCGTGGCCCTCGGCCTGGCCGGGCTGTTGTGGGTCTTTGGAACACGCACCCTCCTGGGCTTCCAGCTCAGGGCCACGGGCGCGAACCCGCTCGCGGCTCAGGTGATGGGTGGAGTAAACACCCGGCGGGTGTTCGGGCTTGCCCTCGCCGTCTCGGGTGCGCTGGCCGGACTGGCAGGCGGGTGCGAGGTGAGCGGGACCAGCTTCGCGTTGTTCCAGAGTCTCTCCCCCGGATACGGCTTCACCGCGATAGCGGTCGCGTTACTGGCGCGGTTGAATCCGCTCGCCACAATCGGCACTGGACTGCTGTTCGCTGCGCTCGAGGCGGGGTCGAGCGCTATGCAGCGCGAGGCCCAGGTGCCGGCAGTCGTGGTCTCGGTGGTCGAGGCGGTGATCATCGTAGCGGTGTTGCTGGCCGATTCCGCACAACGCAGGCGACTGCTGGCAGAGGCCGGAGCCTGAGATGGACCTCGACCTGCTGACCTCGTTCCTGGCCTCCGCGGTACGGGTGGCGACCCCGTTGTTGCTTGCCGCGCTCGGAGAGACGGTCACCGAGCGGGGCGGCGTGATCAACCTCGGGGTGGAAGGTGCGATGCTGGGTGGTGCGCTCGCCGCTGCCCTGGGCGCAAGTGGCATCGGGCTGTGGTCCGGCACGGTCGCGGCGACCCTGGCCGGTCTCGTGGTTGCGGCGGTCTTCGCGGTGATCACGGTGCGGGCTGGCGCAGACCAGATCATCACCGGCACCGCGATGACGCTGGGTGTGGTCGGCCTCACGGGTACGATCTACCGACGGGTGTACGGACCGGAGGGCGTCGGGCTCAGCCTGCCCACGTTTCCGGTTCAGGCGGTCCCGGGGTTGTCGAGGATCCCTGTGCTCGGGCCCGCGTTATTTCAGCAGAGCATCCTCACTTATCTCGCCTACCTCGCGGTGCCGCTCGTCTGGTGGCTGCTGTTCCGCACTCGCTGGGGCCTTCAGCTCCGGGCGGCGGGCGAGTCGGCGCGTGACAGCCGGGCCGCCGGCGTGAATGTGGGACGGGTACGGACGGTTGGTGTGCTCGTCGGCGGTGCGCTCGCGGGCCTCGCGGGCGCCAGCCTGGTGCTGGCCCAGGTGGGGACGTTCGCGGAGAAGATGACCGCGGGCCGCGGGTTCATCGCCATCGCCATCGTGGTTCTGGGCGCGTGGAATCCGGTGCGGGTCATGGGGGCGGCGCTGTTCTTTGGTGCGGCGATGGCGCTTCAGTTCCTGTTCCAATCGTTCGCGGTGGGGGTCCCGTACCAGCTGTTCCTGATGCTGCCCTATCTGCTCACCCTGGCGGTGCTCGCGGGGGCCTGGGGCCGAACGGCGGCGCCGGCGGATCTGGGAAGGCGTGAGATGTGAGGAGTGAGAAGTGAGAGGTGAGACGTCGGGGTGGGGGGATAGGAGTGAGATGGCCAGCAGGTAATGACGGGTGGGGCTAGCCACTCGGCTGCAGCCGCATCTTTTCCCGCTCCTGGAGAATCAGGTCGCGAACCTGCGCGGTCAGGGCCGGAACGTCCTTGGGCTTCAGCCCGGCTGTCTCGATGGGCGGAAGTACCCGAACTTCCGCGTTCGACTTACCGAAGCGCCATCCGTGCTTGGGGAGCGCTGTCCGGGTGCCTCGCACCACGAGGGGCAAGATCGGGACCCCGGCCTCCACGGCCAAGCGGAACGCACCCTCTTTGAAGGGCAGCATCTCGTCGGTGGTCGATCGGGTGCCTTCCGGGAAGATGATCACGCTCACCCTGGTGGCGAGAACCTCCTGGCAGCGGCGCATGGCCTTGAGCGCGCTCTTTCGGGTACCGCGTTCTACCGGGATATCGCCCGCGAGGACCATGTCCCAGCCCAGCACGGGAATCCGCAGGATTTCAACCTTCGAGAGCCATTTCATCTCCCAGGGGAGATGACTGATCAGCAGGATATCGACGAACGATTCGTGATTGGAAACCACCACAAACGGGCGCCGGGGATCGGGCGGCATCACCCCCGACACCCGGAAGCGCCACAGCGGGTTGAGTGTTGCTGCAACGACCCCGATCTTGCGAAAGAACAGGCCGACCCAGTACCGCCCCCGATCGAATGGTGCCGTGACCAGGCGAATCAGCGCGAGCAGCGGCAACCAGAGAAGGATGCAGCCGCCGAGGATAAACCAGGCCCAGATGGAGGAGAGGGTGATGTACATGAGGGGCTATTCCGGAACCTCATCATCCCATAACGCGAAGACATTGCCGTCGGGGTCAGCGATCATCGCCATGACTCCGAACGATTGGCGGGTTGGTTCGGCGATGAAGCGCACTCCGCGCTCATGCAGCCGCTCGCAGTACCCCAGGATGCCCGAGACATGCAGGGTGATCCCGGTGTGCCGGCCGACCAAGGCGCGCGCGTCGGGATGTACCGCGGGGTGGACTCCCAGGTGTGTCGGACCATCCAGGAATTCGGCGCCGAAGGAGCCTTCCTTGGTCAGGGGCAGCTCCAGATCTTCGTGATAGAAGCGCTTGGCGCGCGCGATGTCGGTCACAAAGACAGCGATGGAATGGAGGGTCGGCATCGGCGAAAGGTAAAATGAACATCGTGGGGCTGCGGGGCTGGTGGGCCCGCACAGCTGTGCGGGCCCACACTTGTCTCACCTCTCACGGCTTACGTCCAGGCTCTCCCATGCCGCGGCCCAGTTGCGGCGCATCCGCTCGAGCCCTGGACGCGCAAGCGGAGTGTCGCCAAAGCGCCGGTCGAACTCTTCCTCCCCCATCGCCTCGAAGAGATCCCGTCGGTCCTGCCCCGGCAGGTCCCGCGGCACGAACTCCGTTACCGAGGTGGGCTCGGCAAAGCGGTGATTCCAGGGGCAGACCTCGTTGCAGATGTCGCAACCGAAGGCCCACCCCTCGAGGCGGGGCGCAATCTCGGGAGGAATTGCCCCCTTCTGCTCGATGGTCTGGTATGAGATGCACAACCGGGCATCCAGCAGCCTCGGCTCCGCGAAGGCGCCAGTCGGGCAGGCTTCCAGGCACCGGGTGCATGAACCGCAATGGTCCAGCTCCATGGGTGGGTCGGGATCGAGCGGCAGATCAGTGAGCACCGAACCGATGAAGCACCATGAGCCGAGCCCAGGGCGGATGAGCATGGTGTTCTTGCCGATCCATCCAAGGCCGGCGCGCTGGGCGAGCTCCCGTTCCGGGATCGGTCCGGTGTCGACATAGGGACGTGCCGTTCTCGCGCCGTATTGGCTGAGGAAGTCTGCCAATTGCTCCAACCGCCCGAGAGTGACTCGGTGGTAGTCCTCACCCCTGGCGTAGCGCGCGATGCGTGGGCTGTTCAGGTCCTCATCGGCGAGACCGGTCTCATCGGTCTCGTGATAGTAGTTGTCAAGAACCACCACCGCCCGACAGGCTGCCGGGTCGGCCAGGGCCGGCTGCTTCCGCTTCTTCGCCTGGCGATTGATGTAGCGCATGTTGCCGCCGAACCCGACCTTGAGCCAACGGTCCAGTGCGGCGGCGTGCGGCACGGGGTCCAGGGTCGTGATCCCGCAGGCGACAAAGCCGAGACGCAGGGCCTCGGCTTTGACCATGGCGGGGGCGAGCGAGGGCGGCATCAGGGTGTGCTACTGGTTGGCGCCGCCGCTGGTAGCCGGTGCTCGCCGGTGGTGGACATCAGCTTAAGCCGGCTGTCTCCCACTTTCGGGCGCCAGGCCCAGGTAATCAGCCGCGCACCGCGTTCGTAGGTCAGATAGGAGAATGCCCACTCCAGCAGAACGATCACCCGATTGCGGAAGCCGATCAGGAAGAAGATGTGCACGAAGATCCAGATCAGCCATGCGAGCAACCCACCGAAGTGGAAGTGCCAGATGTCCGCCACCGCGTGACCCCGCCCTATCACCGCGAGCTGGCCCTTGTCCCAGTAAGAAAAGGGACGGCGTGCCCGTCCGGCGAGATCACCACGGATGATCCGGGCAGTATACTGCCCCATCTGAATCGCCACCGGGCAGATTCCTGGAAGGGTGCCATACCGCTTGTCCTCGAACGCAGCCGCGTCTCCTAGTACGAAGACCTCGGGGTGGCCCGGGATGGTGCAATCCGGCTCAACCAGCACTCGGCCGGCGCGATCCAGCGGCACACCTAGATTCCGGGTCAGCGGGCTCGCCACATTTCCGGCGGCCCAGATGACGGTTCGCGAGGGGATGGTCCACCCGCCGGCCACGACGTAGCTCGGATGGATGTCGGTGACCATGGTCTCGAGCCTGACCTCGACACCCAGCCGCCGCAGCTCGACCTTGGCCCGCTCGGACAGCTCCTCCGGGTAGGTATTGAGCAGGCGGGGACCGCCCTCCAGCAGCATCACCGTGGCCTCACCAGGGTCGATGTGGCGGAAGTCGCGCCGCAAGGCATAGCGGCGAATCTCCGCCAGAGCGCCCGCCACCTCGACACCGGTCGGCCCTCCGCCAACCACCACGAAGGTCAGATGGGCGTGGCGTTTGACCGGGTCGGACTCGCGCTCGGCGCGCTCAAACGAGAGCAGGACCCGTCGCCGGATCTCTTCGGCATCCTCCAGGCTCTTGAGGCCGGGAGCGAAGGGCTCCCAGTCGTCCCGGCCGAAGTATGAATGGCGGGCTCCTGTTGCAAGGATCAGGTAGTCGTAGTGAACGCTACTGCCATCGGCCAGGTTGATGAGGTGCTCACCGGCGCGGATTTCGGAGACCTCGCCCAGCAGAACCTCCGCGTTCTCCTGTTTCCGGAGGATTGAGCGGATCGGGGACGCAATGTCGGAGGGGGAGAGGGCGGCCGTGGCCACCTGGTAAAGCATAGGCTGGAAGAGATGGTGATTCTGCCGATCCACAACGGTGAGCCGCACCGGCGAATCCGCCAGCCCTCGGGCCACATACAAGCCGGCGAACCCGCCGCCGACCACGACCACATGGGGTACCTTCGTCTCAGCCATCGACCTGTTCCAGCGGAGTAGGGCGAACCAAGGGAATCGGGAACGGGGAATGCATTGCCGGCCCCTGATCTTGCGAGATCACGTTCGCAGGATCCTTCTGCGCCAGCGGGCGAACCGGATGATGTCCTCCACCGGTGGTACCTCCCGCTCCTCGCCGTAGGCGGTGTGCAGCCGCCAAGCCAGGTATCCTGAGTCGGGGAGTGGCAGAAAGGGAGCCGACCGCCACCACCCCCGCCGCCGGAAGGCCCAGCAGAGCGCAAGCAGATCGACGGCCAGCGGCGGCCAGATGACGGCACGGAGCGTCAGGGACGCGAAGAACCCTCCCCAGGTGGACGGCTCAGCCATGGGCAGTAAGATAGTACCCCGGCGTGAGCCGGAGAGCCGGGGTATATTCTCCAGCCCCATGACGGCCACCGCACCCGAGCACCGACTGGCGCGCTACCGGGAGGAATTCCCGGTTTTCGAGCAAGCCATCTACCTCAACAGCTGCTCCCTTGGGGCGTTGTCCCGCCGTTCCCGGAGTGCGGTGAACACATATCTCGACCAATGGGAAAGGCGCGGGGCCTCGGCGTGGTACGACACCTGGCTGCCAGCGGTCGAGCGGCTGCGTGCGGGGTACGGCTCCGTAGTCGGGACAGAGGCCGCGACGATTTCCATCCATCCTTGCATCTCCTCGGCCCTCTCGGTCGTGGCGGAATCGCTCGACTACTCCGTCCGACGGCGGGTCGTGACGACCAGCCTGGATTTCCCCACTGTCGCATACCAGTGGCTCGCCAAAGCCGACCGGGGAGTCGAGGTGGTGATCGTGGAGAGCCCGGACGGCGTCTCGGTCCCACTCGAGCGGCTGGCGGCGGCGATCGACGACCAGACCGCCTTAGTGGCCACGAGCCAGGTTTATTTCACCAGCGGGGCAATCCAGGACGTTCGCGCCGTGGCCGACGTGGCGCACCAGGCCGGGGCGCTGTTGCTGGTCGATGGCTACCAGGCCGCGGGGCAACTGCCGGTGGACGTCACGGCGCTGGATGTGGATTTCTACTGCTCCGGTGGTCTCAAGTGGCTGCTCGGCGGATCGGGCATTGCGTTTCTGTATGTCCGACCATCCCTGATCGGACGGCTGGAGCCGGCGATCGCCGGCTGGTTCGGGCACGCAACGCCGTTCCGATTCGATGGCCGCCGGCTTACCCGGGCGGCGGACGCGCACCGGTTCGATCTGGGGACGCCGTCGGTGGCATCGGTGTATGCCCAGCTGGGCGGGCTCGAGCTGCTGGCCGAGATCGGAATACCCGCAGTGCGTGAGGCGACCGCCGCCCTCACGGAGGATCTGATCGGCGAGGCCAGGGCACGGGGGATCACCCCCAAGGTCGCCGCCCGGGCCAGCGACCGCAGCGGGATCGTAATGCTGCCGAGTGACGACGCGCCCCGGGATGTGCGGCGGCTGGCTGAGGCGGGCTTCATCGTGGATGCGCGACCCGGCCACGTGCGGGTCTCTCCCTACTTCTACAATCTCCCCGACGACCATCGGGCCATGCTGGAGCTCTTCCCCCGTGTCTAGCCCGCCAAATCCGCCGCTCCGCCACAGTGACCGAGTGAAGGGTCCCACGGCGGACGAGCTGCTGCTGGAAAGCGCCGTCCTGCCGGAGCGTCCCGACGCACTGCGCAAGACCGATCCCTGGCGCGTCCTCCGCATCATGGCGGAATTCGTCGAAGGATTCGAGAAGCTGGGTGACGTCCAGGACGCGGTCGCGATCTTCGGATCCGCCCGGGTGCGCCCGGAGGATCCCCACTACCGAATCGCCGTCGAAACCTCCCGGCTGCTGGCGCTGGCGGGTTTCCCGATCATCACCGGTGGCGGGCCCGGGATCATGGAGGCGGCGAACCTGGGGGCGGTGCAGGGAGACGGCCTCTCGATCGGCTGCAACATCGAGCTGCCGCACGAACAGGGCACCAATGCGTTTGTGCGGCGCAGCATGTACTTCCGGTTCTTCTTCGTGCGGAAGACCATGTTTGCCAAGTACTCGATGGCGTTTGTGGTTTTCCCCGGGGGCTTCGGGACGCTGGACGAGCTGTTCGAGGCGCTCACCCTGATCCAGACCGGCAAGGTGAGCAGCTTCCCGGTGGTGCTGGTCGGCAAGGCGTACTGGCAGGGGTTGGTGGACTGGTTGCGGGACACCATGGCGGCCGAGGGGAAGGTCGGCACTGAGGATCTCGAGCTGTTCCGAGTAACGGACGACCCTGAGGAAGTGGTGCGGATCATCCGACACGCCAAGCAGCACGGGACCACCAACCGGACGACGTGAGACCACGATTCACGTCACGATCATGCCCAAGCCCAGTGCGAAGTACCTCCGCGGCCGTCGTATCGATCCCAAGCCGATCACCGGCAAGGAGAGCGTCGCCGACCTGCTCGACGACGCCTTCCTGGCCTACAACGCCGGACGGCTGCGGGAAGGGTGCCTGCTGTTCACTGAGCGGATGCTGGCGCCGGACGTCACCGTAGGCATGAGCCTGACCGGCGCGATGACGCCCGCGGGGCTCGGCATGAGCTCGCTGATCCCCTTGATGGAGGCGGGGTTCGTCGACTGGATCATTTCGACCGGAGCGAACCTGTACCACGATGCCCACTTCGCGCTCGGCCTGGCGCTGCATCAGGGGACCCCGAACGCCAACGACGTGGAACTGCGCGACAAGGGCGTGGTCCGCATCTACGACATCTTCTTCGACTACACCGTGCTGCTCTCCACCGACGCCTTCGTCCGCGAAGTGTCCGCCGGCAAGGAGTTCCAGCGGGCGATGAGCACGGCCGAGTACCACTTCCTCCTGGGGAAGTATCTGCGGGAGCGGGAAAAGGCCCTGGGGCTGTCACGCCGGTCGGTGCTCTCGGCGGCCTACGATCTGGGAGTGCCGATCTACACCAGCTCCCCGGGGGACAGCTCGATCGGAATGAACGTGGCGGAACAGGCGCTCGCCGGCTCAAAGCTGCGGTTCGACGTAAGCGCGGATGTGAATGAGACCGCCGCGATCGTGCTGGAAGCCAAGCGCAGCAAGGGGAAAAGCGCGGCGTTCATCGTGGGCGGGGGGAGTCCCAAGAACTTCCTGCTGCAGACCGAGCCGCAGATCCAGGAGGTGCTCGGCATCGACGAGAAAGGGCACGATTTCTTCCTGCAGATGACCGACGCCCGGCCGGATACCGGTGGCCTCTCGGGTGCCACTCCCAACGAGGCGGTGAGCTGGGGGAAGATCGATCCCGACATGCTGCCGGGGACGGTCGTGGTCTACCTGGACAACTCGGTGGCGCTGCCGCTGCTCACGGCGTACGCACTGGCGCGCCACGCCCCGCGACCGCTCAAGCGGCTCTACGGCCGGCGGGAGGCCATGTTGAAGCGACTGGTGTCGGAGTACAAGGCAGCGATCAAATTCCGGGACAAGCGGGCTGAAGAGTCCAAGAAGTAGTCGTGCTATCGGGCTCCCCGGAACATCAGCTCCACCAGCTCCTCATACATCGCCTCTGCCTGGGCCGGCTCTCCCGAGCGGATGGCACTTGTGGCGCAGTGCTGCAAATGGTTCCGCAGGAGGGAGCGGCTTACTCCGCGGAGTGCCTCCTGCACCGAGCTGACCTGGGTGATCACGTCGGCGCAATAGCGCTCCTCCTCCACCATCTTCTGCAGCCCGCGCACCTGACCCTCGATCCGGCGCAGCCGGGTGAGGACGCCGGCCTTCAGCTCGGGATCCACCGCGACGGCGTGACGCTCGCCATCGGGACCGGCGGCACAGGCGCAGGGGACGACGCGATCTTCGTTCATGCGAACCTCGACGGACGGTGGGGAGTGAGGAGTGAGGAGTGAGGAGGATGCGCGTAGAACACTCCACACTTCTTACCCCTCACTCCTTACTCAGGGCCTTCCTCAACCTCAGACTATTGCTGACCACACTGACGCTGCTGAATGCCATCGCGGCCGCGGCCATCGCGGGGGAGAGCCGGAGGCCCAGGATCGGGTAGAGCGCCCCCGCAGCGACCGGAATCCCGATGACGTTGTAGATGAGCGCCCAGAACAGGTTCTGGCGGATGACCCGCATGGTGGATCGGCTCAGCGCGATGGCGTCCCGAACCCCGCGAAGGTCGCCGCGCATCAGAGTAATCTGGCCCGACTCCATAGCCACATCCGTTCCGCTGCCCATCGCAATGCCGACATCGGACTGGGCCAGGGCCGGAGCATCGTTCAGCCCGTCGCCCGCCATGGCGACGACCCGTCCCTCCGCCTGCAGGCGCCGAACCTCGGCCAGTTTCGATTCGGGCAGTAGCTCGGCCACCACCCGGTCGACACCGACCTCGTGTGCGACGCGCTCCGCGGCGCGGGGCCGGTCGCCGGTGAGCATGACGACCTCGAGTCCCATCGCGCGGAGGGACTGAACCGCGCCTGCGCTGCTTGGCCGGACCGGGTCCGCCACGCCGATGAGCCCGGCCACGCTTCCGCCGATTGCCACCCAGGCGACGGTGGCACCACCTTCCTCCAGACCGGCGGCCCGATCCACCAGGTCGGTGGCCGCTGGAATCCCGACAGCCTCAAGCAGCCGCGGGTTCCCGACGGCGACCGGGACCCCGTCGACCGTACCGGTCACACCGTGACCGGGGCGGGCACCGAACCCAGTCGCGGCCGGCAGGTCAATGCCCCGCTCACGCGCGGCCCGCACAATCGCCGCCGCGATCGGATGCTCGCTCAGCATCTCCAGGGAAGCGGCGGCCCGGAGGACGACGAGTTCCAAGTTCGGAGTTCCCAGTTTCAAGCGGCCCTCACTCGGAACATGGAACCCTGAACTTGGAACCACGGCCGTGACGGTCGGCCTCCCCTCGGTGATCGTGCCGGTCTTGTCCAGCACCACGACGCTGGTTTCGCCGGCCCGCTGGAGGGCGGCACCGCCCTTGATAAGCACGCCCAGCTCCGCCCCGCGTCCGGTTCCCACCATGACTGCCGTGGGAACCGCCAGGCCCATGGCGCAGGGGCAGGCGATGATGAGCACGGTCACCGCCGACACGAGCGCATGCAGGCCGCGGGGGTCGGGGCCGAAGTCGAACCAGAGCACCGCGGCCGCGATCGCGATCGAGATCACCACCGGGACGAAGACTGCGGACACCCGGTCAGCCAGTTGCTGGACCGGGGCGCGCGACCCCTGGGCTTCGCGAACCAGGGCGATAATGCGCGCGAGGACGGTGTCCCGGCCGACCCGTGCGGCGCGCATCCGGATTGCACCGGTCCCGTTCACGGTGGCGCCAATGACCGAATCGCCGGGGCCCCGGGTGACAGGGAGAGGCTCACCGGTGAGCATCGACTCGTCGACCGCCGTGGTGCCCTCGAGCACGGTGCCGTCGACGGGGATCCGCTCGCCGGGCCGGATCAGGAGCTCGTCTCCAGCGACCACCTGCGCAATGGGAAGGTCACGGTCCTGGCCATTGCGCCTGACCCGGGCGGTGGCGGGCCTGAGCCCCATCAGCCGGCGGATGGCTCCAGAGGTGCGCCCCTTGGCTCGCGCCTCGAAAAAGTTGCCCAGCAGAATGAGGGCGATGATCCACACCACCGCCTCGTAGTAGACGTCGGGCGGAACATCGTGGCCCTGGAACCATCCGGGGGCAACCGTGGTGGCCAGGCTGAACAGGAAGGCTGCCCCAGTCCCTACGGCAATCAGGGTGTTCATGTCTGCAGAACGATGCCGGAAGGCGGCCCAGGCCCGGGTGTAGAAATGCCGGCCGGCCCAGAAGACCACCGGGAGGGTGAGCAACAGCAGGAACCACCGAAGGGCATCCCCCGGGAGGCGATAGAGCCAGGGTGCTACGGATTCCAGCGCGCGGCTGAGCGGCAGCATCAGTCGGACCGCAGGGTCGACCATCGCGCCTGGCCCCGCGCGATGGGCAAGTGGCATCGAGAACAGCATGGTCAGCACGGCAGCCGTCAGGCTCATTGCGGCCTTGCGGCGGAGCTCGGACTCCTCCTTGGTGCGGGCCGAGTCGCGCTGGTCCAGCTCCTCCTCCGCGGTGCGGTCCGGGAGGGGCAATTCGGCGCCGTAACCGGTGGCGCGAACGACCGCCGCCAGCTGATCCGGAGAGGTCGCCGCCGGATCGAAGCCGACCGTGGCCTGCGCAGTCATGAGATTGACGTGCGCGTCGGTGACCCCGGGCGCCCGCTTGAGCGCCCGCTCCACCCGGGCACTGCAGGCGGCGCAGGTCATCCCGCTGACGTCAATGGTGGCCGAGTTGGGCATGGCGACTTTGGGCAGTGAGCCGACTGGTGAACGGTGAAGGGTGAACGGTGAACGGTGCCCCACTGGGGGCATTGTCTCACTTAACGATCAGCTTCCCGCGGATCATCCCCATGCCGCAGGTAAACTCGAAGGTGCCCTTCCGGCTCGGGGTGAACTCCACGACCGTCACATTGCCGGTGGGGAGAAATCGCCGGATCCCGAACTCCGGAAGCACGACCTCCTCAGTGCAACTTCCCTTGTCCCTGCGGTCGAAGAGGAGCCGGACCGGGCGACCACTGTGCACCGCCACGCTGGCAGGAGCGTAGCCTCCGTCGACGACGATGGGGATCTCCTGCGGACCGGAGGGAGCGGTGGCGATCACCGCGGGTGCACCCCGCCCCGCAACGAAGAAGTACCAATTGACCCAGGCGATGGCCGCGACGCCGGCGAGTGTGACCAGCAGCTGTGTGGTATCCATGGCTCCGATTCTCCCCTCACCCTTGCGCCAGACCCTCAACCTTGTAGCCCGCGTCCTCAATGGCGGCCTTCACCAGCTCGCCGCCGGCGTCCGTATCCGGGACCCGCAGTTCCGCGCGCCCCATTCGCACCGACCTGATCTCGACTCCTGGAACGGAGTGGATAGCTTGGTTGACAGCATTGAGACAGTGGCTGCAGTTCATGCCGCTGATAGCTAAGGTGATATCCTTCATTGTCTTACTTACCGTATTCAGAGGTCGGTTACCCGTGAGCCTAAAGGACTTTGTGGCGAATTTAGCATAGGGCGGTGGGGTATACAAGTAGGGGGGAGGGGTATTAGTTCGGCGGGGGGTCTGGTGGGGGGGCACAGAGGCTGCTCCATTAACCGGCCATGGCCATGAGCGAAATGGACTTCCGGCAGCTGATCCCACTGCTGCACCCCCGGACGCGCGTCCACGACCTGGATGTGCTGAAGGCGTGGTACGAGGCAGTGGCGGATGCATTCCGCTCGGAACTGGCCACCGATCTCCTGGCGCTGTGGCTGTATGGCCCGGACGGCGAGCCGATCCTCATCGAGCCCGAGGCACTGGCGCTGGACAACCTGGGCGTGCCAAGGGCCGAACCGCTGGCGAACCAGCTGATCCTGGACGAAGTCGAAGACCGGATCCGCCGGGCGGGGTATGGCTCGGTGCTGTTCCGCCCGGTGCGTCACGGGGGGCAGGACGTGGCACTGATCCTCCTTGCCTCCTTCACGCCGCACATCTACGGCCTCAGAGCCGAGCACCTGCTGGATTCCGCGATCTCGGTGATGGCGCCGATGCTTGCCCGCGTGACCCGGGCGGGCGGTGGCGACGAGACCCCGCCCGCGAGCAGCGCGCCGAGTGAGGCAGACGTCGTCATCCCCGGCGGAGAGCGGGTACGGGACCAGGCGAGACAGGGAGAGTTGTTCGAGGGGTTGTCGGATGCCATCGGGGGAGCGGGGACCCCACGCGACCTGATGCTGGCGCTCTCGTTCGCGCTGCAACCAATCCTGCCGCACGACGCCTACGAGCTGTTGATCCCCGATACCTCCGGCGAGCACCTCTACCGCCTGGGACTGCACGGTCACGGAACGCTGTGGGGGGATCCCGCCCTGGTCATTCCGAGGAGCACCCTGGACCCGGCTCGGCTGTTTGCCGAGCGGAGCGGCTTCATCCTGGATGACGCAGCCGCAGCCGAGGACACCATGATGCCCGAGCTGGTCACGGTGCGGGGTCCGGAGGTGCCGCCACGCTCACTGGTCGGCACCATTCTCCGGATCGTCGAGCGACCGGTGGGCTACCTGCTGCTGGGCAGCGCCGGACCAGGGTTCTACCGGGCGGAGGACCTGGTGGTTCTGGACCGGGTTGGCTCCCTCCTCTCTCCGAAGGTGGAGAGCCAGGTGCTGGCCTGGCAGTACAGTGTGCTCCGTTCGCAGTTCGATGTGCTGCGCCACGTGCCGATGCACTTAGCGCGGATCGCGGAGCTGCTGGCCGTGACACCGTTCCTGGGCGACGGCAGCAAGCTGTTTGTGCAGCAGGCCGCCGCGGTACTGCCGGTGACGGCGCTGGAGTTCGCCGTCCGGCTCAACGATGAGGCCCGCGTCGCGGTCATGAGGCCTGGGGCGGTGACCCCGCTGGCGGACCTGCCGCAGGAGCCGATTGAGGGCACCGGTGTCGCCACCGTGGTGCGGGGAGAAGTGCCGTACCTGCTGACCAGCCAGGATGACCCGAACGGGGCGTTGACGGTGCTGGTGGTACCGCTCAGGACCGGGGGCCGCGTGTTCGGGGCGATGGCGATGACCGCCAAGGGCGCTGCCCCGTTCAACCGGACGGACATGGCGCTGGCACAGCAGCTGGCCGACCTCGCGGCACCGCATCTCGATCTCGCGAGACGGACCACCGGCCAGCCGCCGCCGTTTGCCCCTGGGTGGAAGCGGCCGAGCTGGAGGCCGGAGAAGGAGAGGAACGGGTGAGCCGCAAGCAGTGAGAAGTGAGAAGTGAGAAGT
>JBGQJV010000062.1:0-20207 GCA_041499215.1 Gemmatimonadota bacterium | reverse complement strand
TCGCGGATCCGGTTCCGGGACATGCCGCTCGAGGCCGCGACCGGGGCGATGCACCTGGCGGAGAAGCAGTGAGGAGTGAGGAGTCAGGAGTGAGAAGTGAGAAGTGAGGAGTGAGAAGTGAGGAGTGAGGAGTGAGGAGTGAGAAGTGAGGAGTGAGAAGTGAGAAGTGAGGGGTGAGAAGTGAGAACGGTGAACGGTGAACGGTGAACGGTGAAAGGGCCAAGGTCGCGGGTAGGGCCCTCGACCTCAAGCCCTCCAGATTCCGCACACAACGAGGGACCCGCCAACCCGGCCTTGACGGCGGGAAAGGCAGGTCCCTCTGAAGCTTCATGCGGCCAACGGCCAACGGCCTCCTCACCCCGCCCGATTCCGCAGCCGGCTGTGGCTCGAACCGTACATGAAGTAGAGCACCAGTCCCACCGCCAGCCACACGCCAAACCGAATCCAGGTGATCCCGGGCAGCTTGTACATCAGGTAGAAGCACGCCACCACCGAGATCAGCGGAGTGACCGGCACCCAGGGCACCCGGAAGGGCCGGGGGCGACTGGGGTCCGTCTTCCGCAGGACGATGACCCCGATCGACACCAGGATAAAGGCGAACAACGTGCCGATGTTGGTCAGGTCCACGACTTCGGCGATGTTCGCGAAGGCCGCGAAGGTGGCCACGAAGATCCCGGTGAGGATCGTCCCGACGTACGGGGTCTTGAATCGCGGGTGCACCTTGCTGAACACCGGCGGCAGCAGCCCGTCACGGGCCATGGACATGAAGATCCGCGGCTGTCCCAGCTGGAAGACCAGCAGTACGCTGCCCATCGCGATCACGGCACCGAACGCGATGATGAGCCGCGACACCCGCAGGATCGTCGGCGGACCGTCGGCGTACTGCAGCGCGGTGATCATCGGCTCCGGCGTCCCCAACTGCTGCCAGGGCGCCAGACCGGTCATCACCACCGACAGAGCGATGTACAGCACCGTGGTGACGGCCAGGCTCATGATGATGCCGAACGGCATGTCCCTGGACGGGTTGTTCGCCTCTTCCGCGGCGGTGGACACCGCGTCGAACCCGATGTAGCTGAAGAAGATGATCGCCGCGGCGGCGCTGATGCCGGCGAACCCGTTGGGGGCAAAGCCGCCGGTGGCGGGGTTATGCCAGTTCACCGGCTTGATGAAGAACGCGCCCACCGCCAGGAAGAACAGGATGATGCCGATCTTGAGCAGCACCATCGCGTTGTTGGAGTTGGCCGATTCCTTGATCCCGATGACCAGGAGCACGGTGATCAGCGCCACCACCAGGAACGCGGGAAGGTTGACGATGATCGGTATGCCGAGGACGTGTGGCGCGGTGCCGATGGCCGACGCCAGATAGGCGTTGGTCGGATCGGTCGCCCCAGTGGCCACCATGGCCGCCGCATCGCGCGCGCTCCGGAAGTCGGTCGCCAGCCACGCGGGGAGGTCCAGCCCGAAATGGCTCAACAGTTCCCGGAAGTACCCCGACCACCCGATGGCCACGCCGATGTTGCCCACGGCGTATTCTACGATCAGGTCCCAGCCGATGATCCACGCTACGAACTCGCCCAGCGAGGCGTAGGCGTAGGTGTAGGCCGAGCCCGAGATCGGGACCATGGCGGCGAATTCAGCGTAACACAGCGCGGCGAAGCCGCAGGCCACCGCGGTGAGCACGAACGAGAACACGATCGCCGGCCCGGCGCCGGGGCGGAGCGGATCGCCGGCGATGGCCGTCCCGGTGGTGGCGAAGATCCCAGCGCCGATGGTGGCACCCACACCCAGAGCCGTGAGATGCCATTTGTTGAGCGTGCGCTTGAGCCCACCGCGCTCGGCGATGTCATTCTCGCAGTCGGCGATGGACTTGCGGACAAAGAGACCGGGCATGGGAGAGGAGTGAAGGGGTACGCCGCCCGGGCTCAGTAGTTGAGCGTGTGGGTGTAGACGGCGGCGATGGGGGTGCCGTCGGGCCCCGTGGCCGGACGGAAACGGTAGTGCAGCATCGACTCCTTCAGCTTGTCCGCGAACTTGCGATCCTTGATCTCCGGCTCGACCGCGACCCGCTTGACCGTCCCGCCCTGGTCGATCCAGAACGTCAGCTTGAGGTCGACACCCCGCAACTCCTTCGGAGGGTCCGGCGGCGGGATGATGAGGAAGCGCGGCTCCGGTCCCTTGCCCGTGCCGCCCTCGCCGCCTCCGGTCCCGGTGCCCGGTCCAGCGCCCGGGCCGGTTCCAGGACCGACACCGCCCGTCGTGCCTCCGCCTGCACCCCCGCCCTGTCCGGGCCCGGTGCCGGCTACGCTGTCAACCGAGTTGGTCGCGGGCTGGGCCGCGACGGCGACGGGATGTTCTTCGGGAACCGGCGGAGGAATCACCGGTGGTGGAGTGGGTGTCGGCGTGAGCGGCACCGGGGGCGGCGTCTCCCGCGGCGGCTCAACCGTGACGGCGACCCGTGGGCTGGAGGTCGGCGCGGGCAGGGTAATATACGCCACCCGTCCGGCCCCGCCACCGCCGCCGCCCTGCGTACCCGGCCCCTGACGGCCGCCGTCCAGCACCCGCGCGAAGTCCTCCCGGATCCGGAAAAACAGCACCGTGCCGAACAGGAGGTGCAGCAGGATGGACACCAGCACCCCGGCCGGGGAGCGGCGGGTGGTGGGCACGACGGCGAAGGCATAACGCGACCGCAGAGCATTCCCTCCCGAAGCGGCGGCGGGGGTCACCCCGCGTTCAACAGGGGGACGCGGCCGGGGTGGCGGCGCACACGGAGTGCGGTGAAACATACGACCAGGGGGCCGTCACTGGGACGACCCCCCGGTCGATTCGCCCGGAGGGCGAGGAGGCGCGCAGGTAGGCGCGCACAGCTGTGCGCGCCTACTGCGACGCCTGCCGCCCCGGCTCGGCGGGGGTGAATCCGATCACCTGCACCCCGGCGCCCCGCGCGACGTCCATCGCGTCAATCACGTCCTGATAGGTCCGGCTGCCGGCCGACTTCACAAACAGGAGCTTGGCCGGGCGGGAGTCGAAGATCGCGTGGATCTGGGTGTCGAGCTGATCCTTCGGCACCGGCTGGGTATTGATGGCATAGCCACCGTCCTCCAGCAGCTCCAGGACGATCTGGTTCGACTGCGCGTTCGACTTCGTGGCCGTCTCCTGCGGCGGCACCTGGATGTCCAGGGCCATCCGCGCGAGCGGCTGCGACACCATGAAGATGATCAGCATCACCAGCATGATGTCGATCATCGGGATGACGTTGGGCTCGGAGGTGACCTGCCCCGCTTCCGCGGATGATCCGCCGGCCATTGTCAGTTCTCCTTGACGGCCGCGTCGAACAGGCCGCCCTGTACCTTGGGCTCGGTGATCGCCGCCATGACCCGGGCGCCGGACCGGCGCGCCAGTTCCACGGCATCCTGAATCCGGGCGAACTTCAGCTCGTTGTCCGCCTTGAAATACAGGATCTTGTCCTCGCTGCGGGCGGCGTACATCGCCTTCAGCTGCTCCTCAAGCACGCCGGCATCCACCGGTCCCTTGCCGTTGAGGAAGTACTGCCCGCCCGCATCGAGCCCGAGAATGATCTCGTTTTCGCCTTCGGGCCGGGAGTCCAGGTTCTTGCCCTTGGGCATGGTGGCCTTGAATCCGGCCGCGATCAGGGGAGTCACGATCATGAAGATGATCAGCAGCACCAGCATGATGTCGATCATCGGAATCACATTCGGCTCCGCCTTGACGGTGCTCCGTCCGGCACTACCCGCCGATATGGCCATGACCGGTCACCGCCTTCTGGGCCTGGAATTCCTTGGTGAAGATCGAACGGCCGAACTCGCTGCCCACGGACTTGATCAGGTAATCGATCAGTTCCTTGGAGGAGTAGGTCATCTCGACCGTGAGGTTCTCGATCTTGGTGGTGAAGTAGTTGTAGAACCACACCGCCGGGATGGCGACCATGAGGCCCATGGCGGTCGTGATCAGTGCCTCGGCGATACCGGCCGAGATGCCCGCCAGGCCGCCGGAAGCGCCGGAGGCCGCCATGCCGGTGAAGGCGGTCACGATACCCATGGTGGTGCCCAGCAGACCGACGAACGGCGCGGTGGCGCCCACCGTGGCCATGACGCCCATGCCGCGCTTGAACTCGGCCAGGGTGATCAGCATCTGCCGCTCCACCGCCCGCTCGGCCGAGTTGATGTCGGCGGAGGTGATGGTGGCCCGGTCCTGAATCAGGGGCTTCACTTCACCCAGCGCGCCGCCGAGCACGCGGGCGATGTGGCTGCCCTGGTTCTTCTCGGCCAGCGCGATGGCCTTCTCCAGGTTCTCCTCCTGGATCGCACGGGAGAACTCGGGGGCGAACTTCTTGGTGGCGGTCTGGCTCTTGCGGATAGTCAGGAACTTGGTGATGGCCACCGAGAGGGACCACAGCGACATGATCGCCATGATCACGATCACGCCGCGGGCGAACGTGCCAGCCGCGTCCCACAGCTTCAGAATGTCAATGCCGTGTTGCATGTCTCAACGACCTCCGTTGGGAGTTACTGGGCGACCTTGAAGGAAACCGCCTGCTGCACCAGCACCCGCACCGGCTGCCCGCGGGAGGACCCCGGCTTGAAGGTGCAGCCCGAGGAGGTGATCCCCTGCTTGGCAGGCTCCTCGAACGCCTTGTGGGTGGAACTCATCACCTTGACCGATGCGGCATCCACATGCCCGTCGGTGTTCACGATGAACTGCATGACCACTTTGCCCGGGATGCCTGCGGAGGCCATCACCGGCGGATACTTGCCCTGGCAGGCTGCCCCGTTGAGGGCCTGGGGGGTTTCGTCTACCTCGGCGGCGAGGAACACCTCGCCCTCGATCACCGGCCCCGTGCCGCCGGCCACACCCGCCGCGATGCCACCCTCGACACCCTTGCCGGTGAAATCCTTGGGATCGAACCGCTCGTTGAGATTCACGGGCGGGATCTCGGTCGGGATGTTGTCGGGCGGCGACACCACCTGGAACCCCTGCGGGGGCGGATTGGCGCTCAGGACGACCTGCTCCGGCGGAGGCGGGGGCGGGGCGGTTTCGGGTGGCCTCAGGAACACCATGGTCGTGTCCACGGCGATGTCCTTGATCACCTCCGCGGCCCCCTGGGTCGCCTTGACGGCGCCGAACAGGATGCCGGCGTGGATGAACAGGGAAACGACCTGTTGCTTGACCGATGGCTTTGGCTTGCGACCAGATTCGATGAGGTGTTCGAACAACTCATCCTCCGTGGGAAAGGCGGTGCGGGAAGCTACGTTGCGGCCATTGCAGCGCAACGCCGCCAACATGACAAATCGATGACAGACCGATTAGCGCTGCCGAGGTTGTGCCGGCCTTGCTGCGGAGCCTGCCAATGTAACGCGCAACAGCGTCTCGCCCGCACACCCACGCAGGGGGAAGGGAGAGCGAATATAGGGAAGAGGCTGGATTGCGCCAGACTAAGACGGCGTACCTTGTCGGCCGTCAGCCGTCCGGGAGGTCCCGGCGATCGGCGGGGATCACCCCTCCGGCCGGAGCACCGGGAATCCCGCTGTCCGGATCGAGCGGGCCGCCGGTGGCTACCCGGGCAGGGCTCTTGGGCAGGGTCACGGTAAAAACCGTCCCGCGGGCCAGGCGGCTCTGCACGGTGATGTGCCCGCCGTGGGCCTCCGCGATCCACTTGGTGATGGCCAGGCCCAGCCCGGTGCCGGGGCGCTCCCCGGTGCGGGAACGCGCCGGGTCGACTCGATAGAACCGGTCGAAGATGTGGAGCAGGTCCCCCGCGGGGATCCCGATGCCGTTGTCCCCAACCACGATGGCCACTGCTTCGCCCTGGTCGACCAGGCCGAGACTCACCTTGCCGTCCGAGGGAGTGTACTTGATGGCGTTGGTAACCAGGTTGAGCAGCAGTTGGCGGATCCGACTCCGGTCGACCGCCACGATCACCGGCTCCGCGGGCACCTCGGTGCGCACGTGGATGCTGTTCTCCTCGCCCAGCATCCCCGCGGTCTCGGATGCCTCTCCCAGCAGCTCGCGCAGGTCGACCGGCTCCACCGCGAGGCGTGCGCCGCCCTCGTCTGCCCGGGCCAGGGTGAGCAGGTTCTCCACCATTTCGCTCATCCGGTGGATTTCCTGCAGGACCTCCTCCAGGGATTGCAGCGCCTCGGTCGGAGTCCGGGGATTGGTCATCGCCCGCTCCACCCCCGCGCGCAGCACCATGAGCGGGGTCTTGAGCTCGTGGCTGGCGTCGGCGGTGAATCGGTGCAGGCTTCCGAAGCTGGCCTCCAGCCGCGCCAGCATCCGGTTCATGGTGCCGGCCAGCCGGGCCAACTCGTCGGCCGAGACCGGGGCGAGCCGGCGGTGCAGACTCCGGCCGTCGGTGATCGCTTCCACCTCGTCCACCATCCCTTGGAGCGGCCGCAGGCTGGTGTCGGCCAGGACGTACCCCAGCCCGATGCTGCCGACCAGAATCACCGGGGCGATCACCAGCATGGCCTTGAGCAGCTGCCCGGCCCCGAAGGGCACCGCGTCGACCGGTGCCGCCACGACCATGCTGGCCGTGTCGGACCAGATCCCCGGCAGCGGCACCTGGGCGTAGCGCAGCGCACCGTTGCCCTCGATCTGCACCTCGCCGCTGTGGAAACCACCCCGGCCGGCTCCGGCGGCGACCGTGGCCAGCTGCGACAGGGCCGCTCCGCTGAACAGCCGGAGCGCGGCGGCGTTACGGTAAATGGGAACCTGGTCGGGGTCCAGGATGACGACGTAGTCCTGCACCGCGCTCAGGTAGCCGCCGACCTGGTCGATCGCCAGGGTGGGCGGCTGGCCGGGCGCGAGGGTCCGGCCCGACTGCCGCTGGAAGGTGATGAAGTACTGGGCCGCGAGGCTCCCCTCGAGCCGGAGCCGTTCGTCCAGCTCCCGCAGGCTCGATCGTTGCCGCTCGAAGTACAGCGCCGTGCCGAAGGCGCCCACCGAGGCCAGCAGGGCGATGGCGTACCACAGGGTCAGGCGGGAGCGGATGGAGGACATGAGAGCCGTCAGCCTTCAGCCATCAGCCGTGAGAGCGCGCCCGGCGGCCATCACCCGCCGAAGAGCTGACGGCTGACGGCTCACGGCTGACGGCTCACGCCTTGATGACATACCCGACTCCGCGGACGGTATGGATCAGCCGCTGCTGCTGGGCGGCGTCGACCTTCTTCCGCAGCCGGTTGATCACCACATCGACGATGTTGGTTCCCGGATCGAAGTGATAGTCCCAGGCGTACTCGGTGATGAGAGTGCGGGACATGACCCGGCCGGCGTGGCGCATGAGGTACTCGAGCACCGCGTACTCCTTGGGCGTGAGCTCGAGCCGGCGGCCCCCCCGGGTGACCTCGCGGGTGCCGAGATCGAGCTCCAGGTCCGCCACCCGGAGACTCTTGGGGGCAAGCTGCTTCGGGCGCCGGCCCAGCGCCTCGACCCGGGCGAGCAGCTCCTCGAAGGCGAACGGCTTGGTCACGTAGTCATCCGCGCCGGAGCGGAGCGCCTGGACCTTGAAGTCGACCGCGTCCTGGGCCGTGAGCACCAGGACCGGCGTGGTGTTGCCCCGGTCGCGCAGCGTCCGCAGCACCTCGAACCCGGTCATCCCCGGCAGGCGCAGATCCAGGATCACCAGATCGTAGTTGCCATGCGAGCTGGCGGAGAGCGCCTCGTTCCCGTCGGGGACGAGATCGGCCTGGAACCCCTGTTCCTGCAACCCGCGGAGCACGTACTGGCCGACGGTGCGGTCGTCTTCGACGACGAGGATCTTCAAGCGGACGGGTTCCTTGGCCGATTTGGGACGATGAGGGGTGAACGGTGAACGGTGAAGCCGATGGCGCTCGACGGCCGTCGTCAATTGCTCATGGCCAACGGCTCACGGCCAACGGCCAATGGCCAACGACCCACAGCTACGTCTCCTTCTCCGTAACCGGGAGGAACACCCGGAACACCGATCCCCGACCCGGCTGGCTGTCCGCCTCGATCCGGCCACCATGTTCGGCCACAATCCCGTAACACACCGAGAGGCCGAGCCCGGTACCCCGCCCCGGTGGCTTGGTGGTGTAGAACGGCTCGAAGATCTTGGTCAGCTCGGCCCGCGGAATGCCGGCGCCGGTATCCTCGATCTCCACCTCCACTTCGTCCTCGTGCACCGTCCCAGCCTGGGAGCGGACGGTGAGTGAGCCGCCCTCCTCCATGGCGTCGAGGGCGTTCAGCATGATGGCCATGAACACCTGGATGAGCTGCTCCGCGTTGGCGTGCACCGCCGGCAGCTGATCCGCCAGCACCCGGGTCACCTCGATCTTGCGGAAGCGCTCGTGGTGCTTGAGCAGGAACAGGGTGTCCTCCAGGATGGTGGAGACATTCACCGGCCCCTTGGCCTTGCCCTTGGGCCGGCTGAAATCGAGCAGCCCATCCACGATCCCCTCGCAGCGCTGTACCTCCTTGTCGATGATCTCGAGATACTCGCGCACCGCGGCCTTCTGCGCCGGCGGCACCGTGTCCTGCACCCGGTTCTCCAGCGCCGCGACACAGGCTCCGATGGTGGCGAGCGGATTGTTGATCTCATGCATGATCCCGGCCGCCAGCTGGCCGATGGCCGCGAGCTTCTCGCTCTGCAGGATCCGCTGCTGGGCTACATGGCCCTCGGTCACGTCTTCACCGATCGTGATGACGTGGGTGATGGTCTCGCCGTCCTGCCGCATCGGGATCTTGCTGATCCGGTAGTACTTGGGCTCGCCGCCGACCGCCACCTCGAGCTCCAGCTGGCGGGCCTGCCCGCTCTGGAATACCGCGTCGAACTCCGCCCGCAGCTGTCCCGCCGGCTGCCGGGTCAGCACGTCGAACACCTGACGGCCGACCACCTCGTCCCGGCGCAGGCCCTGGGAGCCCATCTCCCGCTTGCGGTTCCAGATCTGGATGCGATACTCCCGGTCCACCACGTACAGCCCCACCGGCAGGCAGTCGATGACCAGGGTAATGAAGCGGCGCTGCTCCTCGATTTCGCGGGAGCGGAGGGCAACCTCGTAGGCCAGGTCCTCCGACAGCTCGATGGAGGCGAGAAACGGGGCCAGGATGTCCGCCACGATCGGCAGCAGCCGCTCGGTTACACCGGCATCCGGCGTGGGAGTGATCTCCAGCAGGCCGAGCCGCTCACCCTCGTGCAGCAGCGGGAGCCGATAGGTATCCGGGCCGGCATCGGGCAGCACGGCAAAGGACCGGCTGGTCCTGGGCGCACCGACCGGGCGGGGCGCGCCGATCGCCCGGAGGGTGGTCGCGTTCGGCTCCCGAAGCCAGAGCTGCACCGCCCGGACTCCGAGCCCCTTCCGCAGCGCATCGGCCACCAGCGCCAGCGTCTCCTCCGCCCCCAGCCCGGTGTTGAGCAGCTGCGCCACCGACCCGATCAGCGCCAGGCCCGCATCCGCCTGGTCAATCTCGCCCGTTACCGTCATGCCGCTCCCGTTGCCGGTGCCCGATCCGCCATCGCGCCCCGAATGAAATATCGCCCCCTCACCCGAAAGACCGGCAGGGCCGGATCACGCCGGCACCGGGCTGGGAGACTTCACCGGCGCGGGGCCCCTGCCCAAGAGCCTGGCGCCCAGCGCCGCCAGGCCCAGCCCAAAGGCGCCGAGCGCCAGCCATCCTGCGAGCACCAGGCGGAGCCGGGCCAAGCCACTGGTATCCTGCCGCAGGGTCAGCTCCAGACCGCCCTGGTTTCGTGGAGTGGCAGCCACAACGGTCAGGGAGGGGCCCGCGTCGTCCCGCCCCCACGCCACGTCGGTGGGCAGCGTGACCGCCTGCCGGAAGGGTCGCACCCGCACGTCGACGGCGATCTCGGGAAGCATGGCCTGGCGCACTCCGGGAGCGGTGGCGGCCACCTCGATCAGCCGCTTGAGCGTGAGCAACCGGGTTTCGGCGGCCGTACGGGCGGTCTGATGCACGCCCCAGCCCAGGTCCACGGCCAGCACCACCAGGAAGCCCAGCGCCGACACGAACGCCACGACCCGCCAGCGACGCTCGACTTCACGAAGGAACACCAGGGCCGCCAGCACGATCCAGGCTGCGGCAAGCGCGGTGAGAAACCCCGCCCTGAAGGACGGCACCTGCCGCTGGACGCTGCCCCACGCCGCCACCCACCCGAGCATGCCCCAGCGATCCCGATCCAGAAACGGCACCAGCGCCACCCGCACCCTGGCATGCGGGGCGATGACCCCCTGGCGTCCCTCGTCCAGAAGACCGAGCAGGGAATCGGGCACCGGTACCAGGCCGATGGTATCACGCAGGAGCGGCACCGCGCCAAGCGAAAGCTGCAGCCCTCCGGGCCAGAACGAGGCGCGCGCGAGGTTGTTTACCGCGGAGAGCAGTCGCGCCGGATCGTAACCGTTGGCGCCCCCGGCCGGCACCACCACCGACAGATACGCCGCGGCGGTGCGGGCCAGCGCGGCATCCGCCCGATCGATCTCGGTCCGCTCGGCCTGGCGGGCGCTGAGCCACAATCCGACCAGGGAGATCGCGGCGGTCACCGGCCCGGCTAGCAGAAGCCAACGGCGCGACTTCACTTGAGCGAGTCCCGGCAACGAGAGGGCATGGCAATCCGCGGAGTAAGTTGCCTGCGTCCGCGAGCCGCGCAAGATTCAGGTGTTCCGCGTTCCGAGTTCCGCGTTCCGCGTTGCCCTGGATCGAGAGACGCGGAACGCGGAACGCGGAACGGGGAACGCGGAACGACCGGAGGTGTGACATGACTACCCTGACAGAATTGACCCCCTGGATCAACGGTACCCATCTCCCGCTCGACGGACGGCGCACCGATCCGATCCGCTTTCCTTTTACTGGCGAGACCGCCGTGCTCGCCGCGCAGGGCACCGCCCGGGATCTCGAGCAGGCCATCCGCGCGGCCCAGGCGGGGTTCAAGGCCATGCGGGCCCTGCCGCGCCACGCCCGGCGCGATCTTCTGGTGCGGATCGCCGATGGCCTCACCCGGGAACGTCAGGCGCTGGCCACCGAGTTGGCCCAAAGCTGCGGCAAACCCATCACCCAGGCGCTGGGCGAGGTGGACCGGGCGGTAATGACCTTCTCCTTCGCGGCCGACGAGGCGCGACGGTTCGGGGGAGAAGTGGTACCGCTCGACGTGGACACCCGCACCGTCGGCTACACCGGGCTGGTGCACCGCTTCCCGGTGGGGCCGATCAGTGCGATTACGCCGTTCAACTTCCCGCTCAATCTGCTGGCCCACAAAGTGGCGCCGGCGATCGCGGTGGGCTCCGCCCTGGTGGTGAAGCCACCGCCACAATGCCCTCAGCTGGCGTTCCGCCTCGGTCAGATCATGAACGAGTGCGGGCTCCCCGCCGGCGCCTACAACGTGCTGCACCTCCCCATCCCGGTGGCGGAACAGCTGGCCACCGACCCCCGCTTCGCCATGCTCACCTTCACCGGCAGCCCCACGGTGGGGTGGCATCTCAAGAACGTGGCCGGCAAGAAGAAGGTGTGCCTGGAGCTGGGGGGCAACGCCGCCGCGGTAGTGCATGAGGACGTGGCTGACCTGGACTGGACCGCGCAGCGGCTTGCCTTGGGCGCCTTTGCCTACGCCGGCCAGGTCTGCATCAGGGTGCAGCGGCTGCTGGTACACCGCCCGATCTTCGACCGATTCGTGGAGAAGCTGGTTGCCGCGAGCGCCGCCCTCCCTGCCGGCGACCCGCTCGATCCCCGGACCGTCGTGGGTCCCATGATCGACCAGGCCGCCGCCGACCGGGTCCAGGCCTGGACCGAGGAAGCGATCGCGGCCGGAGCGAAGGTCCTGCTCCCGGCGCGGCGGACCGGCAACGTGCTCACTCCGGGCCTTCTGACCGACGTCCCGCGCGACGCCAAGGTGTCCTGCAAGGAAGTGTTCGGCCCGGTGAGCATCGTGGCGCCTTACAGCGACTGGGCCGATGCGATGGCGCAGGTGAACGACTCCGACTTCGGCCTGCAGGCCGGAGTCTTCACCCGCGACGTGAACCGGATCTTCCAGGCGTTCCACGCCCTCGAAGTGGGCGGGGTCATCGCCAATGACTTCCCCACCCTGCGGGTGGATAACTATCCCTATGGCGGGGTGAAGGATTCCGGTTTCGGTCGTGAGGGCGTGCGCTACGCCATGGAAGAGATGAGCGAGCCGAGGATGCTGGCATTGAACCTGGCTCGATGAGACTGATGCCGGGACAAGCCTACGCCACTACTCCCGGCGCGGCCGGAGCGGAACCGGCCCGGGCGCGGGGAGTCCGGCCGCGGAATCGCGGCCCCTGAGCGAGGAGAGAAGGCGGGCATACCGCGGGTCGGCTGGATCCAGCCGGACCGCCGCCTCCACCTCGGCGATCGCCTCCTGCTGCCGGCCCAGGGCGCTCAGCGCCAGCGCGGCGTCGTGGTGTGCCTGGGCCTGGAGCAGTGAATCGGAGGCGCTCGTCACCTGACGCAACTGGAGCAGTGCCTCCTCCGGCCGACCCTGCTGCAGCTTCGCCTCCCCCAGCAGCAGTGCCGCCCGCAGCCGGTCCTGACCGCCGGGCCCCTGGGCGGCGAGCGTCGCCGCGCCGATCCCCTCCTCCTGCCGGCCCAGCCGGAACAGCGCCCAGGCCCGGATCAGCTGGATTCGGCCCCGGAGTGAACGCTCGTCGATGCCGATCGCCCGGGCCTCAAGCCGGAGGGTCTTGGCCCGTGGCCCCGGATCGTCCAGCAGCCGGAGGCTGGAGTCCGCGAGCGCCAGACTGCCGGTGTTGTCTCCATTCGACAGCCGCAGGTACGCCAGGGTCACGAGCGCGGGCGCGAAGCTCGGCGCTTCCGCCAGCGCCGTCTCCGCCGCGGCCAGATCTCCGCGCTCACGAGCCGCGTCGCCTTCGAGAAAGGCGGTGACCTCCTGGGTGTTGTCCGGCGTCCGCGCGATCTCGTACCCGCCCCACAGCAGGCCGGCGGACAGCACCGCCGACAGCGCCAGCGGCACCACCTGCCCGGTGAGCAGCACGGCACACACAATCCCGCCCGTCAGGCCGCCCAGATGCGCCGCGTTGTCGATGGTGGGGGTGACGAAGCCAAAGACCAGGTTGTACACCGTCCACATCCCCAACGAGCGGAGCGCGGTGGGCGGGATCCGCGCGGTGGCACCCCGCCAGCTCAAATAGAGCGCGGTGCCCAGCAGGCCGAAGATCGCCCCCGAGGCGCCGACCCCGATCGCCGAGTTGAACGCCCAGCTCGCCAGCGAGCCGGTCACCGCCGAGACCAGGAAGGTGGCCAGGAACCGGGCCCGGCCGAGGACCGGCTCGGTCAGGCTGCCCAGGACGAACAGCGAGTAGGAGTTGACCAGCAGGTGGACGATGCCGCCGTGCAGGAATGCCGGGGTGAGGAGCCGCCAGTACTGCCCCGCGGCAATCGCTCCATTCTCCTTGGCGCCGAACCGGTACAGCCGGAGGAGGAGCGCGTCCTGATTGCCCGGCAACGTCACCAGCGCCATGATCCAGCAGAGCGCGATCAGTGCGGCGGTGACCACGGGGATTCGGGACCTGCCGGACTCTGTCACACGGCCCCAGTTGCCGGGGATGTCAGGAGGGTACGGTCAGCGCGGGGCGGGGACAAGCAGGGCTGGACCGTGGGCCTAGTCGTGGTAGACCACTTCGTGCACATCCTCGACCGTGAATGCGACCTCCTCGGCCGGCCGGCCAGCCACCAGGGACGGTCCTCCCGAGCGGGAGACTCGACGAGGAGCGGCGAGGTCGAGGGGGGCCACTCGTCCCAGACCTGGCCGGGTTGAGCTGGCGGGGCCGCTCCGTCCTGCTTCACGCCCTCCGGGGCCGATGGCATCATTCCCGCCCTGCCGACCGGGCGATCAGGCGAGCCGCTTGAGCTCGGCCAGGAGATCGGCGTTCTCCCGCCGGGTCTTCGGAGTCTCCTCGGCGAAGGTCCAGCGCACGATGCCGGCCCGGTCGATGATCACGTAGGCCCGGTTGGAGAAGAACAGATCCTCGAGCAGAGTGCCGTACTTGCGGCTGACCTCGCGTTTGAAGTCACTGAGCAGGTCCACCCCGATCTTCTCCTTGGCCTTGAACTCCTTGAGCGTGGGAACCGAGTCGACGCTGATCGGAAGGACCACGGCGTTGGCGTTCTGGAACTGGCTGAGGTCCTCGGTGAAGGCGCCCATCTCGGTGGTGCAGGTCCCGGTGAACGCGAGGGGGAAGAACGCCAGCAGCACGTTCTTTCCCTTGAGCGCCGAGAGCGTCACGTTGGAGCCGGAGGTGGAGGCCAGGGTGAAGTCAGGGGCCGGAGCTCCGACGGCAGGAAGGGGCATGGTCGAGCCTTCGCAGGTAGGTGCGGTTCGTTGGAGGTGAGAAGTGAGAAGTGAGAAGTGAGAAGGGAGAAGTGACCGGTGGTTCTCCACCGCACTTCTTACTTCTTCCTTCTCACTTCTCACAGCTTACTGCTCACTTCGTCCCGTACCGCTTTCCGACCTCGGCCCAGTTCACCACGTTCCACCAGGCGGACACGTAGTCAGGACGGCGGTTCTGATACTTCAGATAGTAGGCGTGCTCCCATACGTCACAGCCGACCAGCGGCACCTTCCCCTCCATCACGGGGCTGTCCTGGTTCGCCGTGCTGTATACCTCGAGCGAGCCATCCTTCTTGCGCGCGAGCCAGCCCCACCCGCTGCCGAACCGGGTGGTACACGCCTTGGTGAACTGCTCCTTGAACTGCGCAAAGCCGCCGAAGGTCTTGCCGATGGCGTCGGCCAGCGCGCCCTGCGGCTCCTTGGCGCCGCCCGGGGCCATGATCTCCCAGAACAGCGTGTGATTGTGGTGACCACCGCCGTTGTTGCGTACCGGGCCGCGGATCGCCTCGGGGATGGCGTCCAGGTTGCCGATCAGCTCGTCCAGCGATTTCGACTGGAGGGCGGCGTGGGGTTCCAGCGCCGCATTCAGGTTGTTGACGTAAGCGGCGTGGTGCTTGTCGTGGTGGATCCGCATCGTCTGCTCGTCGATATGCGGCTCCAGCGCGGTGTAGTCGTAGGGCAGCGGGGGAAGTGTGAAAGCCATGGCGCTCTCCGGCGGAGAGGGACAACGATGGCCGGAAAGAATCTCCGGCGAGAGAGTCGGAAAACTTAAGGGTAGTGAGAGCGGCGGTCAACGCGCCGGTGAGTCACACCCTCGTCCCAGCAGTGTCGCGAGAAGCGCGGCCGCAAGCAGCACCGTGTAGACCGTCTGCGCCTGAAGCGCGCCGGCCAGAACCGTCGGCGCGAGCCCCGCCGCGACCACGGTCGCCCCGGCGACGCTCATCCGCCCCAACGGCTCCGGAAGCCCCAGTCGTTTCCGGAGACCGAGCAGCGCCAGGAGCACCAGCAGGACCACCCCGGCCCACGCGGCGGCGGGGCGGAGGCTGATCAACCCCGCCGTGGCCAGCGCGGTGAGCGCGAGCGGGAGGGAACCCACGCCCGCGGCATACCATCCGCCCACAACCAGCAGGGGGAACACCACCGGCTGCCAGTGCCGCGTGCCGTCGGGCAGGATCGGGGTAACCAGAACAACCAGCAGCGCCGCACCGGCCACGGGCGTGGCAGGCCCGCGGGCCCGGGCGTGAAGCGGCCACAGCTGGAGCAGCGGCCAGGCCGCAGCGATGAAGCCGAGCGCGGCCCCCAGCTCGAAGGCGGGGCTGAACGGCCCGTCGCGCAACTCGCTCAACCACAGCGGGACCTCCCCTGCGACCTGGATCAGGAAGGCACTGCTCAGCGCGAGCAGCACCAGGCCCCCGACCACCGACCACGGCCAGCGTGTCGATTGGCCCAGCCTTCGATCGAGCAGCACACCGGTGATCGCCGTGCCGAAGACCGCGCCAAGCAGGAGGATCAGGTGCGGCGACACCAGCGCGACCGCCGCAAGCGCCGCATGCAGGGCAAGGAGCCACCGCTCGGTCGGGCCCCAGTGCCCGTCCCCCTGCGCCTCAGTCGACCCGAACACGGCGCGGTTGAGCCGGTGGAGCCGGTCTCCCAGGCGCAGCACCCGGGCCAGACCGCCTGACAGCACCCCGGCCGCGGCCAGCATGACCACGCCAAGCGCCGCCCTGGCCGGGCCGCCCGCAAGCACCAGGGGGATCGCAGCGCGGCCACCAAGCACGAGGACCAGAACGCCAGCGGCAACAACAGCGCCAGTGCGGTGCCGGCCCGACAGCTCCCCTCCCCGGATCGCAAGCCCGGCCAGCGCGAGCGGAAGAAGCAGCCCGATCAGCAGCAGGGCTGCAGTAAACGAGAGATAGGTCCGAGGCAGTTCCGCTGCCCGCCAGTCTGGGCCCCCTGCGACCTGGAGGCTCGCGAGTCCCAGCGAAGTGAACACCGCACCGGCCAGCGCCGGGCGGATGCGGCGTGGCGGGAGCACCAGCGCCAGGACCGCAATGGCGAGGATCGGCGGCAGGACGGTGAGATTCATGGCCCTGATCCTAACGCAGCCTCCCGGCGATGCGAGCCATCCGCGGGTCCGGTGCTGGCGGCCTCACGGACCCGACAGTATATCCATCGCGGAGCCACCAACCTGCCGGGAGGTCCGCCATGCCACGTTCCGCCAGACTCCTTGCTCTGCTTGCCCTCGCTTCTCTCGCATGCGCCGATCCCGCCGGGCTCGATCCGGCGGCGATCACGACCGCATCCGACCGCGGCAACGAACCGCACGGTGCGGGCCGGATCACCGTCATGTCCCGCAATCTGTACGTCGGAGCCGATGTGGACCGGGTGATCGGCGCGCTGGCCACGCCCGATCCCGCGGACGACATCCCCGCCCTGCTCGCGGCAGTCGCAGTCGTACAGGAGACCGACTTCCCCACCCGGGCCAAAGCCATCGCGGGCGAGATCGCCCGGAACCGGCCGGATGTGGTGGGACTGCAGGAGGTCTCCCGGCTCGACCTCGATCTCACCCAGCTCGGCGGAAGCACGGCGATCCATCTCGACTTCCTCGCCATCCTCCAGGCGGCGCTGGCGGCGCGCGGCCTGTCCTATCGAGTGGCGGCAACGGTCCAGAATACCCAGGCCTCGCCGGTGCCGGGCATCAGCCTCACCGACTTCGACGCCGTGCTGGTCGGACCACGGGTGGAATTGGGGCCGAATCCGGTCGCCAGGAACTACAGCCACAACATCGGCACGGTTGCCCCCGGCGTGAGCATCATCCGCGGGTTCATCCAGATCGACGCCAGCGTAGGTGGTCACCACTACCAGGTGGTGAACACCCACCTCGAATCGGGTGGCGCGACCGGACTCCCCCAGCTCAGGGCCGCCCAGGCGTTCGAGCTGGTGAGCAGCCTCGGCAGCGCCGCACCGACGATCCTGCTGGGCGATTTCAACGACGTCGCCGGGTCGCCCATGCACCAGGTGATCCTCGGTGCCGGATTCTCGGACGTCTGGGCCGATCTGCGCCATCGGGCCCCGGGCTTCACCTGCTGCGAGATCGAGAATCTGTCGAACCCGAGGCCCGACCTGGACCAGCGAATCGACTACGTATTCACCCGCGGAACCGGCACCCGGCGTGATCCGGTGAAGGGGGAGGTCCACCTGGTCGGGGAGAGTGCACGAGACAGGGTGCGCGGACCGGTCCATCCCCTCTGGCCATCGGATCATGCCGGTATTGTGGCCACCCTGATCACGCCGCCGGCGTGGGGGCTGGCGTTCCGGTAGAGAGGAGTGAGGAGTGAGAAGTGAGAAGTGAGAAGTGAGAAGTAAGGAGTGAAGAGTGAGTGGTGAGGGTGAGCAGCGCAGCGAGGCTCGGAGCCCGGGAGACGTCGTCATCCCGGGGATCGTGTCACAGGCCTGGGTGGTCCCGAAGCGCGCGTTGGTTCGCCCGTCCTGCCCGTGATCCCTCCTCTAGCGCGAATAAGAGCGCGCGGAGGGACCACCCGGCCTGGATCAAACCCCCGGGACGGATCGCCCGGGGGTTGTCATTTCGGTGAGAATCCCTACCGTGTGGTCGCGTTCCTTCAGAGCGTGGTGCTGCAGCCACGCTTTGCCTCTCATCCGGTGCGATTCCTGGGTACCAGGTGGGCCTGTTCCTTGCAACGCCATCAATTAGGTTGCGGCCGATCAGCAACCTGACCCCTCAACTGAGCCCATCGTGCCTCTCGCGTTCGTCCACCTTGCTCTGATCACCAGCCTCGGCGGCACGCCGCGGAGTGTGGGACCGGGCGACGGCGCTCCAGTGCACGCCGCCACGGCTGCCCGCCCGGTGATCGGTGATGGCCGGGGGAACGCTGCGGCGCTCCCCTACCTCGAAGCAGCGAACGCATTCCCGTCCCTGGGCGAATGGATGATTCGTCGTGCCGCCCTCACCACCACCGACAGCCTCGAGCGCCGGGCGCTGTACTCCAGGATCCACTCTCCCATCGTCCTGGCCCGGCTGCTCGAGACCGAAGCGGTCGCCCGGGAGAACACCGGGGATCTTCGGGGAGCGGCCCTGCGTTACGACTCGCTCGGACGGGTGATCGATGCCACTCGTCTGCGCCTGGCCGTTGCGACTCGGCCCGCCGAGCGGACCGCGCTGCGCGAGACGCTGGTCGCTTTCGCCGAGCAGCGGGCCGGAACTCCTGAGGTCCAGGATGCGATCGACCTGCTCTTCGATTCGAAACTGGTGCCGACCGCCCAGGAGGCTCTCATCCTGGCCCGGGCCGCCAGCAAATCCCGGCTGGCCTCGCGAGCGGTGACGCTCTTTCCCCGCGCCATTGCGAGCGGGCTGGCCACGCCGGCCGACCGGCTCGCGTATGGATTGGTCCTGGCTCAGGTGGGTCGCCATCGCGAGGCGATTGCCGTGCTCCGCCGAGTCCCGCCCGGGTCGGCTTCGGCACTGGAGGCGGCGTACCAGCAAGCCGTCTCACTCAACCGGATGGGGCAGCGGATGCCGGCGCTCGCCATCCTCAAACGGCTGGGCCAGGATGAGGATTCCGCCCTCGCCACGAAAGCGCTCTTCCTTGCCGGCGATATCAACTGGCGCGCGAACCAGGATGACCAGGCCCGTGCGGCCTGGCTCACGCTGGTGCGCCGCTTTCCACTGAGAGAGCTCGCCCCCCGGGCCGCGTTTCTCGCCGCCCTGGTGCAGTGGGAGAACGGGCACCAACTCGACGCTGCGGAGGAATGGGAACGGACTCATCAGGTCTACGGCGGTCAGGATGGTCTCGCCGCGGGCTACTGGGCCGGCCGTGCCTTTGACGAGGCAGGGCAGCACCGCCGGGCGGAGGGGCTGTGGCAATCGGTTCTCGCGCGGGACTCCCTGTCCTACTACGCGGTGGCGAGCTTCCGCCGGTTGGGCATTGAGCCGTGGACCCCACCCCCCGCCCCTGACCGGTTCGAGTCGTTCACCGACCTCGACAGCCTGGCGAGCCGGCTGGCCGGGCTACGCAGCCTGTCGATGACGCAGGAAATCGAGTGGGAGCGGGACTGGCTGCTCGCGGACCGGCGGCGGCAGCCCGAGCGCATGCTGGCCGCAGCCGACCTGCTCCGGCGGGACGGCCAGGCGGCAGCGTCGGTGACCCTGGCGCGTCGGGCATTGCTCACCGGCGCGCCGGCCGATGCCCGCACCTACCGGCTCATCTTCCCGTTGCTGCACAGCGAGGAGCTCCAGGCGGAGGCCAGCGCCGCGGGTGTGGACAAGAGCCTGGTGGCGGCGCTCATCCGCCAGGAATCGATCTGGGAGCCGGCCGCCCGGTCCCGTACCGGCGCGATCGGCCTCATGCAGGTCATGCCGGCCACCGGCCGCGAGATCGCGCGCACACTCAAAGTCACGCGCTGGAGCGCCGAGGCACTGCTCGACCCCGCCACCAACATCCGATTCGGCACCTATCATCTCGCGGCAGTGCTGCGCCGCTTCGAGGGCGACCTGGCCCGGGCCCTGGCGGCCTACAACGCCGGCGCGAGCCGGGTAACCACCTGGAACGGCACCGGTCCCGCCCGCGACCCGGAGCTTTTCGTCGAGCGGATCACCATCCCGGAAACCCGCGACTACGTCCGCATCATCCAGCGCAACCTCATGCTGTACAAGGCGCTGTATGGTGAAGGAAGCTGGCCGTTGGCCGTTAGCCGTTAGCCATTAGCCATCAGCCGTCAGCCGTCAGCTATTGGCCGTTAGCCGTTGGCCGTTAGCCATTAGCCATTAGCCGCTAGCGGTTAGCTCCTCGCAGTAAGCGGGCCGGGGTGGGCCCGGAGCGCGCGTTGGTTCGCCCATCCC
>JBGQJV010000061.1:0-20279 GCA_041499215.1 Gemmatimonadota bacterium | reverse complement strand
ATCTACAAGGGCAAGGCGATCACCTGCGTCAGCTGCCACCAGCCGGACTTCAACCGGGCGCAGACCCCGAACCATACCCAGGCCCAGTTCCCGACCACCTGCGCCACCTGCCACACCACCACGGCGTGGACCCCGGCGACGTTCGACCATGCGGCGACCCAGTTCCCCCTCACCGGGGCCCACCGGACCGCAACCTGCAACGACTGTCACGCCAACGGGGTCTACAACGGCAAGCCCACCACCTGTGTGAGCTGTCACCAGCCCGACTACAACGGGACCAAGGACCCGAATCACGCACAGGCGCAGTTCCCCACCGACTGCACGCCGTGCCACACTACCACGGCGTGGACACCGGCCACGTTCAACCACAGCGCCACCCAGTTCCCGCTGACCGGGGCGCACAAGACCGTGGCCTGCAGCGACTGCCATGCGGATGGGGTGTACAACGGCAAGCCGACGACATGCCAGTCGTGCCACTTGACCGACTTCAATACCACCACCACCCCGAACCACCGCACACTCGGCTGGCCACAGACCTGTATCACCTGCCACTCCGGCGGGAGCAACACTACCGCGTGGGACGCAGGGGTGACCCTACCCTCGCAGTACCACACGATGTTCAGCGTTACTCACCAAGGGGCCAGGGGAGACTGCACCCAGTGCCACAACACGACCAACTATGCGCAGTCTACCTGCAGCAATCATCATCATCCGCCCACGTGCACCTACCTGAACCAGAGGGGCTGTGGTGACTGAGGAGAGAACATGAGACGCCGGGTGCGCTGGACACCTCTCCGACTCGCGTGCCTGACCGCCGCGCTGACCATCGCCACCGCGATGCCCGTCCGGGGCCAGGATAGCACCAGGACCCCTGCCGGAGCGCGAACGACCGCGCCGGCCCGGGACACGGCGGCGGCTCGCACCGCCACGGTCAGCTACGTGACAGGCAACGCGGTCTACGTCGCCGCCGGTCGGGCCGACGGCCTGGTCGAAGGCCAAGAGCTGAGCCTGATCCGGCGCGACTCGGTGGCCGCCACCCTGCGAGTGGTGTTCCTGTCGTCCCGCCAAGCCTCGTGCGAGGTGGTCCAGGGGGCGACGGACATCGTGATCGGCGACCTGATCCGCTTCGGGCCGGCACCCCCCGCCAAGCCGACCCGCCAACAGCAGGCCGGGGTGGCCGCGCCCCGGCGGACCACCCGGCACCGGCTCAGCGGGCCGGGCCTGCACGGGCGGGTGGGCGCGCGCTATCTCGTGGCCCACGAAGACGCGCTGAATGGGGGCTTCAACCAGCCCTCGGTCGACCTCCGCATCGACGGCCAGGCGCTGGGCGGCACTCCCATCGGTCTGGCGGCCGACCTGCGTACCCGCCGCACCACTTCCACCCGAGGGGACGGCTCCAGCACGGTCGATGGCCGGACCCGGGTCTACCAGGCCGCGCTCCTGTGGAACGCGCCGGGCTCGCGGTTCCGGCTTTCCCTCGGCCGCCAGTACCTGACGGCGGTGACGTCGGTGAGCCTGTTCGATGGCGGGCTCCTTGAACTGAACGGAACCCACGTCTCGTTCGGGGGATTCGGGGGCGTGGAGCCGGAGCCCGCCAACCTGGGCTTTTCGCGAGAGGTCCAGGATTACGGCGGCTACCTCCAGCTGCACAGCGCCCCGAGCTCCGCGAGACCATTGTCCTTCTCGCTCGGAGCGGTGGTCTCGAACAGCAACGGCGTGGCGAACCGGGAGTTCGCCTTCGCCCAGGCCAGCGTGAGCACGCCCGGCATTTCCTTGTATGCTCTGCAGGAGGTGGATTACTACCCGCAGTGGAAAGTGGCGCTGGGGGAGAACCGGTTTACCCCCACGAGCACCTACCTCAGCGGCTCGCTGAGACCGGCCCACTGGCTGGCCTTCACCGGCGCCTATGACAACCGACGGAGCGTCCGGCTCTATCGCGACGCGGTAGACCCGGCCACCGAGTTCGACGACGCCTACCGCGAAGGTGCTTCGGGCGGCATCGCGCTGCTGGGACACCGCGTCCGGGTGGGTGCGGATGTCCGCCGTTCCAGTGGCGGGAGCGTCGGAGAGGCGATGTCCTATACCGGCTCAGCCGGTGTGGACCGGTTCACTCCATTGCACCTGAGCCTCACCGGCCGGGCAACGTGGTATAACACCCCCACGCTGGACGGCCGGCTCTACTCCGGCCGGGTCGGGGTGGATCCGTTCGCCCCGGTGCACCTCGAATTGAATGGGGGCGTGCGCAATGAGGATACCTCGCCGACTGCGATGGTCCCCGGCACCACCCATCGGCACATCACCTGGTATGGCGCGGACCTGGACCTGAGCCTCGCCCGCGGCTGGTTCGTCTCGCTGTCCGGCACGCGGGAGAAGGACCCCGATGGGAATACGACCCAGTTTTACGGCGGCATGACCTGGCGGTTCTAACCCGGCAGTCTCGAACCGGGCGGCAGGCCGCCCACAGGAGGTCTCATGAGTGACGACGGCACCATCCGGTCGCGGATCAGCTGGGTGGCCTCGGTGTTCCACCCGGGGCGGATGATCGCCGGGCCGACCCTGGCCGCTCTCCAGGCCATTCTGACCGGTCGACGCCAGGTCGTGGCGGCGCCGGCGCATGCCCACGGGGCCGAGCCGATGGTGATCCGGCTGGAAGATGTGCCGGATCTGGATCAGGTCGGCGGGATTGCCAAGGTTGCCGTCGACACCGGCGAAGAGGTCGGCATCGCCCGGGTGGGGCGCACCAGCTTCGTCGGCTACCGGTTGGAGGAAGACGTCCTGCGGGAGATCGAGGTGGAGCTGGACGAGTCTACCGGTCGGCTTCGGATTGCGGGGGCGGAAGCCTGAGCGGGAAAGGCGGAAAGGGCGGAAGCGGCGGAATCGCTCCCCGCCCTTTCCACCGTCCCGCCGTCCCGCCCGTCCTACTGCGCCCCCTTCGCCCACGCCAGCGTGGCTCCGACCGCCCGCCGCCACCCCTCCCACCGCCGAGCTCGCTCCGCGGCCTCCATGGCAGGCTCGAACCGCTGGAACGATCGTCCGGCCAGGAACCGTTCGACCGAAGGCCACACCCCGAGGGCAATTCCCGCCAGCGCGCCCGCGCCGAGCGCGGTGGTTTCGACATTGTCCGGTCGCTCAACCGGCACTCCCAGGACGTCAGCCTGGAATTGCATCAACCAGTTGTTCGCGGAGGCACCTCCATCAACCCGGAGCGCCGCGAGTGAGAAGTGACCGTCGGCAAGCATGCCGGAGAGCAGATCGGCGCTGGAGAAAGCCATCGCCTCCAGGGCAGCCCGCACCAGGTGCGGCCGCCCCGTGCCCCGGGTAATGCCGACGATGGTCCCGCGAGCCTCGGATTCCCAATGCGGTGACCCCAGCCCCACGAAGGCCGGCACGAAGTAGACCCCGCCGGCGTCCAGCACGCTGCCCGCCAGGGCCTCGGTCTCATCCGCCCGCTGCACCAGCCCCAGCCCATCCCTGAGCCACTGCACCGCCGCCCCCGCGATGAACACACTGCCCTCGAGCGCGTATGCCGGTTCGCCCGAGGGGCCGCACGCCGCGGTGAGCAGCAGGCCGTGCTTCGAGACCGGCCGATCCTGGCCGGTGTAGGCCAGCAGAAAGGCTCCGGTGCCATAGGTGTTCTTGGCCAGACCGGGGCGCACACACCCCTGCCCGAACAAAGCGGCCTGCTGGTCGCCGGCGATGCCGGCGATCGGAAGAGACCTGCCGAAATGCGCTGAATCAGTCTCCCCGGCCACCCCGGCCGAGCGCACGATGGCGGGCAGGATCGCACGGGGAACGCCGAACAGCTGGAGCAGGTCGTCATCCCAGTCGCGCCGCGCCAGGTGGTACAGCAGCGTGCGGGAGGCGTTGGTGTGGTCGGTGACGTGAGCCCGGCCGCCGGTCAGCCGGGCGATGAGCCAGCTGTCGACCGTCCCGGCGGCCAGCTCTCCCCGCTCCGCCCGGGCCCGGAGCCCGGGATCCCGCAGCAGCCACTCAAGCTTGGTCGCCGAGAAGTACGGATCGAGCACCAGGCCGGTCCGCTCCCGGATCAGCGCCTCATGTCCCGCCGTGCGGAGCTGACGGCAGCGCTCGGCGGTGCGCCGGTCCTGCCACACGATGGCGCGACACGCCGGCGTGAGCGACCGGCGGTCCCACAGCACGACGGTCTCCCGCTGGTTGGTGATACCGATGCCGACCGGCAACTCCCCCGCCTGCGAGATGGCCTCGCGGGCAGCTTCGAGGGTAACCCGCAGGATCTCCTCCGGGTCGTGCTCCACCCACCCTGGCTCGGGAAAATGCTGGGTGAACTCGCGATAACCGCGGCCGAGGATGCGGCCTTCCTGGTGAATCACCAGCGCGGTTGAGCCGGTCGTGCCCTGGTCGAGCGCGAGAATGGCGGTCATGCTGGTGGCTGGTCAAAGGAGAGCGGGGCGGCTTGCCGTTCCATCGCACCAATGTGGGCGCCGGGCAAGAAGGGCAGCAAGGGGGTGTGCAGCGCGGATGCCGGGGCGATCCCGCTGCAGCGGCCCCGGCCGGGAGCCCCTATATGATATGAAAGGAGGAGGGGTCAGGGCCCGGAGCCGTAACCGCCGACCGGCTGGAAGCGGGAGTCAAGGACCAGAGTCCTCGGCTCACCCCGCCCGAGCGGGGCCGGATCGGGCAGCCGGACCACGTATCGGTCGCCCGCGCGGACCACCGCCACGGGGAAGGGTGCTGGCACCCCGCCCGGCGTGCCCCCGTGCCTGGCGTAGGCCATGGATGCCGCCAGACAGATGCTGTCATCCACCACTAGGCTCACCTCCTCGGCACCCATCGGAGAGAGTCCGACCGCCTCCTGTGCCTTCCGACTGAGCGAGTCCGTTCCGGCAACCCGGTAGCGCACTTGCTCGACGAAGGCCCCGGCGGAGGAATCGCTGCTGCAGAACGGGATGTGACTCAACGGCTGCTGCGCCGTAGCCAGTCGGCCGGTGGCAGATGAAGAGAGAACCGCGGTGCCGACCAGAATGAGCAGCCGACAACGGAGAGGAACCGGCACCTGCCGCCCCCGAGGCTCGAATGGAAGGTCAGAGGGCCACGCGCTGTTGCAGCAGCCGGGCCAGCATCGCGCCCACGCCACCCGCGATGGCCGCGCGCGCGAGCAGCAGGTAGGCCGGCGAGTCCAGTGTCTCCCCAAGATAGCCGCCGAGCACCAGCCGGAAGATGCCGACGACAAGACTTGCGACCAGTCCCGCGGCTACCTCGGTCCTCCAGCCCCTGGGTCGCTGCCGCCGCCCTGCCCAGAACCCGGTGAGGCCGGCCGTCAGCACATCGAAGGGCTCGCGCAGCGGGAGCAGTTGACCGTACTGTTGGGTCAACAGAAACAGCGCGCAGCCGAGCAGCGTGCCCAGAAGCACGGGACCGGGGAGGCGGCGCAGGAATCGGAGGAGGGACTTCATTCAACGACCGGGGGGTGGCTCGAGGGGAGTTGGCGCGGAAGAGCCCGCAAGGTAGGCTCGACTGCCGGGTTTCAACTATGACGTGGATCACCGACCCGTTGACGGAGGAGGTCCCGATGACGTTTCACGACCATTTCTCCGATCGGGCCGGCGCCTACGCCCGCTTCCGGCCGACTTATCCCACCGCGCTGTTCGAGTGGCTGGCGGCGGAATCACCCGGCAAGAGCCTCGCCTGGGACGTGGGCACCGGCTCCGGCCAGGCCGCCCACGCCCTGGCTGCGCACTTCGATACAGTGGTCGCCACCGACGCGAGCCCCGCACAGCTCGCCGAGGCTCGGGCACACCCGAGGGTGCAGTACCGTCGCGGTCTCGAGGCCGATTCCGGTCTTACCCCTGCCAGCGCCGACCTGGTAACCGCCGCCCAGGCGTTGCACTGGTTTAACCTGCAGGCCTTCTACGGCGAGGTGCTCCGGGTGATCCGCCCGGGTGGGGTGCTGGCGGTGTGGTGCTACGGGCTCCATCGAGTCGTTCCCGAGATCGACCGGGTGTTCGACCGATTCTACGGTGAGGCGGTGGGGCCCTGGTGGCCCGCGGAGCGCGCGGAGGTGGAGACCGGCTACCGCCGCCTCCCCTTCCCCTTCCCGGAGCTCGCTGCACCCGAGTTCAACATGGCCGCGGCCCTCGACATGGCCGGGCTACTCGCCTACGTGGGGACCTGGTCGGCGGTGCGCCGGAAAATCGCCTCCACCGGGACCGACCCGATGCTGGACCTTGCCGGAGAGCTCGCCCCGATATGGGGAGATCCCTCGGCGCCTCGCTCGGTCCGCTGGCCGTTGTCGGTGCGGGTGGGAAGGGCACCCTAGGCGGAGGGGCGGGAGGGGCGGAAGAGGCGGAAGAGGTGGGAAGGGCGGAAAAGGCGGAGAGTCTCTCCCGGCTTTCCCGCCCTTCCCGCCTCACACCAGCCGCCCGAGCTCCTCCCGGATCAGTAGTCCCGCATCCGTGATGTACCCGGTGATCAGTTCGGCGGGAGTGACATCGAAAGCGGGGTTCCACACTTCGGCGGCAGCGGCGGCCACGACGCGGCCACCCGCCCTACGCACTTCGGAGGCGGGGCGCTCCTCGATGGGAATCGCGGCGCCGTCGGCGGTCGCGGGATCGAAGGTCGACCGCGGAGCAGCGACGTAGAAGGGGACCCGGTGGGCCCGGGCAGCCAGCGCGACAGAGTACGTCCCGATCTTGTTGGCGACATCGCCGTTCCGCGCGATCCGGTCGGCCCCCACAATGACGCAGGTGATGTCCCCCCGCCGAAGCCGGCTCGCGGCCATGTTGTCGGCAATCACGGTGGTCGGCACCCCCGCCCGGGTCAGCTCCCACGCGGTCAGCCGGCTTCCCTGCAGAAGCGGCCGGGTCTCGTCGGCCACGACACTCACCCGCCGGCCCTCGCGGTGCGCCCGGTAGATCGGGGCCAGTGCTGTCCCGATCCCGCCGGTGGCGAGCGCCCCGGCATTGCAGTGGGTAAGTACGGTGGCACCATCCGGAATGAGCGACAGTCCCGCCTCGCCGATCCGGTCGCACATGTCGCGGTCTTCATTCCAGATCGCGGTGGCCTCTGCCACGAGGGCCGAGTGCAGCTCGCCCCCCCGCGCCGCTACCTCCCGGGCACGGGTGCGGACTCGATCCAGTGCCCAGAACAGATTGACCGCGGTTGGCCGGGTGGCCTGGAGCGTATCGCAGGCGCTGAGAATGGCGGTGAGTTCCTTCGACGTCTGACCGTCTCGTCCGTCCTGACCGTCTGGACGGTCGAGACGGTCGGGACGGTCGGGGATCGCCAGACTTGCGCCCATTGCCGCGGCAATTCCAATGAGCGGCGCTCCCCGGACCCGCAACATTCGGATGGCCTCAGCAACCGCGTCCACGGTGGCGAGGTCCAGGTAGAGTTCTTCGGTCGGCAGCAAAGTCTGATCGAGAATGCGGATGGTATGCCCGGAGCCCCAGGCGATCGGTGCGGGAAGCATGGGAGCAAGATACCCGTGGCCGGGCCGGTTCGCCGACAACCACGGGCCCCAAGATTCAAGGCTGGACCACGATGCCTCCCTTCATGACCCAGCTTACCCGCTCGGTGACATGGATATCCTCCAGCGGGTTCCCCGGGACTGCGACGAGGTCCGCCAGTTTCCCGGGGACAATCTCACCTCGGTCCTCGACCCCGAGCAGTTCCGCGGCGTTGAGCGTGGCGGTACGGAGGGCATCGAGCGGGGTCATCCCCCGATCGACCAATGCGCCGAACTCGTGGGCATTCTCTCCATGGGGATACACCGCGGCGTCGGTACCGAACGCGATCCTGACCCCGGCGCGGATGGCCCGGCGCAGGTTCTCCTTGGCCAGGGGCAGGACTGATTCGGCCTTAGCCCGGATTGCAGGAGGCAGAGCGCCGAGGTTGATCCGGTCCGCGACATAGGTGGTGGGAACCAGGAAGATGCCCTTCTGCTTCATGAGGGCCACGATCTGATCGTTGATCATCGAGCCATGCTCGATCGACGCTACGCCGGCCCGTACCGAAGCCAGAATGCCCTCGGCGCCGTGGGCGTGAGCCGCCACCTTGAGGCCATGTCGCCGGGCCTCGTCCACAGCGGCCTTAAGCTCCTCGTCGGATAGCTGCTGGGCACCGACGGGGCCTTCGAACGACAGCACTCCCGCCGTAGCGCACACCTTGATGACCTTGGCGCCGTACTTGATCTGATAGCGCACGGCGCGGATCACCGCATCTACTCCGTCCGCCACGCCGTGGCTCAGCTGCTCCGCGATCCCCGGAGCGTAGCCGGTGGCGTCACAATGACCGCCGGTGATGCCGATCGGCTCGCGCGCGGGGACCATCCGCGGTCCCACGACCCACCCGGCATCGATCGCGCGCATCAGGCTCACGTCCGCGCCGCCGGGCGCGCCCAGGTCGCGGACCGTGGTAAAGCCCGCCAGCAGCGTCTTCCGGGCATTCAACACCCCTCGCAGAGCCGCATCGATCGGGGTTTCCGTCACCCGGCGCGTCACCCAGTTCCCTTCGAGGTCGTGGGTCAGGTGAGTATGGAGATCCATGAACCCTGGCAGCAGGGTCACATCGCCCAGATCGATCGGCGTAATGCCGGCGGGCGGGGACTTCCCCACGCTCATGATGCGATCGCCCTCGATGACCACGATCGGGTGGTCGATCATCCGACCGGTGCGCAGATCGAGGAGGCGCTGGGCGGTGATGGCGGAAGTGGTCTGAGCGGAGAGTACGGCTGGAATGGTGCCGACGAGCAGGCCGACGACAGAGGGCCGAAGCATCGAAGCCGCTGGGGGTGAGGGTATGGCAAAGATGCGGTCTTCGGGGCGTATCCGCGAGGGGCGGCGGAAGGCGCCTCGCCCCCTCAGGGGGTTGGGGTGAAAGTCAGCGGTTCAGGGCCGATTCGAGGCGGCGCAGGGCGGAGACCGCGCCGACCGACCGGAACAGCTCCTCGGCCCGGCGCCGGAAGCGCTCCGCCACACGCTTGCGGCCCAGCCGGCGGCAAGTCTGGGCGGCGAGGAAGGCGCATTCCCCCGCGAGCTGCTGGCTGCCAAGCCGCACCGCCGCCTGGTAAGCCCCGGCGGCTCCACCGAGCGCGGCGCCGTAACGCCCGGCGACGAAGGCGAGCAGCGCCTCCAGCCGGGCCGACTCGATGAGGCCGAGCGCGTCCTCCGCCATCTCCGCGAGCGCCCGCGCCGCCGCGAGGGTCCGGCGGGCCAGCTCCGTTTCGCCCCGCTTGATCGCGGTTTCGGCGGAGCCCAGCAAGGTGAGGGAGACGAGCCTCGGATCATCGGCCCGGCGGGCAGCGGCCACTGCCTGGGTGGCGTGCTCGGCGGCCCGGTCGAACTCGCCGAGTTCCCGTTCCACCACTCCGAGATTGTGCTCCGACCGGGCTACCCCGGCAGCATCCCCCTCGTGCTGGTAGACCTCGAGGGCGCTGGAGTACAGACTCCCGGCCAGAACCACCTTGCCGCGCAGGTGGGCGATCGACCCCAGGTTGGTCGTGGCTTTGGCCGCGAGCAGGCGGTCTTCCCGCTCTCCGGCCAGCCATACTGCCTGCTCGAACCAGCTTTCTGCCCGGTCCAGCTGGCCGAGCTCAAAGGCAATCCCGCCCCGGATGTTGGCCAGCTGCGCCTCCTCGGGCGTACCCTGCCCCACCTGCCCCGCAGCGGTCTCCGCCAGCTCGGCGGCCTCCCGGAGCCGCCCGCACCGCGCAGCATCGCGAGCCGCGTGCACCAGGACCTCCGGATGCTCGGCTGCCCCGATCGTCACGCCGCAACCGCCTCTGGGACGCCAACGGTGCGCATGAAGGCCTCCAGGATGTCGGCCCGCCACCAGTGCGGCGTCTCGCGCATGCAGGTCAGCGCCTGCTCGTGGGTCATCGCCGGGCGGTAACTCCGGGTCGTCGTCAGGGCATCGTACACATCCACAATGCAGATGATCTGCGCGCCGAGCGGAATCGCATCGCCCGCCAGGCGGTCGGGATAGCCGGTGCCGTCGTACTTCTCGTGGTGCCAGCGGATGATCGGCTTCAGGTCCCAGGGGAATTCGATGGATGCCAGCAGCTCCACGCCCCACATCGGGTGCTGCTTGATGGTGTCGAATTCCTCCGCCGTCAGACGGCCCGGTTTGTTGAGGATCTCGTGGGGCACCTTCACCTTGCCCACATCGTGAAGATAGGCGCCCAGCCGGATCGTGGTCAGCTCGGTGTCGCTCAGCCCCAATGCCCTGGCCACCTGGTCGGCGTAACCCGCCACCCGTTCGCAATGACCATGGGTGTAGCTGTCGGCCGATTCGATCGACTGGCCCCAATCCCGCACCACAGCCAGGAAGGTGCCTTCCAGCTCCGCCACCTTGGCCTGGACGTCCACCAAATCAAGGTGGGCGTCGAGCCGGCGAAACAGCCCCCACGACCGGTTGAGCAGTGTGAGCGCTTCCTGGTTCCGGCCCATCGCCTGGTACAGCCGGGCGAGCTCGCGGGAGGACTCTGCCTCGCTAAGTACCGCTCCGGTGCCCACAGCCACATCGATCGCGGCCCGCAGCCGGGCCTCCGCCAGCGCCGACCGGCCGGTTTCCCGGTAGACCACACCCAGCACCCGGTAGGCATCGGACTTGTCGAGCCGGGAGCCGAGCTGATCGAAAATGGCCAGGGCCGCCTCGGCGCTCTCCCGGGCGAGCTCGAACGACTGCCGGGCCAGGTGCACTTCGGAATGGTTGAGCCGGCAGAGGCCCTGCAAGTGAACCTCCCCGATCCGCTCGGCGATGCGATGACTCTCCACGTAGAACCGCTCCGCCTCGGACCACTCGCTCCGGTCGGCGCTGATCATGCCCAGGTTGTGGTAGGCGATGGCGCAGCCCTTCTCGTCCCCGGCTGCCCGACAGGCCTCCAGCGACGAGCGGTAGTGGGCCAGCGCGGCGCCGTGATCGCCCTGGATGGTCGCGATGATCCCCAGGTTCTGCTCAATCCGGCTCTGCAGGTCGGGCCGGGCACCGCCCAGCTCCAGGGCCTCGCCCAGGAGCTCCCGTGCCCGTTGCATCTGGCCGCGCTCGAACTCCACGGCTCCCAGGGTGTTGAGCGCTTCCGCGGCGAGGGCACGGTCGCCCAAGGCGAGGGCAGTCTCGTAGCTCCGACGGCAGAGCTCGCGGGCCCGCTCCGGTTCGTTTTGCTGGTGGTGGATGACGCTGACCCGGCGGAGCGCCTCGGCCAGCACGTTTCCCTCGCCGGCCCGCTCAGCAGTGGCGATGGCCGTGCCATAACTAGCCACGGCCGTTGCGGTCTGCCCCGCCCGTTCCGCCGCCCTCGCCTCCGCCAGGTGGTCGGCGGCCGAGAGGGACGGTGTCACCCCGCTCGACCGCCGGGTGATCGCCATGGTTACCAGGCGACCGCGTAGCGGGAGAAGTGGTCGAGGTCGGCGCTCACCCGCATCAGGAGCAGATTGTCGCGGGAGAGCAGGAAGCTCAGGATGTCGAGATTGTCGGTGGTGTAGGCAACCCGCTTGAGCAGCTGCAGCCGACCCAGGGGGCAGTCCGAGTAGTCCAGGGTCAGGGTCGCCTTCCGGGCGAAGTGCAGCCCCTCCGGCTGGAACCGGACGGAGGCCACGAAATCCGCGGGCGCCTCGGCGGTGATCAGGGTGTTGCGCGATAGCGCTCCCTGAGGGATCACCAGTACGTGGTCGTTCACCCGGATGGTGCCGCCGGCTGGTCCGATCCATTGCTTCGTGATCCCATAGTCCTGCCGGTTGCACGCCAGCAGCCCGTTCAGCAGCGGCGTGATGATCGGCAGCTGCAGGCTGGCCTGCGAGTCGACGACCGCCGCGGGCGCGGTCGGTGTATCTCCCGCGGCGCAACTGGTCAACCCAGTTGCCACTGCGAGAAGGAGGGACAGGAGCCCGAGGGTGCGTCGTGACCGGATCATCGAGAACTCTCCAATAGCGGAACAGGTTGCCAGCCGGGCGTATTGCAAGGCAACGATGGTGCCAACGGCTGGTGTATCTGTATAAAAGCCAGTCACTTAGCCTCTATAGCGCATTGCTAAGTCACTAGTTAAGAATAGCTTAATTGAAGATGAACGACTGCCGAATCGAATGTTTTCGTGACAGCTATGCCTTCGCGTCCAGCGCCGATTGGTGCCCGAAAATAGAGCCGCAAGCAGCAACCCCGTCGTGGGACTCCCGCAGTTCGTGGCATGCGGACGACAGGTGGCCCGACTACATTAGCCGCCCAGGTCGGGCATACATCCAGTCATTTCCACCCCCTGATCTCTCCCTTATGTCCTACACCACCTTGCGATATGACCTCCGGGACGGGGTCGTGACGATCACGGTCGACCGCCCGGACAAGCTCAACGCCCTCAACGCTGCGGTCATTGCCGAGCTGGGTCAGGCAGCGCTCGCCGCGGCGGCTGACGATGCCGTGCGAGGGATCATCCTCACCGGGGCCGGTCCCAAGGCCTTCGTGGCGGGTGCGGACATCAGTGAGCTAGTGAGTCAGGATCCCTTGGGCGCCAAAGAGAGGTCCCTCGCCGGCCAGGCCGCCTTTCGCCGGTTCGAGGCGCTGCGGAAGCCGGTGATCGCCGCGGTGAATGGCTTCTGCCTGGGCGGAGGGTGCGAGCTGGCTATGGCTTGCCACCTCCGGATCGCGAGCGAGTCGGCGCGATTCGGCCAGCCGGAGGTGAAGCTGGGAATCGGACCGGGTTACGGCGGGACGGTGCGGCTCCCCCGCCTGGTGGGACGCGGACGGGCGCTCGAGTTGCTGCTCACCGGAGCAACGATCGACGCACAGGAGGCGTGGCGCATCGGGCTGGTGAACCGGGTGGTCCCCGCCGATCGGCTCCTGGCGGAGACCGAGACCCTGCTCCGCACGATGCTGGCTCAGGGTCCTCTGGCGGTCGCCTGCGTGCTGGAAGCGGTGGACGCCGGCGCCGAGATGGGTCGAGACGAGGCGCTTCTGCTCGAGGCCAACCATTTCGGACTCTTGTCCTCGACCCCCGACATGCGGGAGGGGATGCAGGCATTCCTGGAGAAGCGGCAGGCTCAGTTCAGGGGCAAATAGGCGGGAGGGCGGGAAGGCGGGAGGGCGGGAAGGCGGAAAGGCGGGATAAGACCGCTGTCTCCCGCCTTCCCGCCATTCCGTCTTCCCGCCCTTTTCTGCCTGCCCTTCCCCCCTCGGACCGGCTAAATTTCGGGATGTTTCTGAGCCCCTTCGGTGGCCGGGTATCGACCCTGGCTATCCTGGCCGGCAGCGCGCTGGTGGCGGTAGTGACCGGCTGCGAGACCCGGGACCGGCTGCCCTTCCCCAGCGGGGGTGGTACCGACCAGGTCGGCCCGATCACGCTCATTGATGACCCCAGTAAGGACACCACGGTCGTCGCCGGGCCCGGGGTATTCGTGAACGGCCGCACGATCGATAATGACGGGATCGACACCATCTACATCGAGACCGAGGGCGGGGTTACCTCCTTCCCCCCCTTCATCCGCGTCGGAAACGCGTACCGCTTCGGGCTCCCGATCACGACCAATCGCCAGTCGGGAGCGACGATCACGGTCCGGGTGTTCGGCACCGACCTGCTGGGCAACCGAGGCGACACGGCGACCCGCCAGATCACGGTTCAGTAGTGCGGCTGCTTCGGCTCGGGGTGCGGGGGTTCCGCAACCTCGTGGACCTCGACCTGCCGATCCCGAAGGACGGCCTTGTGCTGCTGGGTGCCAACGGGCAGGGCAAGACCAGCCTGCTCGAGGCGATCGCGTATCCGGTGCTGTTCCGCTCCTTCCGGACCGGGCTGGACGCGGAGGTGGTGCGGTTCGCGGAGGCCGGGTTCCGGATCATGCTGGAGTTCGAACGGGACGATCGGCGGCGCACCATTGCGGCGGAGTTCCGGGTGGCGGGCCGCCGCCGGCGTCAGGAGCTCGACGACATTCCGGCCGAGCGCGTCGTGGATGTCGCCGGGGCATGGCTGGCGGTGGTGTTCGCCCCCGAGGACGTCCGGCTGGCCTCTGGACCGGCGAGTGGCCGACGGTTGTTCCTCGACCGCACCCTGGCACTCTCGGATGCCGGGTATCTGCGGTCCCTGACTCGCTACCGCGCCGCTCTGGCTCAACGCAATGCCGCCCTCCGGCTGGGGCGCTCGGACCTGGCTCTTGCGTTCGATGCTCCGCTGGCGGCGGCGGGGGCGCGGGTGGTGGCCCGGCGGGTAGCGTGGGTGGCCGAGGTGCGGGAGGAGCTTACCGCTTCGCTGATTGCCCTGGGGGAAAGCACGACGGAGGCGGCACTCGGCTATCACGGGGCGACCGAACTGGCGGATCCCGGGGCCTGGGCCGACCGTCTGGCCTACAGCGCCCCGCGGGACGCCGCTCGGCGGATGACCACCGTCGGCCCGCACCGGGACGATCTCACCCTGCTGCTGGGTGGCCGACCGCTCCGGGAGTACGGCTCGACCGGGCAGCACCGGAGCGCCGCCATCGCGCTCAAGCTGCTGGAGCTGGATACCATCGCGCGGGCGGCGGGCAGCTCGCCGGCGCTGCTCCTGGACGACGTCTTTGCCGAGCTCGATGGCGAGAGGCAGGAGCGTCTCGCCGGACGGCTGTTCGGCCAGAGACCGGCACAAGTGTTCATTACCGCGCCCCGCGCCGACGAGCTGCCGCCCGGCCTGAAGCTGCCGGTGTGGCGGGTGGTCGCGGGGAGAGTGGATAGTACGGGATAGTGTTCCGCGTTCCGAGTTCCGCGGTGATCATACGCGGGTCTCCGTTCGTGGAACGCGGAACGCGGAACGCAAATGCGGGCGGACTCGAAGCCAATCCGGTTGTCGGAAGCGCTCCAGGCCTACCTGAAGCAGGCGGGCCTGGTCCGCCGGATCGGGCAAGCCGGGGTGCTGGAGGAGTGGCCCGTGCTGGTCGGTCCGCAGATCGCGAAGGTGACCCAGCCGGAGTCGGTGAGCGGTGATGGCCAGCTGCGAGTCCGGGTGGCGACGGCAGCGTGGGCCGCGGAGCTGCAGCTGATGACGCCGCAGATCCTGGCCCGGCTTAACACCGGACGAAGCGGGCGGATCACCTCGATTCGGTGGCTGGCTGGTTGAACGGCGGAAAGTCTTCAGCCGTTGGCCGTCAGCTCAGGGGATCAGAGACAGCGCTGCTGGCGGCTCATCGCTGAAGGCTGAACGGCTGAAGGCTGACGACGGTTAACGCAGGAACCAGGCGAGAAACATGGCGAAGGAAATAACGGGGGACGGCGGTCAGGAGTACGATGCGGAATCGATCCAGGTCCTGAAGGGACTGGAGGCGGTCCGCAAGCGGCCCGGCATGTTCATCGGGTCGACCGCCGAGAACGGCCTGCACCACCTGGTCTATGAGGTGGTGGACAACTCCATCGACGAGGCACTCGCGGGATACTGCGACGAGATCCACGTCACCATTCACAAGGACAACTCGGTCTCGGTGGAGGACAACGGCCGCGGCATTCCGGTGGCAATGCATCCCACCGAGAAGATGCCCGCGGTGGAGGTGGCCCTGACCGTGCTGCACGCCGGCGGCAAGTTCGACAAGTCCAACTACAAGGTGTCCGGCGGTCTCCACGGCGTGGGGGTGTCGGTGGTGAACGCCCTGTCGGAGCGGACCGAGGTGATCGTCAAGCGCGACGGTTTCAAGTGGCGGATGAGCTTCGTGCGCGGCCAGACCGTCAAGAAGCTGGAGAAGCTGGACAAGGCCAAGGATACCGGCACCCTGGTGCGGTTCAAGCCGGACCCGGAGATCTTCAGCGTCCTGGAGTTCTCCTGGAGCACCCTGGCCGACCGGCTGCGGCAGCTGGCCTACCTCAACAAGGGCGTGACCATCACGCTCAAGGACGACCGGGCCGAGGAGCCGAAACAGGAACAGTTCTTCGCCAAGGGCGGCCTGACCCAGATGGTGGAATGGCTCAACCGGAACAAGAAGCCGCTCCACCCGAAGCCGATTGCCTTCACCGTGACGCGGGACGAAGTCGAGGTGGACGTGGCCATCCAGTACGAGGATGGCTACAACGAGAACATCTTCACCTTCGTCAACAACATCAACACCCACGAGGGTGGCACCCACCTCACCGGCTTCCGGGCGGCCCTGACCAGCGCGATCAACCAGTTCGCGAAGCAGCAGGGCTCGCTCAAGAAGGAAGACTTCAGCCTGACCGGCGAGGACATCCGGGAGGGGTTGACCTGCGTCCTGCACTGCAAGGTGCGCGAGCCGCAGTTTGAGGGACAGACCAAGACCAAGCTGGGCAACAGCGAGGTCGAGGGCATCGTGAAGCAGGTGGTGTACGAGCAGCTGCGCACCTTCCTCGATGAGAAGCCTGCGGTGGGCCGCGCGGTGATCGAGAAGGCGGTGAGCGCGGCCCGGGCCCGTGAGGCGGCCCGCAAGGCCCGTGACCTGGTGCGCAAGAAGTCCGGGCTGGAGGGTGCAGTGCTGCCCGGGAAGCTGGCAGACTGCTCGCTCGACGATCCGGCCATGTGCGAGCTGTACCTGGTTGAGGGCGACTCCGCCGGTGGCAGCGCCAAGCAGGGCCGGGACCGCCAGTTCCAGGCGATCCTGCCGCTCAGGGGCAAGATCCTGAACGTGGAGAAGGCCCGGATCGACAAGATCCTCTCCAACGAGGAGATCCGGGCCATCATCACCGCGATCGGGGCGGGGGTGCGGGAGGACTTCAAGCTGGAGGACGTGCGCTACCACAAGATCATCATCATGACCGATGCCGACGTGGACGGCGCCCACATCCGGACCCTGCTGCTCACGTTCTTCTTCCGGCAGATGCACGAGCTGATCGAGGCGGGTTACGTCTACATCGCCCAGCCGCCGCTGTACCGGGTGGCGCGCGCCAAGGACGAGTTCTACGCCTACGAGGAAAAGGAGCGGGACGAGTACGTGAAACGGCTGTCCAACGGCGAGGGCCGGGGCACCGTCAATATCCAGCGCTACAAGGGCCTGGGGGAAATGAACCCGGACCAGTTGTGGAAGACCACGATGGACCCCGCCCGCCGAACCGTGCTGCGGGTGAGCGTGGACGACGCGGTGGAGGCCTCCAAGCTGTTCGACGAGCTGATGGGCGACGAAGTGGAGCCGCGCCGGCTGTTCATCGAGAAGAACGCGAAGTACGTGAGCAATCTCGACGTCTGAGCCGCCCGACCTTCTCCGAGGGTAAAGGATGGCGCCAAGTTCCGAGCTCCAAGTTCCGGGTTCCAAGCATTTCGATCGCAGAGCGCGACTGGATTCAGCAGAACTGGGAACTCGGAACTCGGAACTCGGAACCCGGTCCCTTGCCGCGCTGGCGTGCCTGAGCCTGGCTTGCGGCACGATGGGTGGGCGAGCCGCGACCGGGACCAACGACACCCTATACATCGCGGTGGCCGCCGCGCAGGGCGGCACGGGCCAGCCGTACATCGACGGCGCCATTCTGGCGATTGCCGACCTCAATCGGCACCGGCCCACCGGACGCCAGCCCCTGGGTGTCCGCCTGCCTCCGGCAGACGAACCGAGTCAGGTGGCCGTCGCCACGGCGTTCCGGGACGACCCGCGGGTGGTCGGAGTCGTCGGCCACACCGGCAGTGCCCAGACCCTCGATGCCGCGCCGATCTACGGCGATGTCGAGCACCAGGGCCGCCGGGCCCTGGTCGCCATCACGCCCACGGCGACCAACCCCGCCGTGACGGCGGCCAACCCGTGGATCTTCCGGATCTGTCCCACCGATGACGACGTTGCCCGCGCCCTGGCGCGCTTTGCGCGGGACTCGCTCGCCTCGAAGCGCGCCGAAGTGATCTACCGCAACGACCTGTTCGGCCGCGGGTTCCAGCGGGTCTTCACCGCCGCGTTCTCCGAGGCGGGCGGCATGGTGGTGGAGAAGGATCCCTACCTTGCTGGCATTACCGAATTTGCCGCCTATGCCGCCCGGCTTCCCCGCAAAGGCGTCGACGTGCTGGTGATCGCCGGCGGAGCCACCGATGCCCGGGATATCATCAGTGCCGTGCGCGCTGCCGGCCTGACCCTGCCGGTGCTCGGCACTGACGACCTGGCCGCGCTGGCCAGCGACACGACCGCCGCCCGCGGCACCCGGGGGCTGTGGTACGCCGCGTTCTTCCTTCCCAACGAGCGACGCTCGCGGCTCGGGCGGGTATTTGCCGCCAAGTTCGAGGCGACACACCACTACGAGCCGGACCACCGGGCCGCCCTCTCCTACGACGCCACCACCCTGCTGGGCCAGGCGGCCTGGGCCGCCGATGGCGACCGGAAGGCCATTCGCGCATGGCTGTCGGGCGCCGGCGGCCCCGGACCGGGCAACCCGGCATACGAGGGGGTTACCGGCCCGATCCGCTTCACCGCCGAGCGCAACGCCGAGGAGAAGCGCATCCTCATCGGGAGGATCGCCCCGTGAGCGAGACCAGCTGGACGATCCGCCGCCGGCTCCAGCTGGGGGTGGCTACCCCGGTGCTGGCACTGCTCGCCGCCGGAATCCTCGCGATCGCAAGCCTGCGCGCCCTCCGGAACACCGTGGGCGGCACCCTCGAGACCACCAGCGCGATCGGGGAGCAGTTGTTCGCGGCCCACGACGCCACGCTGCGCTACGTCGCCCTGGCACAGGCTGGGCTGATCTCCCCGAGTGACGCCGACCTGGTCAGGATCGACAGCCTGAGCGCCGCCGCTGATTCCCTCCGGCGGCTACTGGTGGGTGAGGGGTCTCTCACCGTGGGAGAACGCCGGGCGCTGGAGCGGATCGGCACGCTGCAGGGCCGGATAGAGGTGCATCTCTCGGTCGCCCGCGCCTGGCAGGAGGTGGGCCGAGGTGCGGATGCGGCCCGGGTGGCCCAGTTCGCCACCCAGGACCTCGACAGTCTGTTTGCAGCCTCCGCCGCGATCAGCGGCGCGCAGCACTACCGGGCCGCGGCGGTGCTGCAGCGGACCAGCGCCCTGGTCACTCAGCGGCAGTTGATGCTGGGCGGACTGCTGCTGCTCGGGCTGGCGGTGTCGGTGGCCATCAGCCGCGCGACCTGGCGCGCCATCGTGCATCCACTGGGCGGTCTGCTGCGGACCGCCCAGGGCCTGGGCGAAGGCGACCTGCGGATGGAGCCGCGCGACCAGGGGCTGGACCAGGAGTACCTGCAGCTGAACGAGGCGTTCGGCCTGACGGTACGCCGGCTCCGGGCAGTCGTGAAGGAGATCCAGTCACAGGCCGGCGATCTGCAGCACATCGCCGCCACCCTCAGTGCCGCGACCGATCAGACGGTCGCCTCCGGCACCGCGATCAGCGAGGCCATGAACGAGGTCGCAACGGGGGCGAGCGCCCAGCGGGCCGACTTTGACGCCTCCCGGGACAGCATCGCGCGGGTAAGCCGGGCGGCCGAGGCGCTCGGCGGCACGGCGCAGGAATCGGAATCGCTCGGCCGCGAGATCGGCGGCCTGGCGAGTCGGACTCGAGACGGGCTCAATGAGGCACTCTCCTCGCTGGCGCAGGCCGAGGCGGTGGTGCAATCCTCCGGCGATTGGGTCCGCACGGTAGAGGACGCGTCGGACCGGTTCGCAGCCTTCGTGGACCTGATCAGCCAGATCGCCTCGCAGACCAACCTGCTGGCCCTCAACGCGGCCATCGAGGCCGCCCGGGCGGGGGAGCAGGGGCGTGGCTTCGCGGTGGTGGCAGAGGAGGTGCGCAAGCTCGCCAATGACAGCGAGCGTGCGGCTGGGGAGGTCCGCACCATGGTGGCAGAGATGCGGGAGCGGGTCCGCTCGACGGCGCAGTCCTTTCGGACCAGCACCGCGCAGCTGGGCGATGTGACGGCCACTTCGCGGCGGGCGACCGAGGCGATGACCGCGATCGAGGGTGCGGTGTCGCGGGTGGAGCGGGTGGCCCAGGGCGTGGCCGAGGCGGCAAAGCTCACCACTGAGGCGACCGGCCAGCTGCTGGCCCGGCTCTCCTCGGCCACTCAGCATGCCGAGTCCCACGCCGCGGCCACGGAGCAGGCCGCCGCCGCCGCCGAGGAGGCCGCCGCATCACTGCAGGAGGTCGCGGCGACGGGACAGCATCTCCGGGAGAGCGCGGACAAGCTGAAGCAGCTTGTCGCGAGCTTCAAGGCGTGACGTAGGCGTGAGAAGTGAGAAGTGAGCGGTGAGGAGTGAGAAGTGAGGAGTGAGAAGTGAGAAGTGAGCGATGGTGCTGTCATCCCGAGGGAGCGAAGCGCCCTCAGAATAAATGAAGTGGCTGGCCTCGGTCGGGACGTGGTCACCAGACTTCGGTGCCACACGAAACGATTCACGCGCTCTAGCGGCGCACAGCCGAGGAGGCCAGCCAATGTGGAATAT
>JBGQJV010000060.1:0-20501 GCA_041499215.1 Gemmatimonadota bacterium | reverse complement strand
GTGCTGGGCTTCTTCGCCGCGTGCTCGGTGGTGCTGTACCCCCTGATGCGCGCCGTGGCGCGCCGGCTCGAGGGAAGGCCCGCCGGTCCCGATCCCGCTGTCCGGACCGAGCTGGACCAGCTGCGGCACCGGCTCGACGAGATCGAGCTGGTGCACGGCCGCGTACTGGAGTTGGAAGAGCGGGTCGATTTCGCCGAGCGGCTTCTGGCACAGCGGCGCGAGGCGGAGCGACTCCCGGGAGCCTAGACTCGACCACCGCCTTCCTGGCATCGACCCGGCGCGCATGCCGGATCGAAGGTCGGCCGGCGGATGTAAACGGGGTGATGATGGAGTTCGAGACAATTATTAAGGTGATCGTCATGGCCGTGGCAGCCGTGGGGATTCCGGTTGGTGCCTACGCCGCCATCGCGGCGACCCGGAGCATCTGGGCTCGGCCGGCGGCATCGGCCCAGGACGCCGCCGTGACCGCCGACATCGCCACCCTGCAGGAGCGGGTGCGGGAGCTGGAGGCGCTTTCCGGCCACATGGCGGAGCTGGAGGAACGGCTCGACTTTGCCGAGCGGTTGCTGGTGCAGCAGCGGGACGTTGCCCGGCTGCCCGGCGAGACGGAGGTCCGTTGATCAAGCGCGCGCTCGGACTCGACTGGTTCGACCTGCTCGTCCAGGTGGGGATCACCGGGATGGTGATGATCATCGTCGACAGCGCCTCGCATGGTCCTGGCGGGGAAGGCGCCATCGCCGCGGTGGTCGCCGTGTCGCTGGGGGTCCTCGCCTGGCGCCGGGCCCGGGCCCTGCGGCACCGGCCGCCCGAAACCACCGGCGAGGTGCAGGCGGAGCGGCTGGCCCAGGTCGAGGACCGGCTGGCGGAGCTGGAGCAGGTGCAGGCCAGACTGCTGGAGCTGGAGGAGCGGCTCGACTTCACCGAGCGGCTGCTGGTGCGGCAGCGCGAGGCCGAGGCGGCGAGGCTGGCACCAGGCGGAGGGGAATCCTGATGCCGTTCACAGCCGCGCTCCTGCTCTCGGAGAACGCCGAGGTCTTCCTGATCACTCTGACGATGGTCGGGAGCGTGCTGCTGGGGTGGAAGCTGCTCGGCCCGGTGGTGCAGGCGCTGGCCCGCCGGCTGGAGCCGCGTGCCGTACCCAATCCGGCCTCCGCGTCCGAGCTGGCCAACCTGCGCGTCCGGGTTCAGGAGCTGGAGGCGCAGCACGGCCGGCTGCTGGAGCTGGAGGATCGCCTGAATTTCGCCGAGCGGATGCTGGCACCGCGACGAGATGCGGCCCGGCTGCCGGCGGGCGGGGAGCAGTGATGATCAAGCGGTACCTCGGAGTGGACCTGTTCGATCTGGTCATCCAGTTCGGCGCGACGGTCGCCCTCGCGGTGGTCGCGGGCAGCATGGCCTCGCCGGATGAAGAGGTGGGCATCGCCCTGGTGGTGGCGGCATCGTTCGGGTTGCTCGCCTGGCGCCGAGCGCGGGGACTGCGGGAGCAGGCGACCACCGCGCCAGAAGGGTCGGATCGGATCGCCGAGCTGGAGCAGCGGGTCGCCGAGCTGGAGTATGGCCAGACCCGCGTGCTGGACTTGGAGGAACGGATGGACTTTAACGAGCGGCTGCTGGTCCGCCAGCGGGATGAAGCGCGGCTGGCGCCGGGGGATGGGGTTCGGTGACAGCGACACTGGCCCTCGCGGTGATCTCCCCGGAGCAGACCAAGTCGATCGCCATCATGATCGTCGCGGTCACCGGCTTCGTCTCCATGGCCTCGGTCCTCTACCCCCTGGCCCGAGGCTGGGCCCGGCGGCTCGAGGGCCGGGGTTCCGATGACCGGCTCACCCGCTCCGAGGTGGAGGAGCTGCGGGCCCGGGTGCTCGACCTCGAGAACCAGGTGGCGCGGGTCCAGGAGCTGGAGGAACGGGTCGATTTCACCGAACGGCTGGTGGCCCGGCGGCAGGACGTGGCCCGGCTTGCCCCCGCACGCCCGGAGGAGGGCGAATGATGGGCGATGGAATCGGGGATTTCGCGTTCTGGTTCGCGGTCGGACTCGTGGGATTGGGGTTCACCTTCGGTCCGATCGGGCAGGCGGTTGGCCGCTGGATCGAGGGCCGCGCGCAGCGGGGGGCGCTTCCGCCACCCGAGGCGGACGGCCGCCTGGCGGAGCTGGAGCAGATGACTCAGCGGATCGCCGAGCTGGAGGACCGGCTGGATTTCACCGAGCGGCTGCTGCTGCGGGGAAGGCCCGACGACGGCGGAGTGGACACACCACCGGAGCCGGTGAATGCAGGGCACTGAGAGCGGAGCCACGGCTGGACTGATTCTGGTCGTCTCGATGGCCGCGGTCATCGGGGTGAGCGCCTGGGCCTTTCTCATGGGGCCGATCGGTCGGGCGATCGCCCGCTGGATCGAGGCGCGGACTCCCAACGCGCACGGCCAGCTCATGGCAGACCTGGCCGAGGTCGAGTCGCGGGTCACCCGGCTGGAGCGGTTGCTCCGTGAGGCGACCCCGGCTCGCGGGCGGCGTTGGCCCCGTGCCGAGACCGATTAGATTGCGCGGCATGGTCCCTGGACCGGGCCTGTCAAGCGGAGACAATATGGCGACCAAAGAGGACATCGAGAGCTTCCTCGACCGGCTGGACGCGGGATCCGCGGAAACCGAGGTATTGGAGCCGGGAATATGGCTGGTCCGGACCACCGCGGGAGCTGAGGTCCTGGTCCACTTTGCCCCGCCGGTCGTGATTCTGCGGGTTGGGGTGATGCCGCTCCCGTCCGGGGCGGGGCGCCAGGCGGAGCTGTGCCGGCAGCTGCTGGGATACAACGCGAGGGATCTGATCCACGGCGCCTACGGCCTCGAGGGCGACCGGGTGGTGCTGGTGGACACGCTGGAGCTGGAGAACCTGGATTTCTCCGAATTCGAGGCGAGCTTCGATTCGCTGACGCTCGCGCTGGCCACGCATCTGGGCGCGCTGGCGCCGTACCGGGAGTAACTCCGCATGGGGATCTTTGACCGTCTCTCGACGATGATCCGGTCGAACATCAATGACCTGATCTCTCGGGCTGAAAACCCCGAGAAGATGCTCAACCAGCTGATCGGCGACATGAAAGGCCAGCTGGCCAAGGCCAAGCAGCAGGTCGCCTCCGCGATCGCGGACGAGAAGAAGCTTCAGGCCGACGCCGAGGCCATGAAGAAACAGGCGGAGGACTGGGAGCGGCGCGCCATGCTCGCGGTGCAGGAGGGCCGCGACGATCTGGCCAAGCAGGCCCTGCTGCGCTACAACGAGGCCATGCAGGGCGCTCAGCAGCTGCACGAGACCTGGGTCAAGCACAAGGCCGAGACCGAGGCGCTGAAGGCGTCGCTCCGGCAGCTCAACGACAAGATCGAGGAAGCCAAGCGCAAGAAGAACATCCTCATCGCCCGGGCGCGCCGCGCGGAGGCCCAGCAGCGCATCCAGGAGACCATGTCGGGGATGTCCGACAAGTCTGCGTTCGAGTCGTTCGAGCGGATGACCGAGAAGATCGAGCAGCAGGAGCGGAAGGCCATCGCCGCCGCCGAGCTGCACAACGAGTTCGAGGGCGACCAGCTGATGCAACAGTTCCAGGCCCTGGAGTACAAGGGCGCCCCGGACCAGCAGCTGCTCGAGCTCAAGGCCCGCATGGGGCTGCTCGGCGCCGGCGGCGGCGGGCCGGCCAAGCAGCTCGGCAAGGGCGAGACGGTGGAGGCCGAGTTGGTGGACGATCACGAGGAGGAGAAGAAGGGCTAGCGGCAGAGGGCCATTGGCCGTCGGCTGTTGGCAGGAGCGGGGCCAGGCATCGCGCCGGCCCCGCTTTGCTTGGCGGCAGCCTCGCCGCCGGTTACTTTCCGCCGGCTCTCGGGACCCGAGACCTACTCAGAGAACGGACTACGGCCAGCGGCCAACGGCCAATGGCCAATGACTCCATGCACGGACACAGATACCTCATCCTCGCCGACGGCGAATTCGGCCCCCTCACCTCCAAGACCGCCAACTCCGTGATCCGCTACCTCCCCGATCGAGTCGTGGCGGTCGTGGATCGTGCGGCCGCGGGCATGACCGTGGCAGAGGTGCTCGGCTTCGGGGGAGCCATTCCGGTGGTCGGCAGCATGCGGGAGGGGCTCGCCCGAAAGCCTGACGCGGTGCTGGTGGGGATCGCCCCGGTGGGCGGAAAGCTGCCCGACGAGTGGCGCCAGTGGCTCCTGGATGCGATCGACGCCGGCTGCTCGCTCTGGAGCGGCCTGCACACTTTCCTCGCGAACGATCCGGCCCTGGCGGAGCGCGCCCGCCAGCGAGGCACCGAAATCCACGACCTTCGCCGCCCCCCCGCCGACCTGCCGGTCGCGTCGGGCAAGGCCAAGGCGGTCGAGCCGTTCGTGATCCTGACGGTGGGTACCGACTGCAATGTCGGCAAGATGACCAGCCAGCTGCAGATCACCCGGCTGCTCAACCAGCGGGGTCTCCGCACCCGGTTCGTGGCCACTGGCCAGACCGGCATCATGATCGAAGGCTGGGGTATCGCCGTGGATGCGGTGGTAGCCGACTTCATCGCCGGCGCCGCCGAGTGGCTGGTGCTGGAAGGCAGCAAGAACGCGGACGTCGTGCTGGTGGAGGGGCAGGGGAGCCTCAATCACCCCGGCTACTCGGGGGTCACCTGCGGCCTGCTGCACGGCTCCTGCCCCGACGCGCTGATCCTCTGCCACCAGGCCTCACGCGAGTACATCGGCGACTATCGCAAGGCCGCCTGGCTCAAGATCCCACCGTTGTCGGAATACGTGCGGCTATACGAATCGGTAGCCGGGTTCGTGCATCCTACCCGGACCATCGCCATCTCCCTCAATACCTACGACCTGGACGAGGCGCCGGCCCGGACGGCATGTGAGGCGGTGACCCGGGAGACCGGGCTGCCCTGCACCGATCCAGTGCGGTTCGACCCGGCGCCGCTGGTCGATACCGTCACTGCCGCCCGCGCCGCCTACGTCGCGGGGCGGGCCCGCCGGTAGCCCGTGTCGGGAGCGCTGGTCGTCGAGCGGCTCGCCAAGCGCTATCCGGGCCCTCCCGAAATCACCGCGCTGGACGGCGTCGATCTCGAGGTCCGGCCGGGCGAGATCTTCGGCCTGCTGGGACCCAACGGAGCGGGCAAGACCACCACGGTGGGAGTGTGCACCACCCGAGTACGAGCCTCCAGCGGCCGGGTCCTGGTCGAAGGACTCGATGTGCGGGCCGAACCGGCCGCGGTGAAGCGCCGCATCGGGGTAGTCACCCAGCAGAACACGCTCGACCGGGCGTGCACCCTGCACGAGAATCTCTATTTCCATTGCCGATTCTTCGGCTTCTCCGCGAGCGAAGCCCGGGCCCGCGCGGATGAGCTGTTGCAGCGGCTGCGTCTGACCGACCGGGCCGGCGCGCTGCCGCTCACGCTCTCCGGCGGACTGGCGCAGCGGGTACAGATCGCCCGCGCGGTCGCGCATCGGCCTCACATCCTCTTCCTCGACGAGCCGACCGCCGGCCTGGATCCGCAGAGCCGTCTGGCGCTGTGGGAGCTGGTGGCGGAGCTCCGGCGGGACGGCCTCACGGTCCTGCTCACCACCCACTATATGGAAGAGGCCGACCGGCTGAGCGACCGGGTCGCGATCATCGACCACGGGCGGGTGCTGGTGACCGGCACCCCGGCGGAGCTCAAGCGGACGGTGGGCGCGGGGACCGTGATCCAGGTGCGGCTGACGCGTACCGATGCCGCGCTTCTCGCCGCGCTCCGGGGTCTGCCCGGGGTCGGCGAGGTGGACGAGGTCCCCGGCGGCCTCCGGGTGCTGGCCCAGGGCCGCGACGGTCTTATCTCCAGCCTGGTCGAGGTGGCGATACCCTATGGGCTGCAGGATGTCGCCATCACGGAGCCGACGCTGGAGACGGTGTTCATCAAGCTGACGGGCAGGGATCTGCGTGAGTGATCCGGGCCGGTTCCGCGGCTACGCCGCCGCCCTGTGGGGCATGGTGCTGCGGGACCTGACGGTCCTGCGGCGGAACCTGGCTCCGTTTGTCACCCGCACGGTGATGAACCCGCTCCTGTTCGTGTTCATCTTCACCTACGTGCTGCCCCGCATCGGGCAGGGAGTGCAGACCGGCGCCGCGGGGGTCAGCTACGCCACCATCATCGTTCCGGGTCTGGTAGCGGTGGGGATGGTGTTCCAGGGAATCTCGGCGGTGGCACTCCCGCTGTCACTGGAGCTGGGCGCCACCCGGGAAATCGAGGACCGGGTGCTGGCGCCCCTTCCGGTTGAGCTGGTCGCCATCGAGAAGCTGCTGTTCGGGGCCGCCCAGGGGATCCTGGCCGGAGCGGTGGTGTTTCCACTGGTCTACATCGTGCCGGCCACCGAGGTCACCATCCGGGTGGCAAACTGGCCCCTGCTGGTTGGCGTGATCCTGCTGGCCAGTCTCACCTCAGGCGCGCTGGGCCTGGCGCTGGGCACCATCGTACGGCCCCAGCAGATCGGCCTCATGTTCGCCCTGGTCGTGGTGCCGATCACCTTCCTCGGCTGCGTCTACTACCCCTGGGCGATGCTCCATTCGATCCGCTGGCTGCAGGTCCTGGTCCTCGTCAATCCGCTGGTCTATATGAGCGAGGGCCTCCGCGCCGCGCTCACCCCCGATCTTCCTCACATGCCCACCCTGGCATTTCTCGGCGCCCTCACCGGGGCCACTCTCCTTCTCGGCGGCATCGGTGTCCGCGCCTTCGTCCGGCGCACGATCAGCTAGGGCGACTTGCCCCCCGCCTTGAGCACGTCGAGCAGACGCATCTTGTAGGCCGTCCCGTCCGGTGCGCTGACCGCCGGACTCCGGGGAGTATTCCAGGCCTTCTGGAACAGCGCGTCCCAGGCCTTCTGCTGCGGCTCGTTCATCCCGTGGTTGGTCTCGGTCTTTTCGTCGTACTTGTTGTGCACCGGCTGGAACTTGTGGGCGGCGACGACCGCGGCCACCGCCGCGTCCAGCTCGGCCTTGCTCTTGAAGGTCTGGCTCTTGAGCTGCATGATCTCGATGAACATGTCCCGGGCCATGAGTGCCGTGATGTCGTAGTGGCCCTGCTCGTGCTTGAGGAGGTCATCCTGGAACTTTTGGGGCTCGTTGAAGACCCAGTCCGCCACCCAGCTCTTGTTTGCCACGAACTGGATCGCTACCGTAACGTTGTCGGACAGGGTAAACGACTTGCCCGCGCTGGCCCAGCCATACGTGATCGGAGCAAGAGTTTCGGTGTGCGCCGCGACGGCCGTGCCGCCGGGCGCCGGCTTGGGCTTGGGAACGGGAGTGCCGAAATCGGTCCAAGTGAGCTTCTTGACACGACCGGTGAGGCTCGATGCCATGTGACCTCCGTGGGGGTGACGGGGACCAGTGGGCGGAGATCCGGGGCCGGCCCGGCGGGGCTTCGGAACCGGAGACCCAGCCACAGTATGCGGCCCTCCCCGCTGCCGGGCCAGAGGGGCCGGCGGCCAACAGCCCCTCCGCTGTGCAGGCCGGGGCACGGCCGTCGTCCCACAGGGTGATGGGACCCCTTCCCACTTCCCCAGCTCCAGGACATGCCCAGAGCGGCCTCGCCACCGTGGTCAGCACGGTGGCCCATGGGGTCTTCGTGATCCTGATCCTGTGGCAGGCTGGACCGCCGGTCTTCCGCGAAATGTCCCAGATTCTCCCCGCGCTTTACCTGTATGCACCGGACCGCCAGCCGGAGAGTCCCCGGGAGTTGCGGATGCCTATCCCGGCACCGGAAGGCGTTCACCAGGGTGCTGAGATTCGGATTCCGAGCAGCCTGCCCGGCGGGGTTGGCATACCCCGGAAGCCCGAGGCGAAACTGGGCGTGGCGCCCCCGGGCCGGACAACGATCCGGTTGGATTCAGTCTTCAGCGTGCTGGCGGTGGATTCCGAGGTGGTGCGCTATCCGAGCTCCGCGCCCCTGTATCCCCAGAGGCTGCTCCAGGGCGGAGTGGAAGGCAGTGTGGAGGCCGAATTCGTGGTGGATACTACCGGCCGGGTCGATCTAAGCACCGTCAAGATCCTCAGCAGCTCGCACGAGGATTTCAGCGCGTCGGTGGAGACTGCCCTGGCGGGAGCCCTGTTCCGGCCCGCCTGGCGCAATCTCCGGAAGGTCCGCCAGCTGGTGCACCAGCGGTTCGCCTTCCGGATCTACCGCGGTCCCGACAGCGTGTCGATGTAGGGAGGTGGTGTCCGGCGGCCGGAGCGGACGCCGTCGGCTAGAAGTCCCTCCGAGCAAACCGCCGAGCTCCCAGCGCCAGCGGCAACGCGGTCCATGCCAGCAAAGCCAGCGTCGCCACCCCCATCCCGAGCGCCGTGCCCAGGAAGTGCTGGAACACCGCCCCGGTATAGCCCAGCAGCGCTGCCACATCGAGGTCCAGCAACAGCAGAACCCGGCCCAGGTCCAGGGGATTGAGCAGCATGAGGACCAGGAGCGGAGTCTCCAACGGGTAGTCCGCGAACAGCGCCACGACCAGCAGAACCACCCCGTCGTACACCACCGCACACATCAGCCACACCAGGAGCGCCGCGCCGAATCCACGGGCCCGGTCGTCGAACCTCAGAGCCAGAAGGAAAGCCAGGGCGGTGAACGCGGAGGTGAGCAGGGTCCCCGTGGCCAGCAGGATCAGCAGCGAGCGCAGCGGCACGACGCCGTCACGGGCATGAAACAGGAACGGCAGCCCCACGCCGAGCAGCAGCGCCCCCGCCAGCGGCAGCACCAGCCCACCCCAGAGGCCGGCGAACATCGATCCGCGCCCCACCGGCTGGGCCAGCAGCAGCTCGATGAATTCGCGGGCGTTGTAGAGGTACAGCGTGCCGAAAGTGAGGGCCACCAGCGGGACCAGGATGAGCACCACGTTGAGCAGGCTCAGCACCACCCGTGAGCCATCGCCCCCCAGCCGGAACAGCGCCTCCGTCAGGGCCAGCAGCACGACGGCGTACGCGATGATCCACCGGTTGCGGGCGATGTCGCGGAGCTGGTAGCCCAGGATCTTGCACGCCGTCCTCATGACGCCGCGTCCCCCCGCATCAGCGCGGCCACCGCCCGCTCCAGCCGGGCGAAGCCGGTGAGTCTACGGAGCTCTTCGATTGGACCGTGAAACCGTACTCTTCCGTCCAGCAGGAAGACGATGTCGTCGGCGACCTCCTCCAGCTCCGCCAGGGTGTGCGACGCCAGCAGCACGGTGGTTCCCCGCTCACGCGTTTCGGCGAGCTTCTCCTTGAAGATTCCGCTGGCCACCGGATCCAGCCCGGCGGTCGGCTCGTCCAGCACCAGCAGGTCGGGCTGGAACAGGAACGCGACCAGGGCGGAGAGCTTTTGCCGGGTGCCGCCCGAGAGCGTCCGCACCGGCTTGCCCAGCTCGGGCTCCAGTTGGAACTGCTCCAGCAGGGTGGTGTCCGAGGCCACGGCGGCACCCCGGAGGTCGCGCACCATTGCCAGGACCTCCCGGCCGGTGAGGTTCTCCGGGAAGCTGGCCGCCTGGGGCATGTAGCCCACCTGGCGGCGATAGCGCTCATCCCCGTTTACCCGGTGGCCGAGAACCGCGAGGCTGCCTTGATCCGGGCGGACCAGTCCGAGCACCGCCTTGATGAACGTGGTCTTGCCGGCGGCGTTGGGTCCGACCAGACCGGTGATCCGTCCCGCCGGGACCGCCAGGTCGATTCCTCGCAGGACTTCCAGCCGGCCAAAGCGCTTGGTCAGCCCCTCGGCGAGGATGGCGGGAACCGGAGTGGTCATTTGTCTGTCCCGGTCCCGGCCGGCCCGGGCCAGCGCATCAACGGCCGCCGGTCGACCATCGTCGCCGGGGTCAGCACCGGGGCCACCCGCTCCGCCGCATCCAGCAGGGAGACGAACAGGCTCCGGAGCAGGATCAGCGCCGGCTCGTTCTGCTGGACCACCAGCGCGAACAGCCGCACGGGGGCGAAGGGCACGTCCCCGTAGCCGTCCCGGTTGAGATCGTACCCGTTGTAGCGGTCCCAGTAGTTCCCGGAAAACTCGCTGGCCGCGTTCACGCTGTTGGTGCTGACGTCGAACGAATTGCCCTCGAAACGGTTCCGGCGAAAGATGGTGCGCTGGGCGTCGGCCATCACCTGGACTCCCCAGCCGTTCCCCAGGAACTGGTTCCCCGTCACCTCCACGCGGTTGGTTCCCTCCGCATAGAGCCCCACGGTGTTCCGCTCGAACCGGTTGCCGGTGAGCCGGCTGTCGCTGATGTCCTTGAGCAGCAGCCCGTACGCGGAGCTGCCCCAGCTCCGCACGAAGTGGTTCCCGGTCATGACGACGTCGCGGCTGTACATCACCGCCACCCCGGCGCGATTGCTGGCGAAGGTGTTATCCAGGTAGCTGCAGTCGTTGGAGAACATGAAGTGGAGCCCGTACCGCAGCTGCCCGGTGCTGGTGTTGTGCCGGACCACCGCCCGGGTCGTGAATTCGAAGTAGATCCCGTCGCGGTGCCCCCCGACCAGGTTGTCCTCGATCAGCAGGTCTTCCGAGCTCCAGGAGTGGATCGCGTTCCCGGAGAGCACCTCGGTCGTGCCGCTGCCCCGTACACGATTACCCCGCACGATACAGCCCGTCACCTTGGCCAGGTATATGCCGAAGAAGGTGTCCAGCAAGGTGTTGTTCTCGATCCGGCAGCCCCGTGCCTCGCGCACCTTGATGGCCGCCCGGTCGTCGGTGCTGCTCGGCGCCACATCCCGCAGGACCAGGCCGGTGATCGTGACACTGTCTGCGGTGACGGTCAGGATCTGGTGGTCACCCCCGTGGAGCACAGGCCACCCCTCGCCCCGGAGGGTGATCCGCCGGGAGATGAGCAGTTCCGGCTCGCGGTAGTCACCCGGCCGGACGACGATCGTGTCACCGTCGGCGGCGATGGCCAGCGCGGCCGTGATCGAAGGAAGCGCGGTGCCCGGGGCGACGACCAGCGTGCGCGAGGCCCCGAGGCTGAGCGCCAGGAGGAGCGGAAGCATCAGGACGCGGGCGTGGGGCGGTGGGCGTGCGGAGCGGCCAGAATCTCGTCCCAGGCCACCAGCCGGCCGGCCAGCCGGACGCGGAGGCTGTCGGCCGCCGGCCCTCGCCCAAACGCGGCGAGCCCGCTTCCCATCGGCGTATGCAGGCTGTCGCTCTGCACGTAGACCGCCTCCGCCGCCGGTATCCAACCCTCGCCCGGCGTCATGCTCCACACCCAGGTGGAGGCGATCGGCACCGGCTCCTCCCGGAGCCAGTTGGCGAGGCATCCGAGGTCGTCGAAGACGTAGGTCTTGCCAGTCCGGGTGGTGACCTGGGCGGAGAAGCGGGGATCGACCACCGTCATGTGGCAGTGGCTGCAGGTTTCCTCGCCGAAGGCGATGGCGCGGGGTCCGCGCGCTCCGCAGGCCAGCAACAGGCCCAGAAGCCAGAGGGCGGGGTAACCCCCGCCCCCAGCCAGGACCCGCGATGCCGGCCGGCGGCTTCGCATCAGGCCGCCAGGAGGGAGGGCGCGGTGGCGAGGATGCTGCGGGTCTTCCGGAGTTCCCGGGCCGACAGTGCCACCCCGATGCCGAGGGCGGCGATCAGGATCCAGCCACCCGCGGCGGGCCACGAGGTCGCGTAGAAGTTGAGCAGCTGCTTCGAGCCCAGGAGTGGTGGTTGGTAGCTCATGCCGGGGATCTTGATGATCGCCTGAGGATCCAGATTGTGACCGTAATCGTAGCCCCAGCGGTAGAAGTCCGCGAGCCCCGCCACCGCCCCCGCCGCGAACAGCCCCACCCAGGCGTACAGGAGCGGCCGCCTGCCCGACAGGGCTGCGACCAACCCAAAGCCGATCAGGCCCGCCACCAGCCAGGGCATGAAGCGCAGCTCCGGAATGTCGGCAGGGGTGATGCGCTTCATCCCGATGTAGTGGTTGAGGCCGTTGATGCTCCCCAGATCCTGCGGCTGCACGCCCACGATCCGGTTGACCCCGATATACAACCCCAGTCCCTCGGGATACTGTGGGGCCTTGAGCCCGACGTGCCACAGGGGCTGCCAATAGACCAGGGCCAGGGAGAGCGCGGCGACGGCCAGCCACAGGCGGGACGAACGGGACATGATCGATTCCTGCCGTGGGGTGGGGGAGGAGCGGCGCGCCCCTCCCCACACCGGTTCAGTTCACTTCGGGGTATTGTAGGAGATCTGGACTCCCGCCCCTTTGGGCGAGATCCGGATGTAACCCTGCATCTCCTGGTGCAGCGCCGAGCAGAAATCGGTGCAGTAGAACGGGTACACCCCGGTCCGGTCCGGAATCCACGCGATGGTCCGAGTCTGGCCGGGCATGACCAGCAGCTCGGAGGTGTTGGCGCCGGTGACGGCAAAGCCGTGGGGCACGTCCCAGTCCTGCTCGAGATTGGTCACGTGCCAGTACACGCTGTCTCCCACCTGGATGCCCTCGATGTTGTCCGGGACGAAGTGGCTGCGGATCGCGGTCATGTAGATGTGGACCACGTTTCCCTTCCGCTCCACCCGGGCGTCTTTCTCGGTCCGGGTCACGAACGGGTCCTTGTTCTCCGCCAGGGCGAAGGTCCGGATCTGCTTGTCCTTGATGGCCGACGCCAGAATTGCCTGGGCGTAGTGCGGCTCGCCGATGGTCGGGAAGTCGAGCAGCAGCTTCATCTTGTCGCCCGTGATATCGATCAGCTGGGCCGACTGGGCGAGCTCCGGTCCGGTGGGCAGATAGCGGTCCTTGGTGATCTTGTTGAGCGCGATCACGTACTTCCCGTCCGGCTTGCGGGTGTCGCCGCCCGGGACGAGCAGATGCCCGATCGAGTAGTACACCGGGATCCGATCCACGACCTTGCAGTCCTTCAGGTTCCACTTCACGATCTCCGAGGAGATGAAGACGGAAGTGTACACGTTGCCCTTGTCGTCGAACTCGTCGTGCAGGGGGCCGAGGCCCGGATTCGCCACTTCGCAGTAGTTGACCGACTCATACTTGAGGACCGGGATCCCCCCGATCTCCTTCTCGAAGGCCTTCTCGGCGATGGCCTTCTGCATCTTGCTGAAGGAGTGGACCGGAATCACCGTGGCCAGCTTGCCGCCGCCGACGATGTACTCGCCGGTCGGATCCACATCCACCCCGTGCGGGGACTTCGGCGTCGGCAGGAAGTAGACCATGCCCGGGCAGTCGGCCGGCTCCAGGACCTTCTCGCCGGTGAGCATCTCGGAGTGGGCCACGTCGGCGTCGTCCACCCAGTTGTGGGCGTACCGGGTCGGCCAGGTCTTGGCCTTGCCCTGCGCGACGCACTGCTCCGCCTGCTTCCAGTTCACCGCGGTGATGAAGTCCTTGTCGTTCTGCGACGCGTTCCGCTCCAGCAGGGTACTGGCCTGCTCAGTGTTGTAGGTGGTGAAGAACGCCCAGCCATGCGACGGACCCTTGCCCGGCCGGGCGAGATCGTAGTCGTAGCCCGGCATGTGGATCTGGAAGGCCAGCGACATCTTGCCGGTGGTCGGATCCACCGCGACGAAGCCGATCTGGCCGGTGAAGTTCTCCTTGAAGGTCGAGATTGACACGTCCTTCTGCGGGGTCGGGACGCTGAACCGGGTGGCGGTCACCAAATATTCGGTGCCCTGGGTCACGAACGGAGAGGCGTGGTTCCCCGCCGCGTTCGGGATTTCGATGATCTCCTTGGTGTTCATCTCCGCCAGGTCGATCCGCGCGACCCGCGGCGTGTTGTTGCCGTTGATGAACAGCCAGCGCCCGTCGTTCATCCCGTCGGTCTTGGACAGTGAGGGATGGTGGGCATCGTCCCACGGCACGAAGCCGTAGCTGGTGTTGAACATCGGCTTGGACTGCTCGCTGTAGCCGTAGGCCTTCTCCGGGTCCTGGGAGAAGACCGGGATCACCCGGAGCAGACGGCCCGAGGGCAGGCCGTAGACGCTAACTTGTCCGGAGTACCCGCCGGAGGCGAACATGTAGAACTCATCGTACTGGCCGGGGGCGACGTACACCCTGGAAGCGGCGTCACCGGTGCCACCCACCGGCGCAGCAGATTTGGCGCAACCCGATGTGATCAGCAAGGCCGCAAACAGGCATATCCGGCCGATGGAATGGGGGCCAATCGAGAAACGGGACATGATCGGATCTCCTGTGCCGGGTCTCACGAGCCGGCCTTGGTCGGTGTCTGGGTACGAAGGTATTCCACGACCTCGCGGGCCTGGTCCTGCGTCAGGCCGAGGTTGGGCATCTGGGTCATGTGCTCGGCGAGGAGCTGATGGGCCACCGGGTGCTTGGTGTACATCTCCTCGGGGTTCAGGACCATGTTCATGATGTAGGCCGCGGTGCGCCGCTGGGTCACCTCGCCCAGGGCGGGCCCCACGTACCGCTCGGTCATCTTGTGGCAGAGCACGCACTTGGCCTCGAACAGCGTCTTGCCCTTCTCGGCCTTCTCGTGGTCGACCGGGCCCAGCTCGATCGCCTGCTTGATGGGTCCGATCCCGTTCTCCTGCTCGAAGGGGGTCAGGCCGCCGTCGGCCGTGGCCGGGGGCGCGCCGCCCGCCGCCGGGGCCTGGTCGGTCTTGCCCCCGCCACAGCCGGCAGCGACCAGCGATACAGCGAGCAGTGAGATCATGACAACCGACCGACGACACATGTCTGCTCCTTGCGAGTACGGGTGAAGGCCCGGGCTGCCGTTCGAAGGCGGGGGCGGACTCCGAACGGTGTGCCAGACGCGCGACGAGTCTATGCCTCCCTTCAGCACGCAAGGCTGAACGCGCGGTGAAGAGCGTTTCATGCCCATTTCTGGACGCCTCATGGGAGAACCCCCGGGCGGTGCGCAAGAAATCTGTTGATATTCCCATGAACATATGATATTATGCGGCATTAACGGTTCTTCACGCCGGCGCAATCGGAGGGGCGGTGCTGTCGCAGACTGCTGAATACGCCTTGCGGGCGGTGCTCGCCCTCGCGGCTCAGCCTGAAGGCCAGCCGCTCGGGGCGGCCCGCCTTGCCGGGGAGCTGGACATCCCCCAGAACTACCTCTCCAAGACCCTCCATCTGCTGGCACGGGCGGGGGTGCTCGATTCGAACCGGGGCAAACTCGGCGGGTTCCGTCTGGCCCGCTCGGCCGAGCGGATCACGTTGCTCGAAGTCGTCTCGCCGTTCGATGACGTCTCTGGTCGGCGCGTCTGCATCCTCGGTCGGCCGGTGTGCAGCGATCACTCCGGCTGCGCGGCCCACGCCCGGTGGAAGGCCGTTTCGGAGCGCACCGCGACCTTCTTCCGCGAGACGACGGTGGCCGATTTGACGAAGTGAGGCCAGAGGCAGAAACGGCGGAAACGGCGGAAATCTCCCGGCCTTACCGCCTCCCCACCCTCACGGCCCCGGTCCGAACGCCCTCACCCGCGGCCACAGGAGCCGCAGGAACAGCCCTCCCCCCAGAATGGTGCAGGCGAGCCCGCCGTTGGCGAGGCCTGGTGATGCCACGAGGGCCCCCAGCGGCGCAATGAGAATCCCGGCTCCGATGAGCCAGGTTGCGCCGCTCGCGAGTCGGACCGGACCCCGGCCTTCTCCACTGACATGCCGAGGGAGAATCCAGAACGCGGTACCCAGGACGAACGGCATCAGCCAGCCGAAGAGCATCAGGTGAACGTGCACGGCACGGAGGCGGGGCAACCAGGCGGAGGCCCAGGGTTCGGCGCCGAGCAGCCACGCGCCGAGGGCGGCACCCGTGAGGAGCGCGATCAGCGACACCCGGAGCAGCCACACCGAGATGCTGGGCATCAGCTCCCCGTCGCCCGGATACGGGGCCAGAGGAGGGCGAGGGCCGACGCCACTCCCGCCAGCTGCAGCAGGCCGGCGGCGACCAGCGGCCATGCCGGGCCGGAGAAGCCCAGCCGCCACGGCTCACCCAGGAGCCTGAGCAGAAGGCCGGTGTTCAGGAGGCCGAATGCCCACCAGCCGTAGCGTACGTCCCCCCGGGGCGGGGAGGTCGGGTGACGGGGGAACATCCAGAACGCCACCCCGATGATGAGCTGGAGCAGCCATCCGACGGTGAGCAGGTGAATGGTGGCGAGGCGGACCACGGAATCGGGCAGCCGCGCGAGCATGCCGGCGGGCCTGAGCTGCAGCAGCTCGAGCAGCAGGGCAGTGCCCAGCGCCAGGAAACCGGCTTTGATGAACCAGCGGGATAGAACGGGCATTGGGTCGGGGAGTTAAGGCCTGGCTGGAGGGCAGCCCCTCAGCCGTCAGCCATCAGCCGTCAGCCAACTGCCAAAGGCTCACGGCCACGGCTCACCGCTCACGGCTGACGGCTGACGGGCTGACGGCTGATGGCTCAGGCCCTGCCCACGATTCCCAGCACGATCTCCAGGGCAATCAGGATAATCACCACCCATTCGAGGGTCTCCATTCGAGTGGCCGCGGCGCGGTCGGAGAGTTTCTGGTAGATGCTTTCGATCGTGGCCAGCTTCTGGCTGATCGCGGTCTCGAGCTCCGCGAGCTGGAATCGGTGGGCGGCCAGCCGGTAGATCCGGGCCAGGTATTCCTCCCCGAAGACCTTGAGAGCGTTGGTCACCCGTTCCAGCAGCACCGCGCTCTCCAGTTGGAGCTCGGCGACCCGCCGGACGTCTCCGGTGATGCTCCTGGTCCCGAACCGACGCCAGCCGGGGGCCGGAGTGAGCAGCTGGTAGGAGCGTTCGATGGCCAGGTCGAGCTGCAGATCGAGCCAGCGCATTTCGAGCAGCTGCACGTTGGCGAACTCCAGCACCGCCCGGACGTCCTCCGGATCGGGATCCACCACGAACGCGGCATCCCAGTCGACGATCGTCACGTCCCGCGGCCCGAAGGAGATCCGGATCTCGGTCGCCGCGACGATCTCCTCGGCCGAGACCCCGCCCGCATCGGGCCGGAGAATCTGGGCGATCCGCTCGACGTTGGCGTCGCAGAAGGACTGAGCGGTCGGTGCGTCGACACCCTCGCGCATGCCGATGATGGTGTAGTCCTCGGTGAAGTCGGCCACCCGAGGTTTCTGGGCGGTACCCGCCACCGACTGCAGCAGGGCGTCGACCCGGAGCCGGGCGTCCTGACGGAGCGTCTCCGACCGTCTCAGCGCGGTGCTCCCCGCCTGGAGTTCAGCCAGATCCCCGGGCACGTCGACGTGATAGGCGACCGACACCGCGCCGAAGTCGTACAGTACCAGGTCGACGCGCGGCTCGGTTCGCCAACGATCCACGCTGAGGACGGCCCCTTCCTGAGAGACGCGGAGGGGGGCAGGGCGGTAGCGGAAGAACGATGTGGCCCTTCCCCGGTGGCGGAAGGTCTGGCGTTCGGCGCCCGCAAGGCTCCGTTCGGCGGCGTCGAGGTCGACGGCCAGGGCGACCTCGAACACGAAGATCGGGTGGATCTCGGGCATCTCTATAACCGCCTCTTCACACTTCGCTCATGCTGCCGGAGACACATTAACGTCGGAACCTTATGGAGGTCTACATGGTCGTCCTGTCCCAGGAAGAAGCGGGACGCCGCCTGGCCGAGGGCGTGTCACTCGTCGTCCGGGAAATCCCGCTGGTGCTCGCCCTCTCCCCAGGAGGGGCCCGGGTCGCGGGAGAGATCGCGCGAGTGCTGGGTGCGCCGCTCGATATCATCGCCACAACCCGTCTCGAGGTGCCCGGTCGGCCCAGGTCGACCTTTGGCGCGGTCGCGGACGGGGCGACCGTGCTGCTGGAGGATCGGATACGCACCCTCGGGTTGCCGCGGGACTATGTCGACGGGCTAATCGAACTGGCCCGGCTGGAGGTGGACCGGGTGGCAGCGGCCTGGCGGGGCAACGAGAAAGCCTTGCCACTCAAGGATCGTGCGGTGGTCCTGGTTGATGACGGGGCCTCTGAGGCCGTCCTGGTTGTTGGTGCCGCAACGGCGCTCCGTCAGTTCGGGGTGGCCCGCCTGTTTTTCGCCACCCCCACGGCCAGCGCCGACTTGTGCCAGGCCCTGAGGGGCGTGGTAGATGAACGAATCATGCTGTATGAGCCCGAGTGCCACGATACCCAGGTGCGCGACCCGTCGTTCGCGCATACCACGGAGTTCGACGTGCACGCCCTGGTGCGCCGGAGCCGGGAGAACCGCGTGGTACCAGCGCTGTAGAGGCGAATTTAGGCCGGGATTGGTGGGCTGGCGAGTCGCCTGTTGCGGCTTGTCCGCCCCTTGAGTGTGGGCCGGGCTTGCCCGGCCCTTGGCGTTCCCGGGGATTGCCTCGCCGTAGCCGGTGCTCCACCCGGCGACCGCGCGCGGTGCAACAGCGGCAGCAGTGCCGACAGGGAGCGGGTGTTCACCACGTCGTCCTTGGTGGCCCAGCCTCGCCGTGCCTGATCCACACCCCATCGCAGGAACCCGAGCTCCCCGGTGGCGTGCGCGTCAGTGGACACCGCAAGGCACACCCCTTGGCGGATCGCCGCCTGGCAGGCCAGATCATCGAGATCCAGCCGGTCGGGCTGAGCGTTCACTTCGAGAATCACCCCATGGTCGGCCGCCACCCGGTAGACCTCGTCCAGGTCCAGCTGCGCCGCGGCACGCTGGCCGAGCAGCCGGGTGGTCGGATGTCCCAGAATGTCCACCGCGCGATGCTGCAGGGCCCGCACCACCCGGCGCGTCTGTTCCCGTCGGGGAAGCGACAGGGCGGTGTGCAGGGAGACCACGACAAGATCGAGGGCCCACAGGGTTTCATCGTCGAGGTCCAGGCTGCCGTCGGCCAGAATGTCCACCTCGGCTCCGGCGAGGAGAGTGAGGCCAGTGGATTTCGCGTTGAAGCGCTCGATGGCCTTCCGCTGGCGCCGGAACCCCTCCCGGTCTAGCCCGCGGGTGACCCTGAGGGCGGGAGTATGATCGGTGACGGCGAGGTATTCGTGCCCCAGCGCCTTGGCGGCCTCCGCCATGGCCGACAGGGTGTCCCGTCCATCGCTGCTGGTGGTGTGGCTCTGCAGGTCGCCCCTGAGGTCGTCGAGCTGGACCAGCTTCGGTAGGTGCCCGGCGAGCGCCGCTTCCAGCTCGCCGCGGTCTTCGCGGAGTTCTGGAGGGATCAGGGGCAACCCCAGGGCCCGGGCCACCTCCCGCTCGCTCCGTCCCGCCAGCCGGGTTTCTCCGCGCCAGACCCCGTACTCGTTGACCTTGAGGCCATGGCTCCGGGCCATCTGGCGCACCGCGATGTTGTGCGACTTCGAACCGGTGAAATAGTACAGGCCCGCCCCGAAGCTGTCCGCGTCGAGTACGCGCAGATCGACCTGCAGGCCGGCCCGGAGCCGGATGGCGGCCCGGGTCGGCCCGCGGGCTAGAATCTCCTCCACCTCGGGATATTCGACGAAGTGCCTCACCACCGGATCGGCCGCGCGGGCAGTGACCAGGATGTCGAGATCGCCGACCGTGTCCTTCCGCCGGCGATAGCTCCCGGCTATCTCCGCTTCGGCGACGCCGGGCGACTGCTTCAGCCACTCCAGCAGAGTCTCCCCGTATTGGCTGGCCACGGGCAGCGGGAAGCGCCGGTCGTCCCGGTGCTCGGCCAGGGCCGTGCGGAGCCGCGCCTCGGTGCGGGGGCCAAAGCCGCGCAGCGTGCCCACGCGCCCCGCGCTCAGCGCCTTGGCGAGCTCGCGAGGGCTCTCGACTCCGAGCTGGTCGAACAACTGCCGTACCCGCTTGGGGCCCAGTCCCGGCAGCCGCATGAGTGCGGCGAGGCCCTTCGGCAATCGGCAGGTGGTCTCCTCCAGCAGGCGGAGGCGGCCGGTGGTCACGATCTCGACAATCTTGGCGGCGAGGTCCTCCCCGATACCGGGGAGCTCGGTCAGCCGGTCCGGTTGGTGGTTCGCCAGGTCGGCCAGCGGTTCCGCGTGGGTCTCGGCGGTCCGTGCGGCGGTGCGGTAGGCGCGGACCCGGAATGGGTTCGCGCCCTCGATCTCCAGCAGATCGGCCAGTTCCCGAAACAGCCGTGCGATCTCGGCGTTTTCCACTGAGGCACCGCGGTTTCAGCTGGGCTCGGGCGCCCGCGCCAGCGGTGGCTTGGCCGGGTGACTGATGGCCCAGACGTATGCCGCGACGGCGCGCACTTCGGCCTCACTCAGATTCATCCGTTCAGCCGCAGGCATCGGGTCCCCCGTGACCGTCAGGTTCGAGGGAATACCGTGTGAGACCTCCCGAACCAGCCACTCGTAGCTCCCCGGGCCGTGCCACCAGATCGCGTCGGCCAGGTCCGGGCCGTATGGGGTGCCCCGGCCTCCCAGGCCGTGGCAGCGGTCACACCGCGCCGCGCCGTAGAACAGCGCCTTGCCCCGGCTGATCGCGGAGTCGGTTACCCCGGCCGGCCGCATGCGCGGCGTGACCTGCGCGACCATGGGGGCTGCCGCCGCAGCCAGGACCAGCCCCAGCACGGCAATCCGGATGACGGCGGTCACAGGACCACCGCCGCGGCGTGCTGTTTGAGCCCCCTGACGACGGCCATCAGCCGTTCTCTCGCCTCCCGGGCGGCCTCCCGCAGGGTGGGGTCCTC